>JAAZUU010000053.1 GCA_018624035.1 Rhodobiaceae bacterium | reverse complement strand
CGCCGCCTGCGTACCCTCCATGTCCAGGGCTATGCTGTGCGGCAGCTGCGCGCCGCGGGGCCGTTCGAGACTATCCTTGCCAACATTCTGGCGCGGCCGCTGTGCCAGATGGCCGGCGATCAGCAGGCCTGCCTGTCGGATCGTGGCTGGCTGATCCTGTCAGGCATCCTGAACCATCAGGCGACAATGGTCGAACGCCGCTATGCCGGGCAGGGGTTGCGGCTGGCAAGGCGCATCCGGATCGGCGAATGGACAACGCTGGTCATGCGTCCGGCGCGGCTTGGCCTGCGTCGGTCTCTATGGCATCCTGATCGCCCCTCGACCACATCTTCCGGGCTGCCAGCATGACCAATACCACCCCCTCGGACAAGCTTGCCGACCTGCGGGCGATCCTGTCGCGGCGCGGTCTTGATGGCTGGTATGTCGGCCGCGAGGACATGTTCCAGGGTGAAGAGGTGCCGGCGCGCGAGGAACGGCTTGCCTTCATCAGCGGTTTCACCGGATCGGCCGGTTTCGGAGTGATTCTGCCCGGCGAGGCGGCGCTGTTCAGCGATGGCCGCTACACCCTTCAGATGGCCAGCCAGTCGGATCCGGATCTGTGGCGAACCTTCACCCTTCCTGAGGCCGACCTTGGCAGTTTCCTGAATGATGCGCATGCCGACGGCACGCGTATCGGTGTCGATCCGCGGCTAGTCACCGTGCGTGGCTTCGAGAGGCTGCGGGATATCTGCCTCAAGGCCGGGGTGGAGCTTGTCGCAGATCCTGACAATCCCATCGACGCGCTGTGGCGTCAGGACCGTCCTGACATCGCGCCATCGCGCCCGTTCAGGATGCCTGATCGCGTGGCCGGCCAGTCGATGGCGGACAAGCTCGCCGCACTGTCGGCGCGTCTTCAGGCGGCGCGGTGCGAGGCCGCCGTGATCAGCCGCGCCGATGCGGTGAACTGGCTGGTGAATATCCGCGGCACCGATCTGGCGAACACGCCGATCAATCTGCTGTTCGCGCTGTATCATCGCGAGAACGGCCTGATCCTGCTTGGTGACCAGCATCGTCTGGCACCTGTGATGGAAGGTGATCTGGCGAATGAGGTGGCGATCGTGCCGCTGGCGCGGTTCGCCGATCTCATCGACCCGCGCGCCGGTTATGCCGGCCGGGCACGGGTGATGTTCGACCCCGACAGCCTGCCGCAACAGCTTCACGCGCCGCTTGCCGAGGCGGATATCGATCCTGTCGCCGCGCCATGCCCGGTCACGGCGATGAAGGCATTGAAGAATGACGCCGAGCTTGCCGGCACCCGCCGCGCGCATATTGAGGATGGCGCTGTCATGGCGCGTTTCCTCAGCTGGCTTGACAGCGGTGCGGCAGGCGGGTTGCCGGAGACCGGGATTGCGGCGCATCTGCTGCGGCTGCGACAGGCAAGCCCGCGCTTTCTGGCCTCAAGCTTCGAGACGATCTGCGGGTCCGGGCCGAATGGCGCGATCGTGCATTACCGTGCCGTCGAGGGGCAGGACAAAATGCTTGTCGAGGACAGCCTGCTGCTGGTCGATTCCGGCGCGCATTACAATGATGGCACCACCGACATCACCCGCACCATTGCCATCGGCACGCCAACGGCGGCTATGATCACCGCCTTTACCGCTGTTCTGCGTGGCCACATAGCGGTGGCGACGGCGCGTTTTCCGAAAGGCACCACCGGCCAGCAGATTGACGCGCTGGCGCGCGCGCCGATGTGGGCGGTCGGCCTCGATTATGCGCATGGCACCGGCCACGGGGTAGGGCATGTGATGCAGGTTCATGAAGGGCCGGCAAGCATTTCCAAGCGTGGCACCGTGCCGCTCGAGCCAGGCATGCTTCTGTCGAACGAGCCGGGATGCTACCGGGCCGGTGAATGGGGGATCCGCACCGAGACACTGATCACCGTCACCGCGCCGGACGCGGACGGGTTCATGGGGTTCGAGACCATCACCCTGTGCCCGATCGACCGGCGGCTGGTCGATGTCGAGATGTTGTTGCCGGCCGAGCGCGCCTGGCTGAACGACTATCACGCGCGGGTGCTGGCGGTGCTGACACCTGAGCTTGAGGACGAGAGCGAGTGTCTTGACTGGCTCGCCGCCGCCTGCGCGCCGGTCTAGCTGTCCGGTCTGGCTGTCCGGCCTGGCTGTCCGGTCCAGCTGTCCGGTCTAGCCGGGCCCGTCCCCGCTGATCATCGCCAGCCATTCATCCTCGTTGAGGACGGTCACGCCAAGCTCGGTAGCCTTGCGGGCCTTTGATCCGGCATCGGCGCCGGCGACAAGGTAATTCGTCTTCGCCGAGACCGAACCCGACACCTTGGCCCCCAGGGATTCGGCGCGCGCCTTGGCCTCGGCCCGCGACATGCCGGCCAGCGTGCCGGTAAAGACAATCGTCTTGCCGCTGACCGCGCTGTCCTCCGCCGGGCGCTCCGGCGGCACGACGCTGAGCTGCGCCAGCAGATCCTCGACCGCGGCGCGGTTGCTGTCGCCGGCGAAAAACCCGATCAGATCGGCCACCATGGCCTCGCCAATCTGGTCGATGGCCACCAGCTCGGCGGTGGTGGTCTCGAGATCGGCCGGCGGCGACAGCGCGGCCAGCATCTCCTCCGGCCGCGTGAAATGCAGCGCCAGGATACGCGCTGTCGCCTGGCCGATCTGGCGGATGCCAAGCGCGAAGATGAACCGTTCAAACCCGATCTCGCGTCGCGCCTCGATGGCCGCCAGAAGGTTGCCGATCGAAACATCACCATAGCCGTCAAGTTCGGCCATTTCCGTGCGCCGGGCCGCAAGGCGGAAGATGTCGGCCGGTCGTCTGACCCAGCCAAGCTCGACGAACTGGTCGATCTGGCGGGCGCCAAGCCCCTCGATATCGAAGGCATCGCGCGAGACGAAATGCTTCAGCCATTCGAGGCGCTGAGCCGGGCATTCGAGGCTGTTGGTACAGCGTCGCACCGCCTCGCCCTCGGGCCGATTTGCTGGTGCCCCGCATTCCGGACATGTCTCGGGGAAAACAAACTCGGTGCTTTCGGCGGGCCGCGCCTCCGGAATCACCCGTACAACCTGCGGGATCACATCACCGGCCCGCTGGATCACCACCCGGTCGCCGACACGGATGTCCTTGCGGCGAATTTCATCCTCGTTGTGAAGCGTCGCGTTCGAGACAACAACGCCCCCGACGGTGACCGGTGCAAGACGCGCCACCGGTGTCAGCGCGCCGGTCCGCCCGACCTGGATGTCGATGGCGTTCAGCAGCGTCTCGGCCTGCTCGGCGGGAAATTTGTGCGCCAGCGCCCAGCGCGGCGCGCGCGCCACCTGGCCAAGCCGGGCCTGATAATCATGTCTGTCGACCTTGTAGACGACACCGTCAATGTCATAGCCGAGATCGGCCCGCGCCGCGCCAATCTCGCCATAGACCGCCAGCAGGTCGGCCACTTCATCGCAACGCCGGGACAGCGGGTTGATGCTGAATCCCATATCCGACAACGCCTCGAGGCTCAGCATGTGCGTGTCGGCAAGCGGGGCGCTGACCTCGCCAAGCGAATAGGCGAAGAATTGCAGCCGTCGTGATGCCGTGACGGCGGGGTCCTTCTGGCGCAGCGATCCGGCGGCGGCGTTGCGCGGGTTGGCGAATATCTTGCCGCCGGAATCCTGCTGCGCCATGTTCAGGGCCAGAAAATCGGCGCGGTCCATATACAGCTCGCCGCGCACCTCGAGGATGGAAGGCGGTGTGCCGGCGAGGCGGGCCGGCACCGCATCGACCATCCGCACATTCGCTGTTACATCCTCGCCCTCGGTGCCGTCTCCGCGGGTGGCGGCCTGCACGAACCTGCCTTCCTCATACCGCAGCGACAGCGACAGCCCATCGATCTTCGGCTCGGCGGTGAAGCCGAGGGGGGCGTCATCGGCAAGCGACAGGAAGCGCTTCACGCGGGTGACGAAATCGGCGATATCCTCATCGGAAAAACCGTTATTGAGCGACAGCATCGGCCTTGTGTGCCGCACCTTGCCAAATCCGGCCGCGGCCGGCGCGCCAACACGCCGGCTGGGGCTGTCATCACGCACAAGATCGGGGAAGGCGGCCTCAAGATCTCGGTTGCGGGCCACCAGCGCGTCATAATCGGAATCGCTGATCGCCGGATCATCCTCGCCATGATAGCGCTCATCATGCCAGGCGATGGCGGCGGCAAGGGCGGCCAGTTCCCCGGCCGCGGCGTCGCTGTCCATCTCGGATGGTGGCGTGGTGCCCGGGCGCAGTTCCATAACAGTCTGCCGGTCAGTCACGCCAGCGCTCCAGAAGAGCCAGCGCGGCGGCGCGGGCCTCGGCGGTGATCTGTTCGCCGGCAAGCATGCGGGCGATTTCCTCGGTGCGGTCCTCATCCGACAGGGGTTCAGTGGCGCTGATCATGCCAATGTCCGTCGCCGTCTTGGCGATCCGCATATGATGGTCGCCCTTTGCCGCAACCTGCGGTGAGTGCGTCACGACAAGCGTCTGGGTGGTCTCGCCAAGCCGTGCCAGCCTTTCGCCAACCGCGGCCGCCACAGCCCCGCCAACGCCGGAATCGACCTCGTCGAAAATCAATGTCCGGCCGGCCGCATCCCCCTCCAGCGCCACCTTCAGCGCCAGCAGGAAACGCGCCAGTTCGCCACCCGAGGCGATGCGGTCAATCGGTCCCGCCTTCATCCCCTTGTTGGTGCTGGCCTCGAAGCGAACCTGCTGTGTGCCAAGCGGTCCGAACTTTTCGGGCGGCAGATCGGTGATTGCGGTGGCAAAGCTTGCCCCCTCGAGTTTCAGCGGCGGCAGTTCCGCCGTGACCGTCGCATCGAGCCTCGTCGCCGCCCTCAGCCGGTTGCCGGCGACAACCGCCGCCACCTGCTGGTAGTAGTCACGCCATTGCCGTTCATTGTCGGCAAGTTCAGCAAGCGCTCCGGCGGAATCCTCGATGCCGGCAAGGCTTGTCGCAAGCTGTTCATGGACCGCGGCAAGCTCATCCGGGGTGCAATCATGTTTGCGAGCCTGCTGGCGCAGTTCATGCAGCCGGTCATCGACGCTCTGCAGGCGCTTCGGGTCGCTTTCAAGCTCATGACCGGCGCTGCTGATGGTGGCGGCCGCCTCGGCAAGCTCTGCATCGGCCCGGCCGAGTGCTGCCTGCGCCTCATCAAGCAACCCGCCGGCCAGCGGTGCCACCCTGTCGAGCGCGGCGCGGGCACGACCGATGATGGCCTGGGCGCCACTGTCACCGAAAATCGCATCGTCGGCGACAGCCAGACCCTCGCCAATGCGCCCGACATTCGACAGGCGTTCGCGTTCGGCGGACAGTTCGTCCTCTTCACCTGCGTGCGGGGCCAGCATATCAAGCTGCTGCACCGCATCGCGAAGCCATTCCTCCTCGGCGCGCGCAGCTTCAAGATCGCGTTTCGCCTGCGCCAGGTTGCGTTGGGCCTGCAGCCAGTTGGTCCATCCGGAGCGCAGTTTTTCGAGAATATCGTCATGATTGGCGGCACGGTCGATATGCCCGAGATGCGTTGACAAGTCGAGCAGGCCGCGTCCCTCGAACTGGCCCTGAATCTCGACCAGCGCGTCGCCGATGTCACGAAGCAGCGCCGCCGACACCGGCACATCATTGATGCTGGCCGATGATTTCCCGTCACTTTTCAGGCGGCGGCGCAGGATCAGTTCGTCATCCCGTTGGATATCGGCCTCGGCAAGACGGTCCCACACCGCGTGATCCGCCGGCAGATGGAAGACAGCCGACACCTGCGCGGCTGACTCGCCCTCGCGGATGAGGCGGAAATCCGCACGGCTGCCGAGTGCCAGTCCCAGCGCGTCCAGAAGGATCGATTTACCGGCGCCCGTCTCGCCCGTCAGCACGGTCAGCCCACGCTCGAAGGTCAGCGTCAACCGCTCGATGAGAACGATATTGGAGACCGTCAGGCTGTGCAGCATGGCTAGCGATCAAACAGGTCGGACACGGATTCAATGGCGCGCTGGAACATGCCCTTGGGAAGCGAACGTTGCGGGTCCTCGGCAAGCGCCAGCAATTCCCCGGTCCAGAACGAGTCGGGATAGTTGTAGACGGCGACCGACCCGACACGGTCGGCTTCCTCGGTCAGGCCAAGCGCAAGATAGGCTTCGACCATCCGGTACAACGCCTCCGGGGTCTGGTTGCTTGTCTTGTATTCGCGCACCACTTGCGCGAACCGGCGCAGCGCGGCGGCATAATGGCCGCGTTCGCTGTAGAACCGGCCGACCGCCATTTCCTTGCCGGCAAGGTGTGAGCGTGTCAGATCGGCTTTCAGCCTTGCATCGCGGCTATAGGTTCCCTGTGGAAAGCGAAGCAGCATTTCGTCGAAGGCGTTCATCGCCAGCAGTGTCATCTCGGCGTCGCGCTCGACATCGACAATCTGTTCATAATAGCAAAGCGCGCGCAGATAATAGGCATATTCAACCATGCCATCGGCCGGATTGAGTTCAATGAACCGGTCAAGCGAGGCGACAGCGCGTGGATAGTTGTTGTCCTGATAGAACGACCAGGCGGCCATGATCTGCGAGCGAACGGCGAGTTCCGAATAGGGATGCTGTCGCTCGACCTCCTCGAATTTGGGCGCGGCCTTGCCGGGATCGCCTTCCGCCGCAAGTGTCAACGCCTCGTCATAGAGCGTTCCTGCCGGCCGCTCGACCTGTTCAAGCGGTTCGGGTGAGGCGCATCCGGCAATCGCAAGCATGGCGACAGGGGCTAGTGATGTCAGAAAGAACTTGGCCAAGGCGGCTCTCCACGGGGGCGGCAGGTCTGATGCACGGTGCGGCATCGGTTGGCATGCACGATGCCAGCCCACAATAGCCGCAAGTGAGGCGGGTGAAAAGACGCCAGATGTCTCGGCGGTGCGGCGGACGGCAGATAGCTGCCAGAGGGAACTCGGGCTGGTGCCGGACTGGCACCGGACGGGCAGGTTTCGGATTGACGATGACTGCCCCGGGGGCGACTAGACCGCGGCGGCGGCGGCGACTTCCGGCAGAACATAGCCGTCGGAATGGTCGACAGCCGCGCCATCCTCGATGATCTGGAAGCAGGCGGGCGAATTCCAGAGGGTGCTGATCAGCTTGGCGCACATGGCATGGCCCGGACGTGACGCTGTCATTCTGCCGCGCATCGTCATGCCAAGAAGATAGAGGTCGCCAAGGCAATCCAGGATCTTGTGACGCACAAATTCGCGTTCCATGCGAAGACCGCCATCATTGAGAACCGCACCATCCTCTACCACGACCGCATTGTTCAGTGACCCGCCGAGGGCGAGGCCGGCATTCTGCATCGCCGCCACATCGCGCATCAGGCAGAATGTGCGAGCCGCCGCCAGGTCACGTTCGAACGATCCCGCGCCGTGGCGGTAATGGAAACGCTGGCGGCCAATGGCGGTGTCGTCAAATTCAATTTCGGCATCGATCTCGAGCCGTTCACATGGCTCGAGCCTTGCCCAGCCATCGCCATGTTCGACCGCGACGGGTGCCGTCACAACAAGAACCCGACGTCTGCTGCCAAGCTGCCGGACGCCGGCGCGGTTGATGGCCTCGACAACCGGCAGGCTGCTGCCATCCAGAATTGGCGCCTCGCCGCCGTCTATCTCGACGATGGCGTTGTCAACGCCAAGCCCGGCAAAGGCGGCCATGATATGCTCAACCGTTTCCAGACCGACGCCATCATCATTGACGATGCGGGTGCACAGCCTCGCCTCGCGAACGGAGTCGGGGCGGGCGGCAATGGTCTGGCGGCTTTCGGTAATGTCGATGCGACGGAACAGAATGCCGCTATTGGCGGGGGCGGGGTGGATGGCGACGCGGACGAACCGACCGGAATGAAGGCCGACACCATCGAAGGAAATGGTTCCGGCGACCGTGCTCTGCATGGGAGACTGCAGTGTATTTTGCATCGAAGAGACTTGCCGTGAACCTGACAATGGCTTGTCACTGATCATTGACTGGTCCCCGAGCATTCGCGCTACACCCTGACGTCTTGTTTTTCTTTTGGGGTCGCAACCGCTCCGGCTTGACCACGAATGCATTAAGAAGCAGTGCCGGTCCATAATCAAATCACATTTGGTTACCGGTTGTTACAAATCCGCTGTGCAGACCCTTCTGGATTTGTGAGGGCCCTTCTGGATTTGTGGCAACCTCGCTGGATTTGTGAAGGCGCGCCGGATCGCCGGACAGGAAAACGGGGGCATGCCATGAAAAAGAGCCCGGCACGCGGCCGGGCTCTGTTGTGAAGGGATGTTGCGAACCGGCTCGTCAGTTGGCCTGGCGGCGCAGAAAGGCCGGAATTTCCAGATCATCCGCCGGCCGGTCAAGCGTTGTCGTGCCGGCGGATTCCGGGATACGGCTCATCGCATCGGCGCGTGGCAGGTCGAGGATCGACGGTGCCGCCTCGGGCGCGGCCGTTGTTGGTTCGGCAGCGACGTCCCCGGTGGTGACAGATCCTGCTTCCACTGCCGGCTCACGACGTTCCGGTGTGGCGTCTTCCTGCGGCTTTTCGGTCCACAGGCGCGAGATCTTGTTGATCAGGCTTGTCTTTCCACCGGCTGGTGCCGCGTCGGGAATGGCTTCATCCTCGGGCATCGCCGCTGGTGCCCCCGGGATAAAGGGCTTGCGGGCCGCCGTCACCTCGTCAACGGTGTCGCCAACCATGGCAGGTTCCTGATCTGTGGTGGTCTCGGCCGCCGGCGCGATCTCGGGTGATGCCGACATGCCGCTGCCAAAGGCCACCGCGCTCTGTTTGGCGATGGCGTCATCAATCGACATCTGCTGTTCATCACCGGGCTCGGATGTGTCCGGTGCCGTCAGGTCTGTCGTGGCGGCGCGGTCGCTTGACAGGAAGGCCAGTCTGGAGCGCGATGCCTTGGTTGGCACAAAGCCGGGTATGATGGCACCGTCCTGGTTGTCCGTTGCCGTTTCGGCCTCGGCGGCACCGGTGCCCTCGTTGTCCGTCTCAGGGGCAGAAGCCGCCTGTGACGGTGCCGGGTCGATTTCCGCCTCCGACGCCGCCTCATCCCTTGTCGATCCGGTATCCGCCGTCACCTTGGCGTGTTCGCCGGTCGTCTCCGGCGTGGCTTCGATGGACGGTTTGCCCGCAGATGCGACCATCGGCGTGGCCTCACCGGCCGCGGCTGCCGGGGCGGTCGGTGCTGCCGGTGCCGCCGGCATCGTGGTCGGTGCCGAGATGATGGTTGATTTGCGGGTGATCGGTGCCTGGATGAATGTCGGGCGTTCCCGCGTCTGCATGTTGGCCTCGATGCCGGTGGCCACAATCGACACCCGCATCACACCCTCGAGTTTTTCATCGAAAGTTGATCCGAAGATGATAACGGCGTCGGTATCGACCTCGCGGCGGATCCTGTTGGCGGCCTCATCGACCTCGAACAGGGTCATGTCCATGCCGCCGGTGACATTGATCAGCACGGCACTGGCCCCCTGCATCGAGATATCGTCGAGCAGCGGGTTGTTGATCGCCGCCTCGGCGGCCTGTGTTGCGCGACCGTCGCCGGACGCCTCGCCGGTGCCCATCATCGCCTTGCCCATTTCGCCCATCACCGCGCGGATGTCGGCAAAGTCCAGATTGATCTGGCCGGGCTTGATCATCAGATCTGTGACGCCGGCAACACCCTGATGAAGCACGGTGTCGGCCATATGGAACGCATCGGCAAAGGTGGTGCGCTCATTGGCCAGCCGGAACAGGTTCTGGTTCGGGATCACGATCAGCGTGTCGACAAAGCTCTGCATCTCGGCGATCCCGGCCTCGGCCTGGGCCATGCGGCGCTGACCTTCGAAGTCAAACGGCTTGGTGATGACGCCGACGGTCAGGATGCCACGCTCGCGTGCCGCCCTGGCGATCACCGGCGCTGCGCCGGTGCCGGTGCCGCCGCCCATGCCGGCGGTGATGAAGACCATGTTGCAGTCGGCAAGCTCGCTCATCACCGCCTCGATGCTCTCTTCGGCGGCAGCGCGCCCGACATCGGGTTTCGACCCGGCGCCAAGACCCTGGGTGATGGCGCTGCCAAGCTGGATCTTCCGGCTGGCGAGCGAATGGGCAAGGGCCTGCCCATCGGTGTTGGCGACAAGGAAGTCGACGCCATCAAGATCGCAGTTGATCATATTGTTGACGGCATTGCCGCCGGCGCCGCCAACACCGACTACGGTGATGCGCGGACGCAGTTCCTGCATGGTTTGGGGAACGGACAGATTGATGGTCATGAGACTCTCCCTTCTGCGGTTGGTGACCATGGGGCTGCCTGCGCCCGAAATGCACTTGGCATGGCAGCGTTGGAATGCGGGGCTTTACCGGCCCCGCCACTGGAAATTTGTGATAAAGACATCAAACAAGGTCGCATGGTGTGTGCTCCTTCCTCATAAATTGTCCCGGAACCATGCGCCGAGCCTTTCGATCGGCCCATGGGGCAGGGTTCTGGTTTGCCGCTCCGCCGGGTCATCCTCGGCCAGCCTGCTGACATGAAGGAGGGCACCGACGGCGGCGGCATTCGACCGGCTGGTTTCCTCGACGGGCAGGTTGCTGATCCCGGCCGGCTGGCCGAGGATCACGTTCCTGCCGACAAGCTGCGCGCAGAAATCCGCGATACCTGTCAGTTGGCTCGTGCCACCGGTGAGCACGAAACGGTTGCCGGCGGCATGATCCATCCGCGCGGCGCGCATGCGATCCATCAGAAGCTCGATGATTTCCTCGATCCGCGGCTTGATGACGGCGCTGAGAAGCCGACGTTCAATCGTCTTTCCGCCGGCCTCGATCACATCGCCAAGTCCGGGCAGGGTTATATTGTCGGACATGCCAAGCTGCAGCGCCTCGCGCACCGGCGACGGGGCGGCCGCCATGGTGTCGACAGGTGTGATCGAGCCATGCACGGCTTTCAGACGCTCGGCTTCGGCAAGCGGCGTCGACAGGATGCGGGCAATGTCGGTCGACACATGCTGGCCGCCGACAGGCACGGTGTCCGCGTAGATCAGCTTGCCATCCATGAAAATGGCGATGGAAGATGTGCCGCCGCCGACATCGATAACGGTGCTGCCAAGGTCACGGTCCTCGCCGGACAGGCAGGCAAGCCCGGCTGCATAGCCGGCATGTATGAAGCGTTCCGCGCTCAGATGGTTCAGCGCCAGCGCCTCCAGAATGTTTGTCAGGCTGGTGCGCAGCGCGGTGACATTCAGGAAATCGACGGCGAGGCGGCGGCCGCGCATGCCGGTCGGATCGGTAATGCCGCGCACATCGTCAAGACTGTAATGAAGCGGATGAAGCTGCATCAACTGCAATGCCGGATCGAGGGACTGTGTGCCGCACCGGTCGAGAAGGCGGCGTATGTCACGACGGCTGACGGCGCTGTCGGAGAGTGTCATGTCCTGGGCGCGGACCTGCGAGCGCGGACTGCCGCCGGCAAGAACGACCGTCACCGATGCGATTGACAGGTCCGCCGCGCGCTCGGCGCTCTGCACTGCCTGGCCGATGGCATTGCTGAAATCTGCCAGCACAGTCACCTCGCCGGCGCGCATGCCGGCCGAGGCATGCGTCCCCTGGCCAAGAAGCCGGAGCTCACCCTGACGATCGATCTCGCCGATCATGCAGCAGATCTTGGTGCTGCCGATATCGAGAATTGCAAAGGGCCGTCCTATGCTGCGTCGACGCCGCAATTTCATCTCTGCCTCCTGCTCATGTGTTTCTCCCCTGTCCGCGGACCGGAATGTTGGGCTCGACAACCATCTGGTCGGGAACGCGCATGTCGATCACCGCCAGATCGCGGTTGGTGATCTGCTTGCTGTGGTCGATGATGGCGAGCTTCGACCAGGCGGTGCGCGGGTCGGTCTCGGGAAGTCTGACCCGGATGCCGTTGCGAAGATGCACGTCCCAGCGGCGTTCCGACTGGTAGGTCACCGCCCAGACATCGGCGAACAATTCCGGCTCGGTCTGCAGGATGTTCAGGATTGGGCCGGCATTCGCCGCCGCGCTGGTGCCGGCGACGACGGTCAGATGACCGAAGGCCGACGGGTCGGCGCCCGAAATGACGGTACCTGTCCGGTCGATTACCCGATGCCCCGCTTCGGTTTGGAGCAGCGCCATCGGGACGCGCTCGGTCAGGATGATGCGGACGGTCGATGGCATGCGGCGCTCGATGGCGACATCGTCGATCCACCCGATGGTCGAGAGACGCTCATGCAGCGCGGCGAGCGAGATTGTCAGCATCGGTTCGCCAAGTGTCAGCTCGCTGACGGCCAGGATGACCGATTTCGGGGTATGTGCCCGTCCCTGCACCTCGATTGTCTCCAGCCGCAGGCCCGACTCCGCGCTTGCGGTGATGATGTCATCAAGAATGCGCTCGCGCTCGACCAGGCCGACAGTGATCATCGCGCATATGCCGATACCAAGACTGCCGCGAAGGATTGCCGTCAGACCGGGTCCCGTGCGCCGTCGCACAACACCGGTCTCGGTCGGTTCGCGCGGCACCGGCTCGGGTGATTTCAGAAACGGGATCAATCGTCGCATTGCGCCGTCTCCAGAAGGTGATTGACGAGTTCCTCGCCCGACATGCCGACAAAGCGTGCCTGTTCGGGTACCAGTGATGTGGCTGTCATGCCCGGCACCGTGTTGATTTCCAGCATGTAGAGCTGGTCGCGATCCCCATCCCAGCGATAATCCGCTCGGATCACGCCGCGGCATCCAAGATGGCGGTAGGCGCGTTCGGCCCAGTCGCAGGCCAACAACGTCACCGGCTTGGGAATGTCGGCCGGCAGAACATGTTCCGAGCCGCCAGCCGCGTATTTCGCGTCAAAATCATAGAAACCGAGATTGGGTTTGATTTCGGTGACGCACAGGGCGGTACCGTCGAGGACCGATACCGTCAGCTCGCGCCCCGGGATAAAGGGCTCTGCGATCAGCGTGGAATCGACATCCCACTGGCTTCGCGCCGGCGGGCTGGTGTTGCCCGACTCGACAATGACCACGCCAAGGCTTGAGCCGTCATTGCGCGGCTTGATCACATGGGCACCGGTATAGTCGGCAGGATAGACATGGCTGTCCTCGACCAGCGCAAGGTCGGCCGGCACCGCGATCCCGACCTCGGCCAGCATGCGCTTGGCGCGGATTTTGTCCATCGCGATGGCCGATGCCAGCAACCCGCTATGCGTGTAGGGGATGTTCATGATGTTGAGCAGCCCCTGGATGTTGCCATCCTCGCCAACCTGGCCATGAAGGGCGTTGAAGGCGCGCGCCGGCTGCATGTCGGCAAGTGTGTGGGCGATGTTCCGGTCAACCTCGACCTCGACAGCGTCCCAGCCGGCATTGCGGGCGGCCTGCCCGCAGAAGCTCGCCGACACCCGGCTCACCCGTGCCTCGGAGGTCCATCCTCCCATCAGGACTGCGACGCGTTCTCCGGTCATGCCTCGCTCCTCCTGTTGTCCTCACCCGGCATGACCTGTCCGTCGGCAAGCTGTCCGACGCGCCGGATTTCCCAGCGCAGGGGTGGTCCGCCACGTTCGGCGACGCGACGGCGCACCGTCTCGCCGAGGCTTTCAATGTCATGCGCCGAGGCACCGCCGCGGTTGATCAGGAAATTGCAGTGCTTTTCCGAGACCAGCGCATTGCCGATTTCAAGGCCGCGACATCCGGCGGCGTCGATTTCCTGCCAGGCCTTGCCGCCAGGCGGATTGGCGAAAGTGCTGCCGCCGGTGCGAACGCCGCGCGGTTGGGCATCGCCGCGGCTGGCGACGATGTCCTTCATCCGCGCCTTGATGGCGGCGGTGTCGCCGGCGGTGGCGCGAAACTCGGCATGCGTGAAGATCCAGTCGGCCGGCGCGTCGCTGTGGCGGTAAGCCATGCCCATTTCATCAGGGCTCGCACTGAAGGCGCGGCCAGACCGGTCGAAGCCATGCGCCCGGATGACGACATCGCGGAACTCGCCGCCATAGGCGCCGGCATTCATTCGCAGCCCGCCACCGACAGTGCCCGGGATGCCGATCAGGAATTCCAGTCCGGCAAGTCCGGCGCGGGCGGCATGACGGGCGACATCGGCATCCAGCGCGCCGGCACCGGCGGTGACAACTTCGCCGTCATGCGTCACGCCGGTCATATGCGCCGGTGTGCGAATGACGACGCCGTCGATACCGCCATCGCGGACCAGCAGATTGGACCCGGCGCCGATGGTCAGCACCGGAATGTCGGCCGGGCAGGCGGCCAGGAAATCGCCAAGATCGTCATGATCGGCCGGGCTGAAGATGATCTCGGCCGGACCGCCGACGCCGAACCAGGTATGTCTGGCCATCGGCACGGCGCTGGCATAGTCGCCGCGGACCGGCGGCAGGCGATCGATGAGGCTGCTCGTCATGCGCCACTCTCCCGCAGATTGTCCATCTCGGCAGGCAGTTGTGCCGCCCAGCCGGTGATATCTCCGGCACCAAGGCACATCACCAGGTCGCCACTGCTTGTCCGCGCAAGGATTTCCCCGGCCAGCATGTCCGGCCCGGCCAGTGCGGCCGGCCCGCGGTGACCATGGTCACGAAGACCGGTTACCAGAGCATCGCGCCCGATGCCGTCGATCGGGGCCTCGCCGGCCGCGTAGACATCGGCCACCAGCACCTCGTCGGCGTCGTTGAAGCAGCCGCAGAAATCCTCGAACAGGTCGGCAAGCCGGCTGTAGCGATGCGGTTGGACAACGGCGACAAGCTTGTTGGTGCCGCAGAGCATCCGTCCGGCACGAAGCGCGGCCCGGATTTCGACCGGGTGATGACCGTAATCATCGATGACGGTGACACCGCCGCTGACGCCCTTGGTCTCGAACCTTCGCCCGACGCCGCCGAACATCTCCAGCGCGGCGGTGATCCGGTCCGGTGTGACCCCCATCTCGAGCGCCACCGCCAGTGCGGCAAGGCAGTTCTGGACATTATGCTCGCCAAGCATCGGGAAGCGCACTTCCGGCATCATTTCATACCCGCCGGCCGTACGCTCGGACAGGATGACATCGAACACCATCATCGGTCCGTCATGGCGCAGATTGACCGCCCGCACATCGGCATTCGCCGCCATGCCATAGGTGATCACCCGGCGGTCCTTGATGCCGGCCATCATCCTCTGCACCGCCGGATGGTCGATGCACAGCGTCGCAAACCCGTAGAAGGGGATCGAGGCGACGAAGTTGAGGAAGGCCTGTTCCAACGCCTCATAGGTGCCGTGATGGTCCAGATGTTCGGGGTCGATATTGGTCACGACCGCGACCGTCGGGTTCAGTTTCGAGAACGAGCCGTCGCTTTCATCGGCCTCGACAACCATCCACCGGCCATGGCCAAGCTTGGCGTTGCTGCCCCAACCGGTGATGATGCCGCCATTGATCACTGTCGGATCGACCCCGGCGCTGTCAAGAAGCGTGGCCACAAGCGAGGTGGTCGTTGTCTTGCCATGCGTGCCGGCGACCGCCACCGACCAGCGAAGCCGCATCAGCTCGCCAAGCATCTCGGCGCGGTGGACAACAGGAAGAAAGCGTTCACGCGCGGCGACCAGTTCCGGGTTGTCGGGCCGGATCGCGGTCGAGATGACGACGATCGAGGCGTCATCGACATTCTCGGCCTTCTGCCCGCATATCACCTTGATTCCCTTGTCGCGAAGGCGGCGCACATTGGCGTTCTCGGCGCTGTCGCTTCCCTGCACCGAATAGCCCATCTCGAACAGGATCTCGGCGATGCCGCTCATGCCGATGCCGCCGATGCCGGTGAAATGCAGGGTGCCGATGGAAAGGGGAAGCTCGCTCATGACACGCTCCCTGTCCTGTCGGTGAGTCCGGCCCGCATCAACGCCTGCGAGGCGATGATCCCGGCGGCATCGGTTGCGGCCAGTCCGCGCGCCGCCCGGCCCATCTCGATGCGCCTGTCGGGATTGTTCAGAATATCGGTGATGGCGATGCCAAGATGCGCGGCGTCAAGCTCCGCCTCGGCAAGGCAAAGCCCACCGCCGGCCGTCTCGAACTGCCGGGCATTCGCCGTCTGATGGTCATCCATGGCACCGGCAAAGGGCACCAGCAGGGCAGGGCGCCCGGCCGCAGCAAGCTCGGCGACGGTCGAGGCACCGGCGCGGGCGATCACCAGGTCGCTGGCGGCAAGCCGCGCCGGCATGTCGGTGAAGAAGGTGGCGATTTCGGCCGCCACGCCCAAATCGGCATAGCAGCGCCGCAACGCATCGGCCTGTTCGGCCCGGCATTGCTGCACGATGCTGAGCCGCGCCCGAAGCCGTGCCGGCAGGGTGGCGATGGCTGCCGGTACCAGATCGGCGAAGACCGCCGCGCCAAGCGACCCGCCAATGACTGTCAGGGATACTGGTCCCTCGGCGCTGGCCGGACGCGGGTCAATCGTGAAGAAGGCCGAGCGCACCGGCATGCCCGAAATGAAGCTTTTGACACGGGCCGGCAGATTGCGCGTGCCCTCCCAACTCAGCGCCAGATGGCCGGTCCAGCGCGCCAGCAGATGATTGGCCCGCCCGAGAAAGGCGTTCTGCTCATGAAGCAACGACGGCACGCCGAGGAGGCGCGCGACAAGCAACGGCGCGAAGGACGGGTAACCGCCAAAGCCGACCATCGCCGCAGGCCGGCGTTTCAGCATCACCAGCAGCGCAAGTCCCGCCCCGGTGCCGAGTTTGGCCATCGCCAGCAGGCGGGTGATGGCACCGCGCTGGAAGGGAGATGCGGCCGGAAGCACGACACGGTGCTCGGCAGGAATGAGGCGCGCGCCGCGGCGGTCGGTCATGACAAGTGTCTCGACGCCCGCACCGCGAAGCGCCTCGGCCACGGCAAGCGCCGGGAATACATGCCCTCCGGTGCCCCCGGCGGCCAGCGCGATCAGCGGTTTGCGCGGCGCGCTCATTGCGAACCCTCCTGTGGCCGGCGTCGCCCGGGCAGGCCATGGGGGGTGCGCCGGCGTGTCAGCGCAAGGATCAGCCCCATGGTCAGGCCGCTGGCGACAAGCGACGATCCGCCATAGCTGATCAGCGGCAATGTCATGCCCTTGGTCGGGATGAGATCGGCCGACGAGGCCATGTGAATGGCCGCCTGAACGCCGAACTGCAGGACAAGGCTGGCGCTGGCGATCAGGCAGAACAGTCCCTCATCCGACAGTGCCCTCGCAAAGCCGCGAAGCACGATGAAGGCGTAGAGGGCGACAAGGGTCAGACAGGCAAGGGCACCGAACTCCTCTGCCGCGACGGCGAAAATGAAGTCGGAATGCGCGTCGGGAAGATGCAGCTTCACCGTGCCGTCGCCGGGACCGACTCCAAACAGCCCGCCATTCGCGAAGGAATGTTTGGCCTGTTCAACCTGCCAGGCACCGCCTTCGATGAATTTTTCGATGCGCAGCTTCACATGATCAAGCGTCAGATAGGCGATGAACAGGCCAAGCGGTGCCAGGGCCACGATGAAAATGACCAGCAGCATCGGCATGCCGGCAAGGAACATCTGGAATCCCCAGGTGAGGACGATCATCAACGTCATGCCGATATCGGGCTGCAGCACCAGGATTCCGACAATCACCGCCATCAGGAGCGAGGAATAGATCCAGCCCGGAAAATCCTGTCCCTCGCGCCACAATGTCAGCAGCCAGGCCGAGACGACGGCGAACAGAGGCTTCGCGAATTCCGAGGGCTGGAGGTTGAAACCGGCAATGTTGATCCAGCGCGTCGCGCCCTTGATTTCGCTCCCCGCGATCACGGCGAGCGCCATCAGGCCGATAATCCCGGCAAGGCCGAACAATGCCAGAATCCGGATTGGCCGCGGCTCCAGCAGCGAGGCTGTGATCATGATGCCGACAGCCGGGATCAGGAAAATCCCCTGCCGCATGCCGAAATGCTGCGATGGAAGATTGATCAGCGTCGCCACT
>JAAZUU010000137.1 GCA_018624035.1 Rhodobiaceae bacterium | reverse complement strand
CGGGAACAGTGCCCGGATTTCGTCAAACCGCGGGTTGCCCTTGTCCTTGAACATGGCCTTGCCGCCCCGTGCCAGCTTGATCAGCACCGGCGGGGTGGTGAAGACATAGTTGTTCGTCCGGCCAATAACCTCCATGACGTTCTGCACGGATCCCTGGCTTTCCTCGACGGTGACGATGATGTCGCCGGAGGAACCGGTCTTCATGGCCTCGGCGATCTCGACCGCCATCTGGTAATATGATGATGTCGATTTGGCTGATTTGTAGGTGATCCTCGTGTCCGCGTTGGCGGATCCGATCAGACCCAGCATCGACATGAAGATGATAAACAGATTATGAAGTTTCATTTGTATCCTCCCTTGTGCGGCAATTAACGCAAATCGTTGCCCTTGCTTCAATAGCCAAATTTGACAAAGCGCCATGCCGCATGTCACGGCGGGTCAGCTTGCCAGCGTCCCCGGCACTTGCCCCGGGGCTTTTCTTGATCGCCGGTCAACATGGGTTCATACTGGTCCGGTTATGCACCGATCAATGATCGGCCCGTGTGCTTTTTCCATGACTTCACAAACTGAAATCACCTCGAAAGAGGGGGGGAGAGCTATGCAACTCAAATATATCATCCATGGCGGAGTCGTTGCCTCGATGGTGGCCTTTGGCGCCGCGCAGGCCCTGGCCGAGCAATTCGTGTCGATTGGAACGGGCGGGGTCACCGGGGTTTACTACCCGACCGGCGGCGCGGTCTGCCGTCTTGTCAACAAGGACCGCAAGTCCCACGGCATCCGCTGTTCGGCGGAGTCCACCGGTGGCTCGGTCTACAACATCAACACCGTCCGCGCCGGTGAGCTGGAATTCGGCGTTGCCCAGTCCGACTGGCAGTATCATGCCTATCGCGGCACCTCGAAATTCGCTGACAAGGGCAGATTCGAGGGCCTTCGTGCGGTCTTTTCCGTGCATCCCGAGCCGTTCACGCTGATCGCGCGCAAGGGGTCCGGCGTCACCTCCTTCGCAGATCTGAAGGGCAAGAAGGTCAATGTCGGCAACCCCGGGTCCGGCCAACGCGCGACCATGGAAGTCGTCATGGATGCCTTCGGCATGGCGATGGGCGACTTCTCGCTCGCCGCCGAGCTGAAGGGGTCTGAAATGGCGCAGGCGCTCTGCAATGGCAAGATCGATGCGATGATCTACACCGTCGGTCACCCGGCCGCCGCGGTGACCGAGGCCGCCACAAGCTGTGATGTCGAGCTGGTCTCGGTCTCCGGCGCGCCGATCGACCGGCTTGTCGCGGACAATTCCTTCTACCGCGTCGCCACCGTGCCGGGCGGCATGTATGCCGGATCGCCGAATGACACCAGCACCTTTGGTCTCGGCGCGACGGTCATCACCTCGGCCGATGTGCCGGAGAAGGTTGTCTATACCGTGGTCAAGGCGGTGTTCGACAATTTCGCCGACTTCAAGAAGCTGCACCCGGCCTTCCGCAACCTGAAGGAAGAGGAGATGATTTCCGACGGGCTGTCGGCACCGCTTCATCCCGGGGCGGCGAAATACTACAAGGAGCGTGGCTGGATGTAGCATCGCTTCTGACGTGCAGCCTTCGGGCTGCGCGTCCCGCGTCTTGTGACAGGGATCCCGGAGCGTCCTGACGATGAACACCACCGGACCGGCTGACAGCGCCGGTATCTCCGCCGAGGATTTCGAGGGCGGCGCCCGGCGCGCCGGCCGGCTGGCGGCGTTTGTCTGCATTTTCTGGTCGCTGTTCCAGCTGTGGGTGGCGTCCGACTTCCCGTTCTATCTGAGCGAGGTGACCGGCCTGAAGCTGGTCTTCAACAATCAGGAGGCGCGGCAGATCCATCTTGCCTTCAGGGTTGGCCTGGCGCTGTCGCTCTATCCTGCCGTCCGCTCGGTGCACCCGCTTCTGGACAGGATTGTCGGCTGGGGGCTTGCGGCCATCGGTGTCGCGGCCTGTCTGTATCTGTTCGTCTTCAAGCTGGATATAGCCAACCGGGCCGGCCTGCCGAACCGGTATGATCTGTTCTTCTCCATCGCCGGCATGCTCTGCGTGATGGCGGCTGTGTATCGGGCGCTCGGCCTGCCGCTGCTGGTCGTCGCGATGGTCTTCATCATCTATGTGATGTTCGGGCATCTCGATGTGTTCCCCGACGCGATGCGCTGGAAAGGGGCGTCGCTGAACAAGGCCACCTGGCATTTCTGGATGCAGACCGAGGGGGTCTTCGGGGTGGCGCTTGGCGTCTCGGCCTCGATGATCTTCCTGTTCTTGCTGTTCGGGGCGCTTCTGGAGAGCGCCGGCGCCGGCAACTACTTCATCAAGCTGTCCTTCGCCGCGCTGGGACATCTTCGCGGCGGCCCGGCCAAGGCGGCGGTTGTCGCCTCGGGCCTGTCGGGGATCTATTCAGGGTCATCGATCGCTAATGTTGTGACCACCGGAACCTTCACCATCCCGTTGATGAAAAAGACCGGCCTGCCGCGTCAGACGCCGACGCAGGGGCTGCTTCGTCGCGTCACCGGTTTTCTTGTCGGGTTTGCCGCGCTGGCGTGTATCGCGGCACTGTTCCATCTCTTGGTCTCGCTGGTGGGTGATCATGCGCCTTCCTTCTCGCTGCCATTGGTGGCGGCGTTGTTGCTGGCCATCTATCTGCCGCTTGTCTGGCTGGTGGCGCGCCGCCCCGATCTTGGTGAAGGGCTCAGCGCCGAGGAAATGAAGATGCTGCCGCGGCTCGCCGATGTGGCGGTCACCGGCTATCATTTCGTGCTGCCGATCCTGGTGCTTCTGTGGTACGTTCTTGTCACCCGGCTGTCACCCGGACTGTCGGCCTATTGGGCCTGTCTTGCGATGATGTTCGTGCTGGTGACGCAGCATCCTCTGAAAGCCCTGTTCCGCGGCCAGCCTGTCAGTGGCGAGCACTGGCGTGACGGGTGGCGGGACCTGCTTCGCGGCCTTGAAAACGGTGCCCGCAACATGATCAGCATCGCCATCGCCACGGCGATCGCCGGCATCATCATCGGCACGGTCTCGCTGACCGGCGCGCACCAGTTCATCGGCAGCTTTGTCGAGACGGTGTCGGCCGGCAACCTTGTCATCATGCTGCTGCTTGTCGCGGTGATGAGTCTGGTCCTCGGCATGGGGCTGCCGACGACGGCGAACTATATCGTCGTGTCCTCGCTGATGGCTCCGGTGATCGTCATGGTCGGCGCGCAGAACGGGCTGATCGTGCCGCTTGTGGCGGTGCATCTGTTTGTCTTCTATTTCGGCATTCTGGCCGATGACACGCCGCCGGTCGGCCTTGCGGCTTTCGCCGCCGCCGCGATTTCGCGCGGCGATCCAATCCGCACCGGCATTCAGGGCTTCAGCTATGACATCCGCACCGCGGTGCTGCCCTTCATGTTCATCTTCAACACCGACATCCTGCTGATCGATGTGGGGTTTATCGACGGGCTTGTGGCGGTGGTGGTCACAACCATCGGCATGCTGGCCTTCTGTTCGGCAACGCAGCGTTTCATGCTGATCCGCAACAGGGTATGGGAAACGCTGATCCTGCTTCTGGTCGCCTTCACCATGTTTCGGCCGGATTTCTGGCTCGACCGGTGGGTGCCGCCCTTCGATATGCGCCCCGGTGCCGAGATTGTAGAGATTCTCGAGGCCGATGGCGGGGCGGCCACGCCGCGCGATCTTCGCGTTCGCTTTGTCGGGCCCGATTTCGATGATGCCGGCCGCATGGTGACGCGCAACACCATTATTCAGGTGCCGCCAACGGATGACGCGCTTGCCGGTCTTGCCGATGCCGGGGTGGTGATGACGCTGGAAGATGGCAGGGCCGTTGTCGGGGAACCGTTCCCCGGCACCCCGCTGTTCCAGGAATTGCAGGGGTTTGACTTCTATGCCGATGATCCGGTGACGCTGGATATGGTGCTTGTCGAGATCACCGACCGGCCGGCCCGCGAATGGGCCTATCTTCCCGCCGCGCTGCTGCTTGGTCTTGTCCTGTTGCTGCAGCGGCGGCGGCGTCATGTCATTGCCGCCAGACAGCCGGACCGGATGCGACAGCACTGACTCGGGAAACACGCGAAATTAGCTTGCCCA
This sequence comes from Rhodobiaceae bacterium, assembly GCA_018624035.1. Lineage (GTDB taxonomy): Bacteria > Pseudomonadota > Alphaproteobacteria > Puniceispirillales > Puniceispirillaceae > UBA8309. The sequence continues at coordinate 2,260 of JAAZUU010000137.1, read as the reverse complement.
ATGGACGCAACAGGGTTCATTGTCGGTTCCTGAAATAAGCCTAGAAATTCTTTCAGGGAGAGACAGAATGAAGAACCTCACAATCAGGCTTGGCATCGGCGCGGTGGCGCTGACCCTTGCCGCCGCCGCGACGGCGGCGTCCGCGGAAACGCTGCGTTGGGCGCGCTCCGGCGACTCGCTGACGTTGGATCCGCACGCGCAGAATGAGGGCCCCACCCACACGCTGGCCCACCAGATTTACGAGCCGCTTCTGCATCGTGATATGGCTGGCCAGATCACGCCCGGGCTGGCGACAGGCTGGAAGGCGCTTGCCGACAATCCGAATGTCTGGCGCTTCACGCTTCGCAAGGGTGTGACCTTCCATGACGGGGCCGATTTCACCGCTGATGACGCTGTCTACAGCTTCAATCGCGCGATGATGCCGACCTCGGCGATGAAGGAGTTGCTGACAAGCGTCAAGGAAGTCCGCAAGGTCGACGACCATACCATCGATATGGAAACGAACGGGCCGAACCCGCTGCTGATCAACAACCTGACCAACCTGTTCATGATGGATGCCGGCTGGACCGAGGCGAATGGCGCCAGCGCACCGCAGGATGTCGCCGCTGGCGAGACCACCTTTGCCGCGCAGAACACCAACGGTACCGGCGCTTTCATGCTGGAAAGCCGGGTTCCCGACCAGAAGACGGTGCTGAAGGCGAATCCGAATTACTGGGGCAAGGGGACCTTCCCGCTGGCTGTCAGCGAGATCATCTACACGCCGATCCAGTCTGCGGCCACCCGCGTGGCGGCCCTGTTGTCGGGTGAGGTCGATTTCATCCAGGACGTGCCGGTTCAGGACCTTGGCCGCGTCGGTTCGCAGAGCGGCCTGAAGGTTGTGACCGCCGCGCAGAACCGTGTGATCTTCTTCGGCATGAACAGTGGCAAGGACGATCTGGAAACGGACAATGTCAGTGGCAAGAACCCGTTCGCCGATGTGCGCGTGCGGCGGGCGATGAACATCGCCATCAACCGCGATGCCATCAAGAAGGTCGTGATGCGCGATCAGTCCTCGCCGACCAACGTCATCATGCCGCCTTTCGTCAATGGCTGGACAGGCGAGCTTGACGCCATCCCGGCGCATGACGTCGCCGCTGCCAAGGCGCTGATGGCCGAGGCCGGCTATGGTGACGGATTCTCGGTCACGCTGAACTGTCCGAATGACCGCTACATCAATGACGAGGCGATCTGTCAGGCCGCCGTCGGCATGTTCGGTCAGATCGGCATCAAGGTGAATCTCGACGCCAAGCCGAAGGCGCAGCACTTCCCGCTGATCAAGAACAAGACAACCGAGTTCTACATGCTTGGCTGGGGTGTTCCGACCTTCGATTCGCACTACATCTTCAACTTCCTGGTTCATGCCACGACCGAGAATCGCGGCTCTTGGAACAACACCGGCTATGACAATGCCGATGTGAATGCCAAGGTGGTGGCGCTTGAGTCCGAGACCGATCTCGACAAGCGCAACGCCATCATCGGCGAGATCTGGGCACAGGTTCAGGAAGACCAGCTGTATCTTCCGATCCACAACCAGGTTCTGAACTGGGGGATGAAGGACGGCATCAATTTTGACGTGCAGCCGGAGGACCAGCCGCATTTCAAATATCTGACCATGAACTGACCTGCTGCCGGCAGCGGCCCCGCGCCGCTGCCGGTCTTTTGCGTTTTATGCATATCTCGACCATCAGCCGCGGCATGACGGGACGACCGTCAGCACGAGGCCTTTCATGCTGATCATTCTTGCCAGACGGATCGCGCAGGCGGTTCTCGTCCTGCTTCTTGTCGCGCTGATTTCCTTTGCCATTTTCCGGTTTGTCGGCAATCCGGTGGAGAATATCCTCGGTCAGGAAGCCACCGTTCAGGACCGCAACGAGATGATCGAGCGGATGGGGCTGAATGATCCGATACCGGTCCAGTATGCGCGCTTTGTCTGGGACGCGCTGCATTTCGATTTCGGCATTTCCTATCGCACCGCCGAACCGGTGGCCGAGCTGATCGCCTCGCGCCTGCCGGCGACGCTCGAACTTGCCTTCATCTCGGCACTTTTCGCTCTTGTCGCCGGAATTCTGCTCGGCATTTTCACCGCCATCAGCCGAGGCCGGTTCCTCGCCGGTCTGGTGATGACGACATCGCTGATCGGGGAGACTTTTTTACGGTACTATGACAGGATTAGGGCTTTATTTAAACAACTTTAAGATTACCTATCCGGATGCCTTTAACT
>JAAZUU010000136.1 GCA_018624035.1 Rhodobiaceae bacterium | reverse complement strand
GTGCGCTTTGACGCGGCATCCTGCGACGTGCCTTCACCAAGGCCGCTTCTGCAATCTCGGGTTCAGACCGTGGAGGAGGCAGTTTCGAAATTGGCGGGCGGGCATCAAGATCGTCAAGATGGATGGCCAACGCCGCTGCAAAAGGATCCTCTTCTTGCTGATCGATCAGCCCGATCTCCAGCGCCTCGGCCGCCCTAACATGACGCCCTGTGGGTATCATCGACAGCGCAGCCTTCATTCCGACCAGCCGTGGCAGCCGCTGCGTGCCGCCTGATCCTGGAACCACCCCGAGGATTACCTCGGGAAGACCCAGCCGCGCCGTCGGGGAGGCGATACGCCATCGGCAAGCCAGTGCCAATTCCAGACCTCCGCCAAGACAGACCCCTTTGATCACGGCGATCACCGGCACCGTGACGGCTTCGAGCGCCGCCACCACTGCCGGCAGGTCAGGTTGGATCATTTGCAGGCCAAATTCACCGGCATCGGCGCCGGCCGCGAAAACATCGCCGGCGCCTGAAAGGATGATCCGCTCGACCTTGTCATCGCCAGCGATGGCCGTCAGCGCGGCAACAAGTCCGGTGCGGATGTCGTGGTTGATGGCATTCACCGGAGGTCGGTCAATTTCGATGACCGCTGCCCGTCCATTCCTGTAATGCTGTACTGACATGAGTTCCAACGATGGCGCGCAGGCAAAATTGCAGTTTCTGCGCCAGATGTTAAACTTTTGCTCCTGTCAGCGGGCGACATCTGGCGGAGACCCGATCATGGGTCGAGCTTAGCGTTTAAATACCAAGTTGAAAATGACATGCTTGAAGACGAGATCAACAGAAAGCTGACCGAAACAGATCAAGGAACCGGATGCGGTGGCCTGATGCGGCTCTACTGGCAACCGGTTGCACTGACCGATGAACTTTCCGGAAACCGTCCAGTTGTTCCGGTGCGCATCTTCGGAGAGGATCTGGTGCTGTTTCGGAACGGCAGCGGCGAGATCGGCCTGATTGACAGACACTGTCCCCACAGGCAGGTCGACCTGTGTTACGGGCGTCTCGAGGAAAACGGACTTCGCTGTCCCTTCCATGGCTGGCTTTTCGCGCCGGACGGCACCTGCCTGGATCAGCCCGGGGAACTTCCCGAAAACAACCGCATCCGCCATTTCGGCCAGGCCAATTACCCCTGCGTCGAACGCAATGGCATGATTTTCGCCTATCTCGGGCCCGGTGATCCTCCGCCGCTGCCGGCTGTCGATTGCCTCCAGGCACCCGACAGCCATGTGTTTGCCTTCAAGGGCTTTCTCGAGTGCAACTACCTGCAGGCTGTCGAGGTTGGGATCGACCCCGCGCATGCCTCGTTCCTGCATCGCTACCTTAAGGACGAGGACACGGACGATTCCTACGGGCGGCAGTTTCGAAGCGGCACCGGGGACGAAGACATCCCCGTGACCTGGATCATGCGGAATTTCCCGGCGCCAACCATTGATGTGAAACGAACCGATTTCGGACTTCAGATCGAAGCCAGGCGGCATCTCGACGACGCCCGCGATCATGTAAGGGTGACCAACCTGCTGTTCCCCAACGCAATCGTTATCCCAATGAGCAGCAGCATGGCCATTACCCAATGGCATGTGCCGGTCGATGACCATAATTGCTACTGGTACGCGCATTTCACCAGCTATGACGCGCCTGTCGACAAACCGCTGATGCGCGAGCAGCGTATGGAGCTCTACATGCTTCCCGACTACAAGCCACGGCTCGGAAGGTTCAACAACTGGGGTTATGACCCGGCCGAACAGGAAAGCGAGACCTATACCGGCATGGGGATGGACATCAATGTCCATGACCAGTGGGCCGTCGAGTCGCCCGGCCCCGTCACCGACCGCAGGAAGGAACATCTCGCCGGTACAGACGTCGCCATCAGCCGGTACCGCGCAATGCTGCTGCGGACCATGGAAATCGCCGCAGACCCGGATCGTCATGGCGAGCTTCCGCTCTATCGAGTGACGGACGGCAGGTCGCTCGGGCCGGAGTGGCATGACAGCGTGATGACGGCAGACTGTCCCCGCGAAGACTGGCTTGCCGGCTATCAGGAACGCCGCGACAGGTCCGGGTGGTAGATGATGGCCGGCTTCGCCACACGGCACAGTATCCATGATGATGCGCGACGCCAGCGGATCGCTGACGTCGTCCGGCAGATCGAGGCTGACGGCGTAAGGACCGTCCGTCTCGGATTTGCTGACCAGCATGGCGTGATCCGCGGCAAGTCCTTTGCGGCAGACCAGATCGGGTCACTCTTCGAGGACGGCATGACCGCGCCGTCCAGCCTGCTTCTCAAGGACCTGGCCCATCGCACCGTCCTGCCGGTCTGGAGCGGCGAATCGACAGGGCTTGCCGGCATGGCGGGCATCGGAGACATTCTTCTGATCCCTGATCCTGATCGCTTCCACATCCTGCCATGGCTTGAGGACACGGCCTGGATACAGGCCGATATCTTTCACACCGATGGCAGCCCTTCACCCCTCGACACCCGCGGCATCGCAAAGCGTGCAAATGCGGGCCTTGTCAAGGCCGGCCTTCAGTTTCATGCCGGACTGGAAATCGAGGCACATGTCTACCGCCTTGCCGACGGGCCGCTGAACGCATCCGATATCGGGCAGCCCGGCACGCCGCCGGAGGTGGAAATCCTGAACCGTGGATATCAGCTTTTGACCGAGCATTATGCCGACACGCTCGAACCGGTGATGACGCTCATTCACGAGACCTGCGACTCACTGGGCATTCCGATCCGGTCGCTGGAGGTCGAATTCGGTCCCAGCCAGATAGAGTTCACCTGCGCCGCGCGGCCGGGGATAGCCGCTGCGGACGACATGGTGCTTCTTCGGTCTGCGCTTCGCCAGACGCTGGCGCGCCACGGCTATCACATCAGCTTCATGTGCCGACCGGCAATCGACGGCAGCTTTGCCAGCGGCTGGCATCTTCACCAGTCGGTCGCGGACAGCGAAGGCACGAACCTGTTCACGCCGGCAGAAGACGGCGCGATGACCGACACCGCATCCGGCTGGATCGCCGGATTGCTGCATCACGCACCCGCCATGAGCCTGTTCGCCGTGCCGACCATCACCGGCTACAAGCGGTACCGGGCGCATTCGCTGGCACCGGAGCGGATCAGCTGGAGTCATGACGGGCGCGGCGCCCTGGTCCGCGCCCTGTGCAGGAGCGGCGATGCCGCCAGCCGGGTCGAGAATCGCGGCGGCGAGCCGGCGGCAAATCCCTACCTCTATCTTGCCAGTCAGATGTTTGCCGGTCTCGACGGCATCACGGCCGAACGCGAAGCACCGCCCGCCGCCGCCGATGCCTATGACGACGCCTTGCCCCGTCTTCCGTCCTCACTTGACGAGGCGCTGGCACTGGCACGCGATGACGCGTTTGTCCGGGACCGGTTCGGAGCCACCTTCATGGACTGTTACGTCGCCATCAAAAAGGCGGAGCTCGCAAGCTTTGCCACCCATGTCGGCGACTGGGAACATCGTGCCTATTTCGCCGCCTTCTGATGTGCCGGCCCTAGGCCGCCTTGCCCGGATTTTTCCATGAGTCGATGATGCCGATCAGGTCGATGAGCGAGTGATCCAGCTCGCGGCTGCTGGTATCGAGTTCGGCATCTGTACGCGCGAACTGCGCCATGCGCTTTGACAGCATTGTCTCCAGATGGCGCTGCGCCTCGGCATAGCCACGCATCGGCCGGTCGTCACCCTGGGCACTGACCCGCGAAATATGATCGGCCGGCGTGGCGCGAACCCAGATCGTGTGGAAATGCGACAACAGGAAATCGAAATTTTCCTCGGTCTCCACAATGCCCCCGCCGACGGCGACGATCAGTTCGTCATGCTGCGCCGCCAGTTCGGCAAGGCAGGTTGCCTCATATTGCCTGAGGCCGTCCTGGCCGTAGAGCGCCACCACTTCCGCCACCGGCATGCCGGCAAGCTTTTCGATGCCGTCCGATACCTCGTGAAACGGGATGTTGAGCCGTGCCGATGCAAGTCTGCCGAGGGTCGTTTTGCCGCCACCCCTGACGCCTACGAGGGCGATGCGGCGGCGGCGGTCGGGAGTGACGTCCTGCCGGGTGCCGAGGATCTCGAGAATGGCGTGTTTCTGATGTGGCGTGGCGGCGGCAAACCTGGCGGCCATGTCACCGGCGACACCGTGGCCATCGCCGTCCGGCAGCAAACCGGTGATCGGCATGTCAAGCGCGGCGGCGATGCGATAGAGGATGGCGGCGGACACGTTGCCGTCGCCCGATTCCAGAAGCGCCAGATACCGCATCGACACCTTCGAGATCTCGGCAAGCTGACGACGTGAAAGTCCGCGGCCGCGGCGGGCCTCGCGAAGCCGTGCCGCGATCGTGGCGCCGGGTTCGGACAAGCCCCGGTCAGTCATGTCCGCCAAGCCAGTGTTTGCGACATCCGCATCCCCGCATCCCCAGCCTAGCTTGCTTCCACCTGCTCCGGCAGTTTGGCGAGAATCCCGTTCACCCAGGGTATGGCGATATCCTCGGGCTCGTCGCCTGCCGATGCGTCGTGAATCCCGCGCTCGCCAATCTGGTTGGCGCCGAACCCGGTCAAAAGATCGGCCAGTCGCTGGCTTCCCATGTTGAAGGTTTCGGCATAGCCCATGTCGCCGAGGCCGAAGATGGCGAAGTTCAGCGCCGAGAGGTCAGGCTTGGCATCATTCAGGTCTTCGACGAAATCGGTCGCCGAGTCGGGAAGTTCCCCGCGTCCGGTTGTCGAGGATGTGAACACGTAGAACGACCCGTCATACAGATCGTCGAGCGCCAGATGCATGATGTCCGTGACGCTGACATCATGCGTGGCCGACAGTTCATCCTCGAGATCCTCGGCAAGCCCCTGCGAGGTGCCGAGAATGGTGGCATAGGTGATGTTGATCTTCATATCGGTCTACCAATCGCTCCTGTTGCGCTTGCCCCGGCAGTCCTCACAGGTGGCCCTGGCTTGCTGCAGACACGCTCACGCCATGTGCAGCTTCACATATTCGAAATCACCAGCCTGATTGTTGATGCCGACCTTCGGCGGCGCGATCCAGCTGGCATACTGCCCCGGCTCATAGCACGGCTTCATCAGTGACTGGATGAATTCGCCATCGGCCTTTGTCGGAAGCCAATCGGCGACCTGCGAATTCCAGCTGTCGCTGCTGATGATGTTGCCCTGCGGATCGACGCTGACATTCGCGAACACACCGATGTTGCGGTTGAAACCCTCATGCGGAAGCCTGAATTCGAAATCGACATTCTTGCGCTTCATGATCTTGTTCCAACGGTTCAGGCCGCCCGAGGCATCCTTCACATAGTCGTCGCGAAGCCGCATGTTGATGGCGTTAAGAGCCGGCATCTGCTCGGTGATGATTTGGTCGTCCCTGACCATCTTCACGTCATAGGTGTCCCGTTGAAGCTGATGGTCGTCATCGAGCCTGTGTTCCATGTAACGGCCCTTGATGCCGGCATTGAAGGCGTTGGCGGCGTTTGTCGACACTTCGTTTCCGAACAGGTCAAGCGACAGCGAATAATGCAGGTTCAGCTTTTTCTGAATGGTCGGCAGATCGATGACGCCGAGATCGCGGATGCGGTTCATGTCATAGGGATCGGTGATGCCGGCCGCGGTCATGGCATCCACTGTTGCCTGGATGGTGCGACCGACACCCGTCTCGCCCACGAACATGTGGTGTGCTTCCTCGGTCAGCATGAAACGACAGGTACGGCTCAGCGGGTCGAACCCGGACTGCGCAAGGCTTTCAAGCTGCATCTTGCCGTCACGGTCGGTGAAGTAGGTGAACATGAAGAAGGACAGCCAGTCCGGCGTCTCTTCATTGAAGGCCCCAAGCATGCGCGGCGCTTCATCGGAGCCGGAACTCCGCTTCAGAAGCAGGTCCGCCTCCTCACGCCCGTCGGCGCCGAAATATTTCTGAAGCAGGTAGACCATCGCCCAGAGATGGCGGCCCTCCTCGACATTGACCTGGAACAGGTTGCGCATGTCATAGAGAGACGGGGCGGTCAGACCAAGGAAACGTTGCTGCTCGACCGACCCCGGCTCGGTATCACCCTGGATCACGATCAGGCGGCGCAACATGGCGCGGTATTCGCCGGGAACTTCCTGCCACGCCATTTCGCCGGCATGCTCACCGCACGGTATACGCCGATCCTCGACCTGCGGCGCGAGAAGGATGCCCCACCGGTATTCCGGCATCTTCACATAGTCGAACTTGGCCCATCCGCCGGTCTCGACCCCGATTGCCGTGCGAAGATAGACTTCGGCATCCTGGAACTGCTGCGGAATCAGCCTGGTCCACCAGTCGATATAGCCCGGGTGCCACTTCTCGAGTGCCTTCAGGACCCGGCGGTCCGAGGACAGGTTGACGTTGTTCGGAATCTTCGTGTC
>JAAZUU010000052.1 GCA_018624035.1 Rhodobiaceae bacterium | reverse complement strand
TTCGGCATCCGTGTCGCTGGCGCCATCCTCGCTGCCATCAAGCGCGCCCTTCAGGTCTTCCTCGCGAACGACGCCGCCCTCGACAGGCTCGATCCGCGCCAGTTCAACCTCGATATCCGGTACGATCCCGAGACCCTGGATCGACACGCCGGACGGTGTGTAGTAACGCGCCGTCGTCAGGCGGATGGCGGAGGTGTTTGAAATCGGAATCACCGACTGCACCGATCCCTTGCCAAAGGAGCGGGTGCCAAGGATCACCGCGCGCTTATGGTCTTTCAGGGCGCCGGCGACAATCTCCGAGGCCGAGGCCGAACCGGAATTGATCAGGATCACCATCGGCAGACCGCGGGCGATATCGCCAGGCTTGGCATAGACATGCGATCCACCGTCGATATCGCGGCCGCGGGTCGAGACAATCTCCCCCTCCTCAAGAAAGGCATCCGACACGGAGATCGCCTCAGTCAGAAGGCCGCCGGGGTTGTTCCGAAGATCAAGCACAATGCCCTTCAGATCATCGCCTTCCTCGCGGAAGAAATCATCAACCGCGTCCATCAGGCCCGGTGTTGTCTGTTCGGAGAAGGTCGTGATGCGGATATAGCCGATTCCGTCGAATATCTCCGAGCGAACCGACCTGATCTTGATGAAGTCGCGGACGAGGGTGACATCGAACGGCTCCATCTGGCCGCGCTGTACCTTCACGGTCACCTTTGACCCGACCTTGCCGCGCAGCTTTTCCACCGCCTCGGACAGCTGCATGCCGATGATCGATTCATCATCGACGGCGATCAGGTAATCCTCGGGCTGTAGTCCGGCGCGCGCCGCCGGCGTGTCATCGATCGGCGAGACGACCTTGACCATGCCCTGCTCCATCGTGATCTCGACGCCGAGCCCACCAAAGCGCCCCCTTGTCTGTTCCTGCATTTCCGAGAAATTCTCGGTGTCGAGGAAGGTCGAATGCGGGTCGAGCGAGGTCAGCATGCCGGTAATCGCCGCCTCGATGAGCTCACGATCCTCGATCTCGTCGACATAGCTCTCGCGGACACGCTGGAAAATGTCACCGAACAGGCCGAGCTGGCGATAGGTTTCCTCCTTTGACGAGGATTGCGCCGTCGTCAGCGTCGGGATGACCATGCCGGCCGCGAACAGGGTGGCGCAGAAAATCGCCACATGCCACAGGCGGAGACGGCTGACTTGCGTCCAGTTTTGCATTTCACTCGGCTCCTTCCGGGCGTTCAGGCAACAGGGCTAATGTAATGGTGATTCCAGCTTTTGCAACGCGGACTTATGGACGCGCCGCCTCACATATCCTCGGCCCGGTGCAGGGGTCGGCCGGTCATCGCCATGGGCCGCGCCAGCCCCATCAGATCCAGCAGCGTCGGTGCCAGGTCGGCAAGCCTGCCGTCACGAAGCTTTGTGCCGTCAGCCGCGCCGACGAGAATCACCGGCACAAGGCTTGTTGTATGCGCCGTATGCGGCGATTTGGCAGCATCGTCCCACATCAGCTCGCAATTGCCGTGATCCGCCGTGACAAGCATCTGTCCGCCCTGTGCCAGAACCGCCTCGGCGAGCCGGCCAACGCAGCCATCAACCGTTTCCACCGCCCTGATTGCGGCATCAAGATCACCGGTATGGCCGACCATGTCGGGATTGGCGAAATTCATCACGATCAGATCGTGGCGATGCCCGGCGAGGCTGTCCAGCGCCGCTGCCAGAACGCCATCGGCACTCATTTCCGGCGCCAGATCATAGGTGGCCACCCCGGGTGACGGCACCATGACCCGCTCCTCGCCATCTGCCGGTGATTCCTCACCGCCATTCAGAAAAAAGGTCACGTGCGGATACTTCTCGGTTTCGGCAAGACGCAACTGCCGGCGACCGGCGGTCGCCACGACGGCGCCAAGCGTGTCCTCGATCGCCTGCGGGCCGAACAGCGTCGTCATCCTCGCATCGAGCGCCGCCGAATAGGACGTCATGCCAATGGCGCCGGCAAGCCGCGGTGCCGTCAGGCGATTCATCTCCTCCGGGCCGTCGACCTCGTCCGGCATGAGCCAGCAGGCCAGCAATTGCCGCACCCGGTCGGCCCGGAAATTGGTCATCACCACGGCGTCGCCGTCGCGCATGCCGTCATAATCGGCGATGATCCGGGGGGTGATGAATTCGTCGCTTTCATCGTTGTCATGGGCATGCCGGAGCGCCGCCAGCGGATCCGCCGCGGCGGGGTGCCGGCTTGCCGCCGTCGCGATGGCGGCAAAGGCCTCGGCGGTGCGCTCCCAGCGCCGGTCACGGTCCATCGCCCAGTAGCGACCGGTCAACGTGCCGAAGGTGACATTGCCGGGAAGCGCGGCAAGAAAGGGCGGTAGCGAATCGGTGGCCTGTCGTGGCAACACATCACGGCCATCGGTAAAACCGTGGACGATCACATCCGCCCCGGCATTGGCAAGGCCGGTGATGACGGCCAGCATCTGGTCCTGATGCGAATGCACCCCGCCGGGTGACAGCAGCCCCATCACATGAACGCGGCCGTCGGTGCCGGCAAGGTCATCCGCCAGCCTCGCCAGCGCGGGGTGCGCGGCCAGTGATTCGTCGGCCAGCGCCGCGTTGATTCGCGGCAGATCCTGCATCACCACCCGGCCGGCCCCGATATTCATATGGCCAACTTCGGAATTGCCGACCTGCCCTTCGGGAAGTCCGACATCGGGACCGGAGGCGGCGAGCCTCGCCTGTGGCCAGCGCGAGGTCAGAGAGTCAACAAAAGGCGTTCTGGCAAGAGCGACGGCATTCGCATCCGGTGCCGCGCGCAACCCCCAGCCATCCATGATGCACAGGATGACTGGCGGGCGGAAACGGGAAGGATCTGCTTTGGACATACTGCCTTATAACGCCCACCGGATTTGGAGTACAGGATTGTAACGGCAGGGCGGGTTCAGCCCCGATGATAGGGGTGGCCGGCGAGAATCATGCTGGCGCGGTAGAGCTGTTCGGCCAGCATCGCGCGGAACAGCATATGCGGCCAGGTGGCGCTGCCGAAGGCGATCCGCGCCTGCGCGCGATCCAGAACGCCGCGATCATGCCCGTCGGCCCCGCCAATGGCGAAATAGACCGCCGCGGCGCCATCATCGCGATGCCGCTCCAGGAGGGTGGCCAGCGCCTCGGACGATGTGTCACGGCCATGCGGGTCGCAGACTATCAGCGGCGCTGTCGCGGGCAGTTGCTTCAGCAGACGTTCGCCCTCGTCATGCGTTCGCCCCGGACCCGCCGGAAGCTTCGATTCGACCTCGATGATCGCGCCGCCCTGCGGCAGCCGGCCCAGCCAGTCCCTGACAAGGGTCTGCTCCGGGGTGGCGCGGCCCCGCCCAACGGCCAGAATGACAAGTTTCATCAGATTGTGCCCCGAGATGAGATGACGCCCCGCCGGTATTGTGCCGCGCCGTTGGCGGCGCGGTCGGCGTGCCCTGCGCGCGCAGGAACGCAGCGTCACCCCCGGCAGGCCTAGCTGCTGACGGTGACGATCTCCTGCGGCCCGTCATTGGCCCACATCCGCTCAAGCCCGTAGAATTCACGGACTTCGGGGCGGAACAGGTGGATGATGACGTCGTTCGCGTCGATCAGCACCCAGTCGGCCTGCCGCATGCCCTCCAGTCCCAGAACCTCGACGCCGGCCTGTTTCAGCCGCTGTTCGAGATGCTCGGCCATAGCCGCCACCTGCCGCGACGAGCTGCCACTGGCGATGACCATATGGTCGGCCATGGACGATTTGCCATGCAAAGGTATGGCAATAACATCTTCAGCTTTATCGCTATCAAGGGAGGAGGTGACCAATTCAAGGATCTGGTCGGGATCCGGATTCGATTGCATTCTGCTAATCGTTTTTCTCCAGGTTTGCGCCCTGCTGTCCAGCCTGTCTCCCAGCCTGCCGCAGAGCTGTTGCCGACGCATGGTGCCGGCGCCCAGCGATGAAACACCATCCGGTCCGGTCCCGCTGTGATGACGCAAGTTCCTTGGCCATCTGCCGCGGTGTGGTCCGCCGATGCAGGAGCGCCGCTCCTGTCCTCAACGCAGGATAAGAATAGCCCGGCCTGTCAATCACCGCAATGGGCATGGTTCCGGCGATGACATCGTGACGCTGCCAGGCCGCGAAACCGACCATATTGTCGGCCCCCATGAGCCAGATGAAAGCATGTCCCGGGCAGCGGGCCCGCAGCCGCTGCAAGGTCCGGAATGTCAGGTTTGATCCGAATTCCACTTCCGGCGCGATGACCCGCACACGCCGGCGACGGCCGACCAGATTTCGCGCCGCGGCAAGCCGGTTCGCCAGAGTCGCCATGCCGGCTTCACCCTTCAGCGGGTTCTGCGGACTGACAAGCCACCACACCTCGTCAAGCCGAAGCTGTTGCTGCGCCAGATCCGAAAGATGAAGGTGCCCGTCATGCGCCGGATTGAAGGACCCGCCAAACAGCCCGATCCGAAGCCGTCGCCGGTCATGGAACAGCCTTGGCATCCGGTGGCGCCGGTACCTGCCATGATCAGGGGCGGGTCTGCCCATGGCCCCTGACGACATATTTGAAGCTTGTCAGCTGGTGCGCGCCGACCGGGCCGCGAGCATGCATCCTACCGGTGGCGATGCCGATCTCGGCGCCCATGCCGAACTCACCACCATCGGCGAACTGTGTTGACGCATTGACCATGACGATGGCGCTGTCCACCTGCTGCAGGAATTGCTCGGCACGGACTGCATCCTCGGTGATGATACAGTCGGTATGGTTCGACCCGTAAGTGGCGATATGGTCGATGGCGGCGTCGATTCCCGGCACAACGCGCACCGAAATGATGCTGTCCAGATATTCGGTCGACCAGTCGGCCTCATCGGCCGGCACAGCGCCGGAGACAAGCCCGCAGGCCGCCGCATCGCCGCGAATCTCGCACCCTGCATCCTGCAGCTCTGTGGCAATGCCGGGCAACAGGGCAGGGGCCACCTTTTCATCGACAAGGATTGTTTCCGCCGCGCCGCATATGCCGGTGCGCCGCATTTTTGCGTTGACCGCGATTTCGACCGCCTTGGCGGGATCGGCGGCTTCATCCACAAACAGATGGCAGATTCCCTCGAGATGGGCGAATACCGGTACCCGCGCCTCGGTCTGCACCCGCTCGACAAGTGATCGGCCACCACGCGGGATGATGACGTCGATCTCGCCGCTTGCCGCCAGCATCGCGCCAACCGCGCCGCGGTCGTCTGTGGGCACCATCTGCACGGCGTGGGGCGGCAGACCGGCCCCGGCTAGGCCGTCAGCCATCAGGCCGGCCAGAAAAGCCGATGTCTCGCGGCTGTCGGATCCGCCGCGAAGGATTGCCGCGTTGCCGGCAATCAGGCACAGCCCGGCGGCATCGACTGTCACATTCGGCCGCGATTCATAGATCACGCCGATCACGCCGAGCGGTGTCGCCACCCGCGCGATGTCGAGGCCGTTCGGCCGCGTCCAGCGCGCCAGCTCGCGCCCGATCGGATCGCCAAGCCCGGTGATGTCCTCAAGACCGGTCGCCATTGCCTCGATCCGGTCCGGCGTCAGGGTCAGCCGGTCGATGAAGGCGGCGCCGATGCCGTTCCCGGCGGCGCGCTCCACATCAATTTCGTTGCGCGCCAGAATGTCATCCACCGCGCCGCGAATGCGCGCCGCAGCATGGGTCAGTGCGGCAATCCGTGCCTCATGGGTCGATTGCGCCATGACTGACTGCGCGACACGTGAATCGCGGACAAGCGCGGAAATCATGGTCCTATGGTCGGCGGCAGCTGTGCCGCCTGTCTTCGACATTTCTGTCATCATGGCTCCTGTGACGGGTGGTGGCACCTAGGATCCCGGCTCGAGCATGGCCAGGTTGTCGGCATGAATCACCTCGTCCCGGCCACGATATCCCAGTAAATTTTCGATTTCACTGCTTTTATGGCCGAGAATGGCCTGCGTATCCCCGACCGAATAGGCCGACAGCCCATGCCCGATGACCTGGCGGTTCTCATCCTCGATGGCGATCAGGTCGCCGCGTTCGAACGCGCCATTCGCCGCCACGACACCGGCCGGCAGCAGCGAGCGCCCCTGCCGAAGCGCGCGGACAGCGCCACTGTCGACAGTGATCCGGCCCTTTGGCGTCAGCGCACCGCCAATCCAACGTTTGCGGGCTGTCAGCGGGCTGTGCTCGGCGCGGAACAACGTATGCCGATCACCGGCGATCAGACCGGTGACCGGCCGGCCTCCGCGCCCGTCACAGATAATCATCCCGCAGCCCGCATTCATAGCGATGCGCGCCGCCTCAAGCTTGGTGATCATGCCGCCGGAGGCGTAGCTGGCATTCGCCGTGCCGGCCATCGCCATGACATCATCATTGATCGCCGTTACCTCGGGGACATGGTGCGCCGCTTCATCCCTGCGGGGGTTGCCGGAATAGAGTCCATCGATGTCCGACAGCAGGATCAGCAGGTCGGCGCTGATCATGGCGGCGACTCGAGCCGCCAGCCGGTCATTGTCGCCGAACCGGATTTCGGCCGTCGCCACAGTGTCGTTTTCATTCACCACCGGCACCGCGCCGAGCCCGAGAAGCGCAGACATGGTGGCCCGCGCGTTCAGATGGCGGCGCCTTGTTTCGGTATCCTCGGGCGACAGCAGGATCTGCGCGACCCTTATATCGTGAATCGCCAGCGCCTCTCGCCAGGCATGCGCCAGCGTCACCTGACCGGTGGCCGCGGCGGCCTGTTTTTCCTCGATGGCAAGTGCCCGTCCGGTGATGCCGAGGCCGCGGCTGCCAAGGGCGATGGCGCCGCTGGAGACGACAACCACATTCTTGCCATCGGCGCGCAGCATCGCGATGTCGCTGGCCACGTTGCCAAGCCAGTCGGCATTGACGGCGTTCCGCGCATCATCGATCAGAAGCGATGATCCGATCTTGATGATGACGGTTCGCGCCGCCGCGATGGCGGTGGCAGCCGCGTTCATGGTGACCATGGCACCGGCTCCTGCGGTGCGGCCTCGGCTGCGCGCGCCGATTCGATGGTGCGCATCAGCTGGCGCAGCAGATCGCGCACCCCGGCGCCGCTGACCGATGACAGGGTGGTCACCGCGCCGGCACCGGCCTGCTGCAGCGCCTCGCGCACATCCTCGGCATAGCCTTCGGGCGCGGCGTCGACTTTGGTCAGCGCCAGCACTTCCTGTTTGTCGGCAAGTCCGCCGCCATAGGCCGCCAGCTCGTCACGAAGCGTGCGCCATGCCGCCACCGGATCCTCGCCGGTGACATCGACAAGATGCAGCAGCACGCGGCAGCGCTCGACATGGCCAAGAAACCGATGGCCAAGCCCGGCACCGCGATGCGCGCCCTCGATCAGCCCGGGAATGTCGGCCATGACAAATTCGCGGTCATCGATGCCGACAACACCCAGATTCGGATGCAATGTCGTGAAAGGATAGTCGGCAATCTTCGGGCGGGCCGCCGAAACCGTGCTGAGAAAGGTCGATTTGCCGGCATTGGGAAGCCCCAGCAATCCGGCATCGGCAATCAGCTTCAACCGCAGCCATACCCACATTTCCTGGCCGGTCTCGCCAGGCTGCGATTTTCGTGGCGCGCGGTTGGTCGAGGATTTGAAGAAGGCGTTTCCCTTGCCACCGGCCCCGCCCTTGGCGAGGATGAATTCCTGGCCTTCCTCGGTCAGGTCGGCAAGCACCGTTTCCTGATCATCGGCAAGGATCTGCGTGCCGACAGGCAGTTTCAAGAATACCGGCTGGCCGGCGCCGCCGGACCGGTCACGTCCGGCCCCAGGCTTGCCTGCCTGTGCCTTGAAATGCTGCTGGTAGCGATAATCGATCAGCGTATTCAGCCCGGCCACGGCGCGGGCGATAACATCACCACCGCGCCCACCATCGCCGCCATCCGGCCCGCCGAACGGCACATGCGCCTCACGCCGGAAGCTGACGGCGCCGGGCCCGCCATGTCCCGATCGGGTGTAGATCTTGGCCTGGTCGAGAAATTTCATCCTGGATTACCCGGCAAATGCCATGCGCTGGATGCTGTTCATCACCGCGCGGTTGTCGGCAATCAAAAAAGGGGAACAACCTGCGTCGCCCCCCTTGTTCAGACCGCCTGATCCGGCGCCCGATCCTGTTGATCGGTGCGCCTTACTCGGCGGCCTCGGCGGCCGGAAGCACGTTCACGAACATGCGCCCGCCGGACTTTTCCTTGAAGGCGACCTTGCCCTTGACAAGGGCGAACAGGGTATGATCCTTGCCCATGCCGACATTCTCGCCGGGATGAACCTTGGTGCCACGCTGGCGCATGATGATGTTGCCGGCCAGAACCGCCTCACCGCCAAACTTTTTCACGCCAAGCCGGCGCCCTGCGGAATCGCGGCCGTTGCGAGAGCTGCCGCCTGCCTTCTTATGTGCCATGTTCCAGCTCCCTTCAGCTGTCGGCGCGGCTGGCGCGCCAGATCAAAATCACGTTCTAGGACTTCTTTGCGGCGGCCTTTTTCGCTGCCGTCTTCTTCGCGGCGGCCTTCTTGGCAGGCGCCTTCTTCGGTGCGGCCTTTGCCTCGGCCTTGGCAGCTGTCTTCTTGGCAGCGGCTTTTTTCGGCGCTGCCTTCGCGTCTGCCTTGGCTTCCGTCTTCTTGGCAGCGGCTTTTTTCGGCGCCGCTTTTGGTGCCAGCGACTTGCCGTCCTCGGCAATGGCGTTGATTCTGAGCAATGTCAGATCCTGCCGGTGACCCTGCGTGCGACGATGGTTCTTCCGGCGCTTGCGGCGGAAAATGATGATTTTCGGGCCGCGCGTCTGGCGCATCACGGTGGCGCTGACAGCGGCGCCCTCAACACGCGGTGTGCCGATTGTCACCTTGTCACCGTCACCCAGCATCACGACATCATCCAGAATCACTTGCGCGCCCTCATCAGCGGAGATCCGCTCGACCAGGATCGTGTCATCTTTCGACACTCGATACTGCTTGCCGCCTGTTCTTACCAACGCATACATGGCTTCCATCCTCGTTCCTCCCGCGCCCTTCGCAGACCGGCCGTACGCGGCCTCGCCCCTGACAACATGTCGCCGGCTGAGCCGCGTTCCAGCTGTCATTACCCGGGTGGGTGGAAAACAAAAACATACCGCTCTGGAACCCCAAAGCGGATTGCGGTGGAATATACGCCTCGATGCGGCGCTGTCAAGACCGCAATCGCCCTGTCCTGTCCCTGTCCTGCCCCTGTCCCTGTAAGGATTTCAGGCGGATATCGGCCGGCCTTCTATGGCAATGTCCTGCGCCGGTTCAGCCGCCGCCGAAAAGACCGTGCCGTTTCGGGTCGTGCGGCGCGTCACCCATCTCCAGATGCAGCCCGTCACCGGTCCATGGATTCGCGGCGACGACGGCGTCGTCAAGTTCGATACCCAGTCCCGGTGCGGCTGGCGGGATGATATAGCCATCCTCCCAGTGCAGTGGCCTCTTCAGCAGCTTTGCATGGAATCCGTCCATCTTTCCAATCGATTCAAGGATCAGGAAATTCGGAATGCAGGCTGCAAGCTGGATATTGGCGGCGGCGACGACCGGCCCGCAATAGAGATGCGGTGCGATCTGTGCATAGTGGGTTTCCGCCATCGCGGCGATCTTCTTGCCCTCGAGGATTCCGCCGGCCCGGCCAAGGTCCGGTTGCAGGATCGCCGCCGCCTTGCATTCCAGAACGCGGGCGAACTCGAATTTGCTGCACAGCCTTTCGCCTGTCGCCACCGGGATCGACGTTCCGGCGGCCACCTTCGCCATTTCCTCCGGCATGTCGGGGGGGCAGGGCTCCTCGAACCAGAGCGGGTCATAGGTCTCGATCCGCCGTGCCAGCCGCAGCGCGCCGGCGGCGGTGAACTGGCCATGCGTTCCGAACAGCAGGTCGGCGCGGTCGCCGACCGCGGCGCGGATCTCGCGGCAGAAGGTTTCGCTCCGGTCGAGCGCTTCAAGATCGGGCATGCGCCCGTCATAGACGGTGTACTGGCCTGCCGGGTCGAACTTGACGGCGGTAAAGCCCTCGGCGACGCGCGCCGCCGCTGCCTCGGCGCTGGCCAGCGGGTCATTATAGAAATCGGAAGCTGTCTGATGTTCCCCGGGATACAGATAGGTGTAGGTTCGCAGGCGATCATTCACCAAGCCGCCCAGAAGCGCATATACAGGCCTGTCGAGCGCCTTGCCGAGGATGTCCCAGCAGGCCATTTCCAGCCCGCTGACCACGCCCTGGACAGAGGCATCGGGGCGGTGGGTGAAGCCCGAGCCGTGCGCGCGGCGCCAGAAATGCTCGATCCGGTCGGGCGGCATGCCTTCCAGATAGCGCTGGAACATATCCTCGGCCATCTGGCAGACAACCTGCGGGGCAAAGCTGGCGGCGTAGATCTCGCCAATGCCGGTGATCCCGCAGGCCGTCGTCAGACGCACGAAGATGAAATACCGGCCGCCAAAACCGGGTGGCGGTGTGCCGACAATGAATGTCTCCAGTGATTGAAGCCGCATCAGCACCTCCTCAGGCGATCGCGGCGCGCGCGCAATCGTGATGTCGCGGACAGGAAGCGGGGCTGCCATGCCGCCGCCGCATCGGTTATCATGCCATTCATGCTGGCATATGGAATTGGTGACGGCAATCATGCGCCATCTTCCGCAGGTCATCGGCACTTAACCGGGGTTTCCTGTCATGATCACATCCATCCTCGATGTCGCGCGGCGGCACATCATCCTGTTCGGCGCTGCAAAATTCGGCGTCGGTTTGCTGGTCGGCTTCGCGCTTGGCGTCTATTTTCTGCCGATCCTGACGGCCAAGGACGGGCTGGACAGGGCCGCGCTGGCCCAGCTTGAGGCCAGTGCCGAGCGGCGCGGCACCTTCACCCGCGACCTTGCCGGATCCGATGCGTTCCATTCGGGCGAGGGGGTTGTCCATGTCAGCCGGCAACGGGTCTGGCTTGACGGGCGTATCGCGCCCGGCCCCGATTACCGGCTCTATCTGACACCGGAATTTGTAGAGGACGAGGCCGGCTTCCTCGGCATCAAGGCCCGCTCGGTCGATATCGGGCCGGTCAAGGCCTTCACAAATTTTGACCTGGCGGTGCCGCCGGGCGTCAATGTTGGTGATTTTCCGGCTCTGCTGATATGGTGCGAGGCATTCGCGGAATTCATCACCGCGGCGCGGCTGTCCTGACCCGCGCATCCTGACAATATATGCCAAGACGATAATGCCGAGGATTTCATGACCGTTTCGCTTGCCGGCCTGTCCATTCCGGCGCCGGATGCCATCGCGCTGGATGACATCATCGCGATGTATGAGGCGCTGCGCCCGCATATGCCGCCGGCTGTGCCGCCGCCGGCGACCCGCCGGGTTGACCGCCTTGTCGATATCCTGCCGCATGTCGATGCGCTGATCCTCGACGGGTTCGGTGTGATCAATGTCGGTGCCAGCGTGATCGACGGCATCCATAATGTGCTGCAGATGGCGGCGGCGCGTGACATCGCGGTGATGGTGCTGACGAATGGTGCCGGCAAGGGGGCGCAGGCAAGCTGGACGAAATATCGTGACTGGGGGCTGTCGATCACGCGCCAGCAGGTGGTGTCGAGCCGCGATTCGCTGGAGGCGGCATTACCGATGGTGGCTGCGGGGCGGATCGTTGCCCCGTTGGGTCCGGCGGCGCGGCCGCTTGATATCGGGACCGAACTCACCCTTGCCGATGATCCTGACCTTTTTGAACGTGCACAGTGCTTTGCCTTTCTCGGATCAGCGGGCTGGGACGACACGCTCCAGACCGCGCTTGAGGGCGCGCTGGCGCGCGGCGGGCGTGATCTGCTTGTCGGCAATCCGGATATCAGTGCCCCGCTTGGGGGAGTCTTCTCGGCCGAGCCGGGCTATTGGGCGGTGCGGGCGATGCAGGCCACCGGCATTGTGCCGCGCTGGTATGGCAAGCCGCATGCCGCCGCGTTCGATCTTGTCCTTGACCGCATGGAACAGGTTCATGGCCGTCAATTCGAGCGTCGCCGCGTCGCGATGGTCGGTGATTCGCTCCACACCGATATTCTGGGCGCGCGCGCGGCCGGCCTGCAGGCGGTGCTGCTGACAGGCTATGGGCTGTTCTGCGATGGCGGCGCGCATGATATGATTGAGGCCTGCGGCATTGCGCCTGACTGGATTGCCGCAACACTTTAATAAGGCAGGAGGGACAACCGATCATGCTGCGTCGCCGCTTTCTTCTCGAGGGGCTTGAATGCGCCTGCCGCATTGGCGCCTATGACCATGAAAGGCTGGCACCGCAGCGGGTGGTGATCGATGCCGAGATCCTGCTGGCGGATGAAAGCGAGCCGACAAGCGACCGGCTGGAGGATGCGCTGAATTACGATGTGATCCGCAGCACAATCCTTGATATCGCGACATCACGGCATTTCGACCTCCAGGAAACGCTGGCCCGCCTGATCTTCGACTCGCTGGCGGCGCTTGCCGGCGTGACGGCGGTGCGGGTTCGAACCGCCAAGCCGGAGGCATATGAGGATTGCCGACAGATTGCCTATGAACTGTCGAACATGGGCTGAGCGATGTTCGAGGATGCCGACCTGCTTCGCGACTATTACCGGACCCGCCAGGGTCGTCACGTCGCGATGCGGCTGCGCCGTGCCCTTGCCGATTTCTGGAACCGGGCACCGAATGCCTGTAACGCGGCGCTTGGTTACGCGCCGCCTGTCTTCAGGTCCGAGGATCAGCTTCGCGCGCTGGCGCTGATGCCGAAGCGACTCGGCCCGCGCCGATGGCCAAAGAAAGCGCCTGTTCGGGCTGCGCTTGTCGACAGCCGCGCGCTGCCCGTCCAGAACGTACAGCTCGACCGGCTGCTGTTGCTTCATGCGCTGGAATTCGATCCAAACCCCAGCCGTCTTCTTGACGAATGCTGGCGTGTTCTCGACGGGTCCGGGCGGCTGATGGTGATGGTGCCGAACCGCAACGGGCTTTGGGCGCGCGCCGAGAAGACACCATTTGGTCACGGCCGCCCCTATTCGCGTGGCCAGCTGCGGCACCTGCTCCAGGAACACGGATTCACCCCGGTCGAGGCGCGGACAATCCTGTTCACCCCGCCCGCCGCGCCCGGCCTGTTTCTGAGAATGGGTCCGCAGATCGAACGGCTCGGTCGGAACTGGTCCCCCGGCATTGGCGGCGTTCTGGTGATCGAGGCTGAGAAGAATCTGTATGCACCGGCCGGGCAGGCCGGCCGCCAGCGCACCGCGAAATCGGCGATCGGGCGAAAACTTGCGCCGCGCCCGAGCGGCGCGATCCGCGAGGGGACAGAATGACCTGCATCCGACATGCTGCCGGGTTCCGGTTCCGCACCTCGCCACGCATTCACGCATGTCTTCATGATTGTCTGGTACCGGCCGCAGTCTGTCTGCTATAGAGGCTGAGGCACACCAGAACCGGAGATGAGGCTGCCCGGTGATGAGGCTTGTCAAGCTGTCCTGTAAAAAGTTATCGCCTGATCCATGACCGACCACATATGACTGACCATCTGAACGATCTGCGAGCGACCATCAACCGGCTGGATGACGACATCCTTGCACTGGTGCGCCGCCGCATGACGCTTGCCGGCGACATCATCGCGGCAAAGCGGGGCGGTGCGGCCTATCGGCCGGGACGCGAGGCGGCAGTGATCGATCGGCTTGCGGCCGCTGCGCCCGACTTGCCGCGCCAGCTTGTGGCGAATGTCTGGCGCCAGCTGATGACGGCAAGCACGGCCTTGCAGGATAATTCGCTGGAGGTGGCTGTTCATGTGCAGGCGATGGCGGTGGCGGGTTGGCATTTCGGCGGTCTGGTCACGATCCGTGAATGCGCCGACCTCGACGCTGTCAGATCGCAGCTTGATGCCGGGGTCGGCCTTGCGCTGGTGCCCGAGAGCTGCGAGGCGGACATCGCGTCCTGGCTGCTGGCCGACACGGGCTATCACCTGATTGCCAGCACGCCGCCCTACCGGTCGGACCGGTTGCCGCCAACCTGGATGATCGGTCGTGACCCGGCGGACCCGGTCGATAGCGAAACGACAATTGTTGCCCGCCACGGCGATGATGGTGCGGTTCTTGACAGAATGCCGGGACGCATCGACGCGCCGGTTGCCGGCATTACGGATGAACATCGGGTCGTCGGCGTGATCGCCACACCCGCGGACCGGGAACAGCCATGACGGAGATTTACGGCAGGGTCGCGATCATCGGGATCGGTCTCATCGGATCGTCGGTGGCGCTTGCTGCCCGGCGCGCCGGTGTTGTCGGCCATATCGTCGGTTGCGACAGCGATGACGATGTCGCGCCGGAGGTGAAACGCCTGGGGCTTGCCGACAGTTTCACGACTGAGGCCGTCAAGGCCGTCGCTGATGCCGACCTGGTGGTGATGTCGGTGCCGGTCGGTGCCATTGGCGCGCTGGCGGAGGCGATCATTCCGGCAATGAAACCCGGTGCCGTGCTGACGGATACCGGATCGACCAAGAGGTCGGTTGTCCGTGATGTGACACCGCATGTCAGAGATGACATCCACTGGATTCCCTCGCACCCGCTTGCAGGTACCGAACATTCCGGTCCAGCGGCCGGATTTCCTGATCTTTTCAATGGACGGTACTGGTTGATTCTCCCGGGTGACGTGCCGGAGACCGAAGTGGCACGCTTCGAGAGCTTTGTCACCGCCATCGGTGCGGTCGCCGAACGCATGGATGCCGACTATCACGACAAGGTTCTGGCGCTGACTTCGCATCTGCCACATCTGATCGCCTATACAATCGTCAGTACGGCGGTCAATCTTGAAAGCCAGTTGAAGAATGACGTGATCAGATTCTCGGCGTCCGGGTTTCGTGACTTCACGCGACTTGCCGCCTCCGATCCGGTGATGTGGCGCGATGTCTTCATCAATAATGACGAGGCGGTTCTGGAGATGCTGCAGCGCTTTTCCGAGGATCTGTCAGATCTTCAGCGGGCCATCCGGTGGGGGGAGACGGACAAGCTCGAGAGCCTGTTCCATCGCACCCGCGATATTCGCCGCTCGATCATCGATGCCGGTCAGAGCTAGGGCCGGAAACCGCCCTGACACTAGAAAGTGGCCAGAATTGGCCATGTTCAGATCCGGATTGTTTCCGCCAGATATTTTGCATATTCGCGGGTCAGCAACCGCATCATGGCGCGGTCCCGCCACCAGCCGGAAATATTCAGATCGGCCGGCGTCACCGGCCATTGATAGAGGTCGAATTCGGGCATTTCACGGGCGAAGACCAACAGCGCCCTTGGCATATGGTAGCTGGCTGTCACAAGCCGAAGCGATCGCATGTCATGGCCAACTGCCCAGGCGCGCGCGGCGATGGCGTTGCCGCGCGTGTTGCCGGCCTCGAAATCCAGATCGACACAGCAGAACAGCAATTCGGCCTTGCGGTCATCAAGCCCGAGTTCCTGCACGAGCACGGCCCTGTTGACGCCGTCGCCGACGCCGGAAATCAGCATCTTCCCGCCCTCCTGGTCGGTCAGAAGACGCAGGCCGTCGTCAAGACGCTGCTGCCCGCCGGTCATCACGACGATCCCGTCGGTGAATTGCAGCTGTCCCTGCGGCGCGTGGGGAAGTGTCAGCACGAAATGCTGCAGGCCGGCAATGAAGGATGCAAAGGCCAGCACCAGATAGACCGCGAGATATTTTGCCGTCCGCCGGGACAGCGCATGGTCAATTGCCGTCATCAAGGATGTTGTGCCCGTCATTCCGGATCCGTTTCGATAGGCCGTGACTTGCCGGCCTTTCGACGCGACAATGACAGCCTAGCACATTCCGCGGTGGCCGCCGGACCAAAATGACGGGCCGGGATGATCATCCGGAATGACCCTGTATGTGCCGAGGCCGGGCTTCCCGAAAGGCCGGCTTTGGTGTATCGAGATTGAAGGCATGAGGAGGAGAGACGGGTCAATGCTTCTGACCTGCCCGAACTGTGACACGGTTTTCCGGGTCGATGGCGAGAAGATCGGCGAGGCCGGACAGGCTGTCCGCTGTTCGGTCTGTGCGCATGTCTGGCGGGCCGCCCCGCCGAAGCTGGTCGAGGAAGCCGAGCCGGGAGAGATGGCCAGCGCCCTTCGCACCGTTCTCGGATCGTTTCTTGTCATGCTGTTGCTGCTTGGCGGTATCGTCGGTGTGGTTTTCGAGCGGGCGACCATTACCGCCTACGCGCCGGGCCTGATCGGTGTTTTCGAGCAGATCGGCCTTTCGGTCCGCCCGAATACCGAGCATCTTCGCATTGTCGATCTGAAAGCCGATTATGCCGGTGACACCATGAGATTGAGTGGCCGTTTGCAGAATGACGCTGCCTTTTTCGCGCATGCCCCGCTTCTTGAGGTCAGGGTGGTGTCAGAGACTGGCGAGCCGCTGGCCAGCCGCATCATTCGCGCGGACGACGCGGTAATCCGGCCGGCGATGGCAAGCGGCTTCTTCACGCAGCTTGTCTTCGAGGCCAGCAACGAGCCGACGGTCACTGTGACGATGCGCAATGATCCGGTGGTAATGCCGTAATCAGGGCCTGACCGTTCACGGACAAGGCGCGGCCGGTCAGGACAGGACGGGAATGGTCTCTTCGGCCAGCAACTCTGCAATGTCACGCTGTCGCCGCAGCACATGGCATGCGCCGTCAAGAACCATCACCTCGCCGGCGGGGGGGCGCGAATTGTAGCTTGAGGCCATCACCGCGCCATAGGCGCCTGCCGACATCACCGCCAGCCCGTCACCTTCGGCAAGCGCCGGCAACATCCGGTCCTGGGCCAGATAGTCGCCGGTCTCGCAGACCGGGCCGACAATGTCCGCCGGACCTTCCGCTGCCGGACCTTCCGCTGTCTTGGCCGGCCCAAGCGGCAGCACGGCATGATGCGCCTCATACAGGGTCGGGCGCAGCAGATCGTTCATCGCCGCATCGACGATGACGAACCGCTTGTTGTCGCCGTCCTTAAGGTAGATCACGCGGGTCAGAAGCGCGCCATTATTGGCGACAATCGACCGTCCCGGCTCGAATCCGAGCTGGAACCCGCTATCGGCGAAGATGCGGCTGACCAACGCGCCATAGGCGGTGAAATCAGTGGCCGTGCCGGTCTCGTAATCGACTCCGATGCCGCCACCAAGGTCGAGTGTCGGCACCGGCAGACCTCCGCCGCGCAGGGCGTTGCCGAAATCAAGAAGGGCGGTATAGGCGCGCGCGAACGGATCGAGATCGAGGATCTGCGAGCCGATATGAACCGCCAGACCGGCCGGCCGGATATGCGGGTCACCGGCAAGCCGGCGATAGAGACTGGCGGCCTCGTTCTGCGCCGTTGAGACACCGAATTTCGTGGAACGCTGACCGGTGGAAATCTTGGCGTGCGTGTCGGGGGCAACATCGACATTGACCCGCAGCGCCACTGGCGCCACGACATCGCGGGCCGCCGCCACGCGGCTGATCGCCTCCACCTCGGCCGCGCTTTCGGCGTTGATCTGGCCGATACCGGCATCCAGCGCCGCGCCGATCTCCTCAGCGGTTTTGCCAACACCCGAAAAGACGATCATGTCGGCCGGCACGCCGGCGGCGCGCGCGCGGTGCAGTTCACCGCCCGAGACGATGTCGGCGCCGGCACCCTCGCCGGCCAGCAGCGCGATCACGCCAAGCGCCGAATTGGCCTTCAGCGCGAAATGCACCTTGCCGTTGACCGGTGCCACGGCGGCGGCGAAATTGCGATAATCGGCGCGAATGCCGTCGCCCGAATAGACATAGAGCGGGGTACCGTGCGCCGCCGCGATATCCTCCAGCACGAGGCCGCCGACGGTCAGGCGCCCGCTGTCATCACGCGTAAAGCTGCTTGTCATGCCCTGTGATCCTCGCTGGTGTCAGGAGGCGCTGTCGGCGGACTGCGCCGGGACCTCGGACGGGCGATAGGGATCGCCCCGCTTGCCGCAGGCGGTCAGTCCGCCGGCGACAAGAGCCAGCACCAGCATTGCTAACCCGAAACGCTTCATTGTCATCTTCCTTCCCGCTCAGCCTTCATCCAGCGCATAACGCGTCCGCGCCTCGGCAATCCGCGCGCGCACCTCTTCAGGCGCGGTGCCACCGAAACTGCGCCGCATCGCGACCGCCGCCTCGCAGGACAGAACCGCCAGCACATCGGCGGTGATGCGGGGCTCTACAGCCTGCATGT
>JAAZUU010000135.1 GCA_018624035.1 Rhodobiaceae bacterium | reverse complement strand
GTGCTGATGGACCGCGCGGCGGTGGGGCTCGGCTCGGTGTTCATGCATCTTGGCGCCGAGGTGAACTGGCACGAACTGTTCCACGACCTGATCGATGATTTCGACCGCGACAGGCTGGCGGTGCGGCAACGCGAGGCCGCCGCCGCCGCCGGCATCCCCGAAGAGCTGGTGCATCAGGGCGCCTGAGCGCCCCGACGTCAGCCGTCAACTGCCGAGGCTGGTCAGGATCTGGTCGAGAGATGCCTTGGCATCGCCATACAGCATTCGTGAATTGTCCTTGAAGAACAGCGGATTCTCGATCCCCGAATAGCCGCGGCCCTGGCCACGCTTGGAAATGATCACCTGGCGCGCCTTCCATACCTCGAGGACCGGCATGCCGGCGATCGGGCTGTTCGGATCATCCTGCGCGGCCGGGTTCACGATGTCGTTGGCGCCAAGAATGATCACCATGTCGGCGTTCGGGAAATCCGGGTTGATCTCGTCCATTTCCAGAACGATGTCATAGGGAACCTTCGCCTCGGCAAGAAGCACGTTCATATGGCCGGGCAAGCGTCCTGCCACCGGGTGGATGGCGAAACGCACCGATTTTCCCTGCGCGCGGAGACGGCGCGTGATCTCGGATACCGCGCCCTGCGCCTGCGCCACCGCCATGCCGTAGCCAGGCACGATGATGATGTCCTGCGCGTCCTGCAGGTCGCCCGCAACGCTGGCGACATCGGTGGCGATCATTTCGCCCTCGACCTCCTGGCTGCTGCTGACGGCCGTGCCCCAGCCGCCGAGGATAACCGACAGGAAGTTCCGGTTCATCGCCCGGCACATGATGTAGGACAGGATGGCGCCCGATGCGCCAACCAGCGCGCCGGTGACTATCAAGAGGTCATTGCCAAGCAGGAATCCGGTCGCCGCCGCCGCCCAGCCGGAATAGGAATTCAGCATCGAGACGACAACCGGCATGTCGGCACCGCCGATGGCCAGCACCAGATGCGCGCCAAAGACAAGCGCGATGGCGGTCATCAGATACAGCGTCCACGGCCCGGCATGGTTCAGATACATCGCGCCAAGCCAGATACATCCAAGCACCGCAATCAGGTTCAGGATGTTCCGCCCGGGCAGCGTCAGCGGCTTGCCATCGACCATGCCCGACAGCTTGCCGAAGGCGACCACCGAGCCGGTGGTCGTCACCGCGCCGATAAAGACACCGAGGAAGATCTCGACCTCGTGGATGATCTTCTCGGCACCGACAAGCCCCTCTGGCGGGGCGAGGTCGGAATTGATGCCGATGAAGACGGCCGCCAGCCCGACAAAGGTGTGAAGGGCGGCGACAAGCTGCGGCATGCCGGTCATCTCGACCCGCTGTGCAACGATAAACCCGATCACCGCCCCGATGACAATCATCATCAGCAGCAAATTGGACAGCGCGACCTGCGGGCCGAAAATGGTGGCGCCGACGGCAAGTGCCATGCCGACGATTCCGTACCATACGGCACGTTTGGCGCTTTCCTGATTGGACAGCCCGCCAAGCGAGAGGATGAAAAGAACGCTGGCCGCGATATAGACAGCCGTAACGATGTTAAAACTCATCTGGATTCACCCTTCCGCCATTCAGCTTTTCTGGAACATCGCCAGCATGCGGCGCGTGACCATGAAGCCGCCAACGATGTTGATGGTCGCGATCAGCACTGAAATGCTCGCAAGGATCATCACGATCTGGTTGCTCGACCCGATCTGCAGCAAGGCACCAAGAATGATGATCCCTGAAATGGCGTTGGTTACCGCCATCAGCGGTGTATGGAGCGCGTGGCTGACATTCCAGATCACCTGGAAGCCGACGAAACAGGCCAGCGCGAAAACAATGAAATGCTGCATGAAGCTGGCCGGGGCGTAGGCACCGACAAGCATCATGAAGGCGCCGCCAAGAGCCAGCATGCCGATCTGCTGCCGGCCCTTACGGCGGTGTTCGGCGATTTCCTGCGCCGCCTTTTCCTCGGGCGTCAGCTCGGCCGGCTTTTCGGCTGCCGGCGCCTTGCCGATGGCCTGTATCTTCGGGGCCGGCGGCGGATAGGTGATCTCGCCGCCTTTCACCGCAGTGGCGCCGCGGATCACGTCATCCTCCATATTGAGGGTGACCTGCCCGTCCTTTTCCGGTGTCAGATCGTCCAGCATATGCCGGATATTGGTGGCATAGAGTGTCGAGCTCTGCGCCGCCATGCGGCTCGGGAAATCGGTATAGCCGACAATGGTGACACCGTTTTCCGAGGTGACGATCTCGTCGGCCACGGTCAGGTCGCAATTGCCGCCCTGTTCGGCCGCCAGATCGACGACAACCGATCCCGGCTTCATCAACCCGACCATTTCGGCAGGCCATAATTTGGGCGCCGGACGGCCCGGGATCAGCGCCGTGGTGATCACGATATCGATCTCCGGCGCCTGGGCGCGGAACAGTTCCATTTCCTTCTCGATGAATTCCGGCGAGGCCGGCTTGGCATAGCCGCCTTCACCCGATCCGTCTTCCTCGAATTCCAGCATCAGGAACTCGGCACCCATCGATTCGATCTGCTCGGCCACTTCCGGCCGCACATCGAAGGCGCGTACGATCGCGCCAAGCGATGTGGCGGTGCCGATGGCGGCAAGCCCGGCCACACCGGCGCCGATGACCAGAACCCTGGCCGGCGGGACCTTGCCGGCGGCGGTAATCTGGCCGGTGAAGAATCGGCCGAACCGGTTGCCAGCCTCGATGACGGCACGATAGCCGGCGATATTCGCCATCGAGGACAGCACGTCCATCTTCTGGGCGCGGCTGATTCGCGGCACCATATCCATGGCGATGGCGTTGGTGCCGGCCTTGCGGAACGTCTCCAGCAGTTCGGCGTTCTGGCCCGGCCAGAACAGGCTGATCACCGTCTGATCGGCGCGAAGATGCTTTTCCTCCTTCGCCGCGACGCCGCGCACCTTGACCACGATGTCGGACTGTTTCCACAGCGTCGCCGCGGTCTTCACCACCTCGGCGCCAGCCTCCTCATAGGTGGTATCGGCGAATCCGGCAGCCAGGCCGGCTCCCGATTCGATCACGCAGTCATAACCGAGTTTCCGGATCTGGCGAACGCTGTCCGGCGTCATCGCGACGCGCTTTTCGCCATCCAGAATTTCCCTTGGGCATCCTACCTTCATCTCGTCTTTCCATCTGTTGGGGTGCGGTGGGGCCGGCACCCGACTGTCCATTGTGCACATTGGCCGGAGATGTGGCCTGAAAACAAGGCCTAAGGTGGTAATGGATTTTTGCGCTAAACGCTATAATGCAGTTGCGGCAGCGCCGACAGATGGCAATTTCCGTGAATGTACTCTGATCAAAAGGGAACTCACCGTAAA
The DNA here is from genome assembly GCA_018624035.1 of Rhodobiaceae bacterium. Lineage (GTDB taxonomy): Bacteria > Pseudomonadota > Alphaproteobacteria > Puniceispirillales > Puniceispirillaceae > UBA8309. The sequence goes on along the minus strand of JAAZUU010000135.1, from coordinate 3,100 downwards.
TTAACCATTGTTCGATAACATTCCCAATTCGTCCGCGCATCTTGTTGACAGAAACGGAACCGCAAATCTGCAAACATCTGCGTTAAGGGCGATCCTATGAAAACGAAAAGGAGGCAACGGGTATGAAATTCGAACAATATGAAACATTGATCAAGAGCTCAAAAAGTAGCGACTACGTACATCTTTCTTGCGAAAGTAGCCCATCGTTCACCGAGGTTTATGATGTATCTCTCAGCCAGCAGAGTTCAACAATCGTCGATGTCCGGCAACATGATCATATTTACACTCTCAAACAAAACCTCAACGTCTCAATAAGATGGGGGATGGCTGATGCTCGCGATCAATACATTCAACTCGGGCAGGCATATCCGGATAGCTCCGTAAGAACCTATCTGATTGACTATTTTTTTGCTGGGTCTCTGATATGGCGGGACAGATACCACGCATTTGATGGACACCGTGTGTACTCGCCGGAATGTACCAAAGCTTATAAGAATGAGGATGGGTATTCAGTCTATGTTTTCAACATGAATGCGCTGGAGTTCATGCGACAGTTATTTCCTGGCAACTGGGAACTTCCGCGGGCCAATTCAATTGGCGATGCCCCTCATTTGATCGAAAGTGTAGAAGACCGTTGGGCATGGCGTGTGAATCGAGACTAAGAACCATTCAGCAAAAAACAAAAAAAGCCGCCACGGAGCGTCCGGGGCGGCCTTGCACTGGGTTACTGTCGGATCAGGCTCTAATAGCCCTCGCGCTCCATCCGCTTGCGCATCAGCTTGCGAACACGGCGGGTGGACTCGGCGGCTTCGCGGGCGCGGCGCTCGGACGGCTTTTCATAGGCGCGGCGGTTCTTCATCTCGCGGAACACGCCTTCACGCTGCAGCTTTTTCTTCAGCACGCGCAGTGCCTGGTCGACGTTGTTGTCTCGTACGGTTACGTACACGGTCAATCACACCCTTCGTCAGATTGTTACGCGCGCGGGCATGACGAAACCCTCGCGATGAGGGCGGGTAGTTAGCATAGAGTCAGGCTGTCTGTAAAGGCCAAACCGCAAAGAAACCGGCGATTACCCCGTGGTGCGGCAATCGGCCTGTGGCAGTTTGTAACTGGAAAAATCTTCTGAATGACCTATTCTGGAAGTGATGGGGGTTTTGGATTCAAGCTCTGGTCCAATTTCGGGGGACAGTCATGACCAAAGCAGACGACCTTCATGGTGCCTATGACCATGCGGTACATCCTGATGCCGCCGCGATCATCGCGGCTTCCCTGGTTCACGTTCCGTTCGAGGGGTGGACCAATGAGGCGCTTTGTGCCGGCGCGGCCGAGGCCGGATTTTCCGCCGATGATGTGGCGCGCCTGTTCCCGGGGGGCGCGGTCGATGCCGTGGTGATGCATTCGGCGCTCGCCGACGCGGCCATGATCGAAGCCTTCGAGGCGATGGCCGACAGGCCGGATCGGGTGCATCTGATGATCCGCGAAATGATCCTGATCAGACTTGATCAGGCGGCGGCGCACAAGGAAGCGGTGCGACGCGGACTGACCCTGCTTGCCGTGCCGGCGAACGCCCTTGCCTCGGCGCGGGCTCTCTATGCCACAGTCGATGCGATGTGGCGCGCCGCCGGACAGCGCGATACGGATATCTCCTTTTATACCAAACGGGCCACGCTTGCCGCCGTTTACAGCGCGACTTTGTTGGCCTGGATCGCCGACTCAAGCGGCGATCGCACGGTCATCGAGGGCTTTCTCGACCGGCGGTTGCAGGATGTGTCGCGTATTCCCAAGGCCAGCGCGCCGCTTCGCTCGGCGCTCAGCACCGGGCAGCGCCTGGCCGAGGGCATGTTCGAGATTGTCGGGCGCGTCCGTCGCTAGTCCGGGTGCCGGTGACTCCTGTTCGGGGCTGGCTTTTTGTTCGGTTGCTGAGCTATAACCGCGAGCCTGACGAACAAAGCCGCACCAACGGGATATGCCTCATGCCGATCAAGGTCCCTGACAATCTGCCCGCGCTCGAAGACCTGCTTGCCGAGCAGGTCGATGTGATGGCGCAGCAACAGGCGTTGCAGCAGGATATCCGGCCGCTGAAGCTGCTGCTTTTGAACCTGATGCCCAAGAAGCAGGACACCGAAATCCAGTTCGCGCGGCTGCTTGGCAATTCACCGCTGCAGATCGAGCTGATCCTAATGACGACGGCCAGCTACACGCCGCGCCATACCGAGCCGGGCTATCTGCGCCGTTTCTACCGGCGGCTGGAGGATGTGCGCGATGATTTTTTCGACGCGCTGATCGTCACCGGCGCGCCGGTCGAACGGCTTCCCTTTGAAGAGGTGGCCTATTGGTCGGAATTGACCGAAATCCTCGACTGGTCGAAGTCACATTGTTTCCGCCGCCTCGGCATCTGCTGGGGGGCGCAGACACTCCTCTATCATTTCCATGATGTGCCGAAATTCGATTGTGGTGACAAGCTGTTCGGCGTCTATCAGCACCGGCTGAACCATGTGCCGGGGCGCCTCATGCGCGGCTTCACCGACAGCTTTCCGATGCCGGTGTCGCGTTATACCGAAAACAGGAAATCGGACCTCGCCGCCGCCGGAATCGAGGTGCTTGGCGAGAGCGACGCCTGCGGCATCGGCCTGGCGCGCAACCCGTCAAATGGCGATCTGTTTGTTCTGAACCATCTTGAATATGACGCCGACACGCTTGGTGCCGAATATTGGCGCGACCGCGAACAGGGTTTATCGACGGCGCTCCCCCACGGCTATTTCCCGGGGGATGATCCGCAGGCGGAACCGGTCAATTTCTGGCGCCCCTACGCCTTTCTGTTAATGAATAACTGGATCAACGACCTCTATCAGTCGACGCCATATGATCTGTCATCGCTGGCGCAGACCCGGAATGGCGGTCAGGCACCAAGGCGGCTCGTGACGTGACCCATCTTGCGGTCGGTCCGCGCCTCGGGCTTGCCGTACAGATGAAGATGCGCGCCGGAGCTTGCCAGAAGTGATGGCACACGCGTCATATCCTGTCCAAGAAGGTTCTCCATCTGCCAGCTGCCATAGGTCGTCGTGGCGCCGAAACCCATGCCGGCAAGAACCCGCGCCAG
>JAAZUU010000051.1 GCA_018624035.1 Rhodobiaceae bacterium | reverse complement strand
GTCGCCATCCTGATCTGGACCGACGACGTGACCGGCGGCTACGCGCCGGCACTGGCGCTGTTCATTTTGGCGAGCATCTCGGATTTTCTTGATGGCTGGATGGCGCGCCGCCTCGGCATCGTCTCAAAGTTCGGCGCCATGCTCGACCCGATCGCCGACAAGGTTCTGATCGGTGTCTGCCTGTTGGCACTGGCACGCGTGACCGGTGATGGCTGGCTGTTCTTTCTGCCGGCACTGATCATCATGACCCGCGAGTTCCTGATTTCCGGGATTCGCGAATTCATGGCCGGCAAGAGCATCACCATCCCGGTGTCGCAGCTGGCCAAATGGAAGACCACATTGCAACTGCTGGCGATCGGCCTGATCATGGCCGCACCGGTGTTTCCCGCCGTGCCTTTCGTCAATGAGGCCGGCCTGATCACCCTTTGGCTTGCCGCGCTGATTACAGCGCAGACCGGCATGGCCTATTTCCGGGGGACACTTGATCATGTCTGAGATAATGGATATCGACCAACGTCTGGACTTGGCGCGCGCGCGGCACGGGCTGGTCATCGGCCTTGCCGGCTGGTCGGGAAGCGGCAAGACAACGCTTGCCGAACAGCTGATCACCGGACTGACCGCGCGCGGGCTGGAGGTCGCCACCATCAAGCATGCGCATCACGGCTTCGACGCCGACCAGCCCGGCAAGGACAGCTATCGCCACCGGGCAGCGGGTGCCCGCCAGGTCATCGTGTCATCAAAGGCGCGCTCGGTGCTGTTCACCGAAAATCGCGACCGCGGCGAACGCCGGCTGGAAGACCTGCTGGACGCGCTGTCCCCGGCCGACATCGTGATCGTCGAGGGCTACAAGCGTGAACCGATCCCGAAGATCGAGATCTTCCGGCTGGCGACCGGCAAACCGCCGCTTTTCACCGGCGATCCGCGGATCATCGCTGTCGCCACCGACGATGCCGACGCCCTGCCGGCGGCGGCACCACATCTTCTTGATCTGAATGATATCAACGCGATCATTGCCTATATCGTCGAGCAGGCAGGGACCGGCAATATCGCCGCCGCATCATGAGCGACACGGCAGACCTCTATAGCGGCAGCCTTGCCCCTGATGAGGCCGTGCAAAAGCTTGCGGCAAGCGTTGCGCGGGTCACCGCCACCGAAACCGTTCCTGTCGCCGCCGCGGCCGGCCGGTTGCTGGCAGGCGACACGCTGGCCGGCCATGATCTGCCCGCAAGCAACAATGCCGCTGTTGACGGCTACGCGCTCGATGCGGATTTTCTGGCCGAAAACCCGGATCACGATTTCCCTGTCATCGGGCGCGCGGCGGCGGGGCATCCCCATGAAGGCGCTGTCACCACAGGAACGGCTGTCAGGATTTTCACCGGCGCGGTGATGCCGCAAGGCACCAATGCCGTGGCAATGCAGGAGTTCTGCAGTGCCGACGAGGCAACCGGCACGGTGCGGATTGGGCGTCCTTTGAAGCCGGGTGCGAACAACCGCCCAGCGGGTGAGAATCTGCGTCGTGGCGAGATGATCGCAGCCGCCGGCTGTCGCATTGGACCGGCCGAGGTCGGAATCGCGGCGGCTGCCGGCAATGCCGACATCAAGGTGTTCAGACGGTTGCGGGTCGGGTTGCTGTCGATGGGGGACGAGGTGGTCCCGGCCGGGTCACCAACTGCCTCGGGCCAGCTTCATGACTCCAACCGGCCGATGCTTGCCGCATTGCTTGAGAGTGACGGGCATGTGGTTCATGACTTTGGAATCGTCCCCGACCGGGCAGAGGCTCTGACAACATGTTATCAGGACGCCCTTGCCGAATGTGACGCTGTCATCTCGTCAGGCGGCGCGTCGGATGGCGACGAGGACCACACACAGGAGGCGATGCGGCGGCTCGACATCTCCCCGTCATTCTGGCGCCTTGCCATAAAGCCCGGACGGCCAATGGCGGCGGGTGTCACATCATCGGGCGCGCCGGTGCTGTGCCTCCCCGGAAATCCGGTCGCCGCCTTTGTCTGCTATCGGCTTGTCGCGGCGCCGGTTCTCGATCATATGGCCGGCGGCACGCCACAGACCCTTTTGCGCTGCCCGATGCGATGCGGGTTCGACCACAGGAAATCACCCGGACGGGCGGAATATCTTCGCGTGCGAGTTGTCACTGGCGCGGATGGCGCGACCGAGATGGTGCTTCACGGCCGCAAGGGAGCCGGCGTCCTTTCGTCGCTGACCGGCGCAGACGGCCTTGTCGAGATTCCGGTTGAAAATGACGGCGTCGCTGTCGGAGACTGTCTTGCGTTCATACCTTTCAGGGAGTCGGCATTGTGACCAGTACAACGCCAGCAACATCAAGCCTGTCGGTCCGGTATTTCGCGTGGATGCGTGAACATACCGGAACCGCGATGGAGACGGTTACGCTTCCGGAAAATGTCACCTGTGTCGGTGATCTAGTACCGCATCTGACGGCGATATCGCAGGGGCATGCGCTGGCGCTGAAGAACATGCAGGCGGTCCGCGTCGCGGTGAATCGCAGCTATGGTGATCTCGATACCCCTGTCGCCGCCGGCGACGAGGTGGCGTTCTTCCCACCGGTTACTGGAGGCTGAGTCATGGCGGTGCGTGTGCAGACCGAGGATTTCGATGTCGGCGCCGAAAGCCGTTCGCTGCAGGCAGATGCCGTCGGCGCGATCGCGCTGTTCGTCGGCACGGTTCGAGGGCTCAGCAGTGACAATGGCGTGACCGCAATGACGCTGGAGCATTACCCCGGCATGACCGAGTCGGAGCTTGAGCGAATCGAGACCGAGGCGCGCGAGCGCTGGCCGCTGGAAGATGTCACGATCATCCATCGCGTCGGCAGGCTAGAGGCAGGAGACCAGATTGTCCTTGTCGGCGCCGCCTCAGCGCATCGTCAGGCGGCATTCGACGCCGCGCAGTTCATCATGGATTTTCTGAAGACCGATGCGCCCTTCTGGAAGGCCGAGGAACGCGGCGACGAAACCAGCTGGGTCGATGCACGTGAAAGCGACGATGTGGCGCGCAAACGCTGGACCAGCTAGCACGCCTTCACCGGATGTCTCAGATCGAGATCCGGCCGCGCACCAGATCCTCATAACCATCCACCAGCTGGCGGCTGACCTCGGCCGGCGTGAAGCTGTAGTCACCGATCTTCGAGACCGGCGTGACCTCAGCCGCCGTGCCGGTCAGGAAACATTCCTTCATACCGGCCATGTCCTCGGGCGACATATGGCGCTGAACCACTTTCATCTGCTTTGATTCGGCAAGGGCAATGACCGTCCGGCGGGTGATCCCGTCCAGAAAGCAGTCGGCGATCGGCGTGTGGATCGTCCCCTCATCATCGACGAAAAAGACATTGGCGCCCGTGGCCTCGGCGATATAGCCGCGATAGTCAAGCATCAGCGCATCCTGAAACCCGTTCTTCTCGGCCTCATGCTTTGACAGCGTACAGATCATGTACAGGCCTGCGGCCTTGGCGTGGACAGGCGCCGATTCAGGTGACGGGCGCTTCCATTTCGCGATGTCGAGCGTGATGCCCTTCATCTTTGTCTCGGGGTCGAAATAGCTTGGCCATTCCCAGGCAGCGATCGCGACGTGGATTTTGGTCATCTGCGCCGAAACGGCCATCATTTCGGATCCACGCCAGCAAAAAGCCCGCACATAGCCGTCGGTGATGCCGTTGGCCTCAATCACCGCCATCTTCGCGGCATCAACCTCGTCATCGCTGATCGGGATGTCAAAATCCATCAATTTGCAGGAATTTCGCAGGCGCTCGGTATGCTCGCGGCCCTTGAAGATCATGCCGGAATAGACGCGCTCGCCCTCGAAAACCAGACTCGCATAATGCAGGCCATGGCTCAACGTGTGCGTTTTGGCATCGCGCCATGGAATGATCTCGCCATCCAGCCAGATGCTGCCGTCACGATCATCGAACGGTATCAAGGCCATCTTCGTCTCCTCCAGCGGACACGCCCCATCGTGCCGCGCCAACCGGATCGCAAAATTAGTTCCAATCCGGTCTTATTGTGCTAATGATTCGATACGCTACCACCGCCTCGGATTATTGGTCAACATGGCTGACATAAAACCCATTGGAAAGGCTCTGTTCCTGCGCGAGGAGGAGCTTCGGCGCGGCATCGAGCTGATGTTCTTTGCCTACAGGGATTTCACCGGCGAGGCGGACTCGATCCTTGCCGAACAGAATATGGGCCGGGCGCATCACCGCGCGATCTATTTCATCGGCCGCAACCCGGGCATCACCGTCAGCGAATTGCTGGCGATCCTGAAAATCACCAAACAGAGCCTTTCTCGCGTTCTGTCGGCGCTTGTCGATTCCCATCATGTTGTCCAGAAGACCGGCCCTGATGACAGGCGCCAGCGACTGCTCTATCTGACCGATCGGGGCAATGCGCTGGAAACCCGTTTGACCGAGGTACAGGGGCGGCGATTCGCCAAGGCCTATCGAGATGCCGGCATGACAGCCGTGGAAGGGTTCCAGCGCGTTCTAGAGGGTCTTCTTGATCCGGAAACACAGCGCCAGGTCAGCGCGCTGGGCGATGCGCGCAGGGCACAAAGGGATGATTAGGCTCGGGGCGTGTCAGCATGATGGGTGATGACGCCTTGCGGGGGCAGCATATCCTTGTCATCGACGATGATGAGCGGTTGCGTCTGCTGCTACGGCGCTTCCTCGAGGAAAGCGGGTTCCGGGTGACCGATGTCGGATCGGCCGGCGAAGCGCGGCAACTCCTTGACGGGTTCATCTTCGATCTCCTCATTGTGGATATCATGATGCCCGGCGAGACGGGGCTCGAATTTCTCAGCGACATACGCGGCGGCAATCAGGTGCCGGCTCTGTTCCTGACCGCGATGGCCGAGACCGAACACCGTATCGCCGGCCTCGAAAGCGGGGCCGATGACTATATGTCGAAACCTTTCGAGCCACGGGAACTGGTATTGCGGATCAGGTCGATTCTCAGCCGCGCGGCGGCGCAACGCGCCGCGCCGGGCAAAACCATCACGTTCGGCCCCTACAGTTTTGACCGGACGACCGGCGTTCTGATGCACAGCACGGGCCGCATACACATCACCAATGCCGAGCAGAAACTGCTTGCCAGCTTTGCTGGGTCACCCGACAAGGTTCTCTCGCGCGACGACATCACCGAAGCGATGGACAGCAGCATGCGCGGGCGATCGATCGACGTCGCCGTTGCCAGGTTGCGGGCCAAGATCGAGCCTGACCCGCACTATCCGGTCTATCTGCAGACAATCCGCAACAAGGGCTGGCTGCTTCGCACCGACAGCCCGACCGGAGGCGGCAATGCAGCTTCGTAACTATCTGCCGAAAACGCTGTTCGGGCGCATGCTGTCGATCATCCTTGTGCCGATGATCCTGGTGCAGGTGATCACAGTCTTCATCTTCTATGAACGACATTGGGACACGGTCACACGCCACATGGCGGGCCAGCTTGCCGCTGACATAAGCCTGCTTGCCGACAGGCTTGGCGAGACAGCTGACGAGGCCACAATCGAGCTGATCCAGCAAACCGGATGGCAGTATTTTTCCTTCCCCGTCCAGTACAATGCCGAGGCCGAGTTTCCGGGACGGAATGTCAATCCACCGGCAAGCTATGCCGAGGAAGTGCTTCGCTATGAGCTGGGCGTCCGGCTGAAACAGGAATGGCATGCCGATCTGGAAACGGATCCGCATCTGGTCTTTGTCGATCTGGCGCTGGATCCCGGCGTGTTGCGAATCTATGCCAGCCGCAAGCGTATCTTCTCATCAACAAGCTGGACCTTCTTCGGCTGGACGCTTGGCTCCTCGATCCTGCTCTTTGCGATTGCCCTGCTGTTCATGCGCGGTCAGGTGCAGCCGATCCTGCGGCTTGCCAACGCCGCGCGGGCGCTCGGTCTCGGACGCCAGGCACCGGATTACCGGCTTGAAGGTGCACGCGAGGTGCGGCTTGCCGGCCGGGCTTTCCAGGCCATGCGTCATCGCATCATGCGCCAGCTGAACGAGCGGACTGAAATGCTGGCCGGCGTCAGCCATGACCTTCGTACACCTCTGACCCGCATTCGCCTGCAGCTCGAATTGATGGACAACCGCGAGGACGCCGGGGCGATCCGTTCCGATCTTGCCGAGATGGAAGGAATGATCGACGCCTATCTGAGTTTTGCCGCCGGCGAGGGGGAGGAGCCGACCGAGGAGACCGACCTGCAGACGATGCTCGACAGGATGATCACCCAGACCCGCAATACCCATGCCTTTGACATCAGCTTTGACGCGCCCTCACCACCGCTGCCGATCTTCCCGCTTCGGCGAAAGGCCATCCGGCGGGCATTCGAGAACGTCATCTCAAACGCGCTCGCCTTTTCAAAGCAGGCACGGGTCACCGCAAGCTATCGCAATGATGAGGTGACAATCACCTTTGATGACAATGGCGCCGGCATTCCGGCCGAGCGTCGGGCAGATGCGCTGCGGCCTTTTGTCAGGCTCGAGACATCTCGCAATCGGCAGACAGGTGGCACCGGGCTCGGCCTGTCAATCACAAGCGACATCGTGCTTGGCCATGGCGGCGACCTGACGCTTGATGATTCGCCGCTTGGCGGGCTGCGGGTGATCGTCAAGCTGCCTGTCTGAATTTCCGGTGCTCAGTCAGTGAAGCCGGCTGCCGTCAGGGGTGTCACTGTCAGGCGACACCAGCACAACCTCGCCACTTGCGTTGGCAACGCCGAGTGTCAGCACCTCGGACATGAAGGGGCCGATCTGGCGGGGCGGAAAATTCACCACCGCCATGACCTTTTTCCCGATCAGCGTTTCAGGATTGTAGAGCTCGGTGATCTGCGCCGATGATTTGCGGGTGCCGATCTCCGGACCAAAATCAATCACCAGCTTGAATGCCGGCTTGCGCGCTTCCGGGAAGGGAGCCGCCTCGATAATGGTGCCGCACCGGATATCGATTTTCATGAAATCGTCAAAACTTGCGCTCGGGCTCGCCTTGTTATCCTGGCTCATGGTTATTCTGGCTCATGGTTATCCTGGCTCACGGGTGTCTCCGGGGTTTGCAGAGCGGCTACTGGTATCGCCCGCCCGGGGCCTGATCCGGTGATTGATCATCGCCGCCGATGTCGTTCTCAACATCATTATCCTGTGATGCGCCACCACGAAGAACGCGCAGCGTCCGTCCCCATTCCTCGGCTGTCGCGAGACGCCGATCGATCTCTTTCATCGTCGTAGCCATATCGGGTGTGTCATCATGCTGCCAGGTCCGCGCCACCACCATGGCAACGCCGGCGACACCACGAACCCGCGCCTCTCCCTGCCAGCCTGCCAGGTCATCGCCGGCCATGCGAAGAAGCATGCGCGTGGCCTGAACCAGCGAATCAATCAACCGCAATCCAAGCGCCGGGTCACGCCGCGCCGCTGCATCAAGCTGCGCCACCTGCCGCCGGTAGGGGGCATATGTCTCGAAGCGATGCATCAGCGCCTCGACAATCTTGTCACGCACCGGTACATCGCCCGCATCCTCGATATCGGCCAGCGTTTCCAGAACCGCCTGTCGGTCAAGCCGCTGCAACTTATGGAGGATCAGCGCCATGATGCTGCCAGCCACGGCCCGCGCCGCCGCCGGTGCGACGCCCGCCGCGTCAGCAACATCATCAATATGGATGGCGCGGGGAGACTGATCGGCAAGCATCGTCCAGGCGGCATCGGACAGCCTGTCCATCATCATGGTTGGCGTTTCGGCTGCAGCCATTCGACCACTCCCTCAAAACTGGCTTACCATCCGAACATGGTGCCGATCGGGAACCGGATCAAGCCACAATCGGGCGCATGGATGCCATCATCCACCAAGCTCGACTGACCGGTCCCGCGCGGCAAGGATGGCGCGGGTCATCAAATCTTCCATTCCGTCATCGGCCATCAGCACCGACAAGGCCGCCGCCGTGGTGCCACCCTTGCTGGTGACATTCACCCGCAATTGTGATGGCGGTTCGTCGGCCGCGTCGATCAGGGCGCCGGCGCCGGACACGGTCGCCTCGGCAAGCTGGCGCGCCAGATCGGCAGGCAGGCCGGCCCTGACGCCGGCAGCGGTCATTGCCTCGGCGAGGAGGAACACGTAGGCAGGCCCGGAACCCGACACCGCCGTGACGGCGTCCATCAATGACTCATCGTCCAGAATCACCACTGAACCGACAGCTGACAGAAGGGTTTTCGCCAGCGCCACGGTCTCGGCCGGTGCGTCGCCGGCAAACAGGGCCGTCACCCCCCTGCCGATGGCGGCCGGTGTGTTCGGCATCGAACGAAGCACCAAAGCATCGGCGCCAAGGCGGGCGCGGAACCATTTTGTCGGGATACCGGCAGCGATCGACAGGAAGGCCGTGTCAGCGCCGACAAGCACGCCAAGACCGTCAATGGCCTCATCCATCATTTGCGGCTTCACCGCGAGAATGATGATCCGCGCGGCGCGTTCGCTCACGCCAGCATCTCCGACACTGGCATGGAGACGGACATTGTCATGAGCTTCTGTCCAGCCAAGATGCTCCGCTGTCGGCTCGATGATCGCGAATTCCGCATCAAGACCGGAATCGGCAAGCCATCCACGCAGCATCGCGCTGCCCATCTTGCCGCAGCCAACAAGGGTGATCAGTGGTTTCATATGACGTCAGGACATCGCGCAGGCGCGCTATGCCTCCCCTTCGGTGACCATCATCACGGCCGCGGCGGCATCATCTGCCGGCAACGCGCCGCTGACAACCTGGCAAATGGCCGGATAGACCTGTTCGCACTCGCCAAGCATGATGTCGACAACATCCTCCACCTGCTCGGGCGTCGCTCCACCGGCGCCGCGAAGCGCCAGCGTGTGCCGCAGTTCCAGCTCGCAGGTCGCCATGTCAAGCGCCAGATGGCCAATGAAAAGCTGCTGGTTCAACAGCGCCGCCAGCAAGGCCAGCTCGCCCACCTGCTCACGGTCAGCCTTCACATCAATGCGGCAGATGACCTGCAGCGCCTCGTCACTGTCCTGCCAGGACACCGCCAGTTGATACTGGCTCCACTGCCCGGGGATTTCGGCCAGTAGCGCGTTGTGCTCCTGCTGGCACAGCAACCAGTCATGGCGCGCGACAAACCGCGACACAAGGTCGATCGGATGGGCCAATGTCAGGTCTATGGAGGCTTGTGTCGGTGCCATGGGGCGGGCGTCCTCGCAATGAAGTTACAGCCTCAAAATGCCGTATCCAACCGGGGCTTTCAACACAATATTTTGTGGTTTTCGCATGACCAAACCACATCTGCTTGTGGATAAATCAGGGAAATGACGCCTAAACAACGGCTTCACGGGTGATGTTCGCCAGACACGCAAAGCCGGAAAAAAAGCATGGTTCTGGATGGCGCGGATCGCGGCGGTCCGGTTCAGGATTTTTTGGCCGCTCTGGCGCGTGTGCCGGTCGATTTTGTGGCCTTTTTCGCGGCCTTTTTCGGGCTGGAGGCCTGTTCGGCGAGACTCGATTCGAGAGCGGCAAGACGGGCCGCCACGGCGTCATGACGGGTGCGCAGCGCGTCGAATTCCTCACGCGTCACAAGACCGCGCGCGTTCAGGCTGCGCTCGGTCCGCTGTTTCACGATATTGTCAATCTCCTCGCGAAGCCCGCCAAGGGCCGACGCGGCACCATTCGCCATCTGCGCCATATCGGAGATGAATCGTGATCGGCCTCGCATGGGTCTCTCCTGCATAGTTGCTGTCAAACCTGACCTGTGTTGCTCACCAGATGTATGGTGTCCTGATGCTGTTTCCAATACCACGCCGGCGCCGAATGCGATATTGTGCGTCGCGCAATCCCGACCTGCAGACATTCTGTGAGGCCTGATTCATGAATGGCGGCATCATCCTTCCCCAATTCGACCCTTTCCTGATCAATTTTGGCGGGTTTGGAGTCCGCTGGTACGCGCTCGCCTACATCGCCGGACTTCTTGGCGGTTACTGGATTCTGCGTCGTGAGGCAGGTCGGCGGCAAGATGCGCCAATGCCTGTCGAGGGTATTGATTCACTGATGAACCATGTCCTTCTCGGCGTGATTCTCGGCGGCCGGCTTGGCTATGTCATATTCTACAATCCGGCATTTTTTCTGGCCAACCCGCTGGACATCATCAAGGTCTGGCAGGGAGGCATGTCATTCCATGGCGGATTGCTGGGCGTCACGGTCGCGATGTGGCTGTTCGCACGGCGGTGGCGCGTTCCGGTGCTGGCGGTCAGCGACCGTGTGGCCATGGCGCTTCCCATCGGCCTGTTTCTGGGGCGGCTGTCGAATTTCATCAATGCCGAGCTTTATGGCCGGGTGACCGACCTGCCCTGGGGCATGGTCTTCCCGGGAAGCGATGGTCTGCCGCGCCATCCAAGCCAGCTCTACGAGGCCGGGCTCGAGGGGCTGGCACTCGGCATGGTGATGCTTTTCGGCTGGCGACGCGGCTGGCTTCGCCGGACCGGCACCATGACGGCGGTTCTGCTCGTCGGGTACGGGCTTGCCAGATTCCTTGTCGAATATGTCCGCGAGCCTGACGCGCATCTCGGTATTATGCTCGGCATGGCGACCATGGGCCAGATCCTGTGCCTGCCGATGCTGGCGGCCGGCGGCTGGATCCTGTGGCAGCGGCGCGGCACATGACAGGGCCGTCCTCCGTCGCCTTTGCCGAGACATTGCGCCGTCAGATCCGCGAGACCGGGCCCATCGGCGTTGATGACTACATGGCCATCTGCCTTGGTGACACGGCGCATGGATATTATCGCAGCCGCGATCCGCTTGGTGTGGATGGCGATTTCACCACCGCGCCGGAAATTTCCGGCCTGTTTGGCGAGATGTGCGGGCTGTATCTGGCACATATGTATGAGCTTGCCAACATGCGAAACGGTGCCGGTGTGATCGAATTCGGGCCGGGGCGCGGCACGCTGATGCGCGACATGCGGCATGTGTGGGACAGGCTGATGCCGGGCCTGAACGCGGCACCGCTGCATCTTGTCGAGACCAGCCCGTCGCTGCGGCGCATCCAGCGGGAAATGCTCGGTACCGATGCCGTCACAGCATGGCATGATGATGTCGAGGCGGCGCTGGCCGCCGCTGACGGCCCGCTGTTCGGGATCGCCAATGAATTCTTCGACGCTCTGCCCGCGGCGCAGGTGATCCACAAAAGCGGTGCCTGGCATCACCGGCTGGTCGGATTGCGTGATGGCGAACTCAGCTTCGTGACCGGTGACGCGATCGAGGATGTCGACCCGTCGCTGCCGGATGACCCTGCTGAGGATATGGTGGCCGAGCTGTGCCCGCAGGCAACGCATATCGTAACCTTGCTCGGGCAGGCGCTGGCGCGTCGTGGCGGCGCGGTGCTGATTGTGGATTACGGTCGCGACGGCAATCCCGGTGACAGCCTGCAGGCGGTGGCCGATCATCGCCCGGTCGACCTTTTCGCCGCGCCGGGCGACAGCGACATCTCGCACTGGGTTGATTTCGCCGCGCTGGGAACCGCGGCGGCTCAGGCCGGCGCGCGCCTTGTCGGACCGGTGCCACAAGGTAGGTTCCTGATGCGGATCGGGCTTGCCGCGCGCGCCGATCAGGCCGCGCAGCATGCCGCGCCGGAGACACGACGCGCCCTTCTGGCGGCCATTGACAGGCTGACAAGCCCCGCCCAGATGGGCGAGGTGTTCAAGGTGGCGCTGCTGGTGCCGGCCGGCGCGGGAACGCCGCCCGGCTTTGAAACTGAAACCGGCTTTGAGAATGAAGGGGGGGCAGGATGACGGGCTTCCAGATTGCCGGCACCGCGCCGCCCTACCTGCATCACGCACCGACAAGCTGCCGGGCAAGACACGGATTCTTCGGCAATGCCGGCGGCGTCAGTTCCGGCCTCTATGCCAGCCTCAATTGCGGATATGGCTCCGACGATGATCCGGCCCTGGTGGCGCGAAACCGTGGCCGGGTGGCAGCCGCGATGGGTCTGGCGGCAGACCGGCTGGCGGCTGTCTATCAGGTCCACGGCACGGATGTCGTGACCACGCAGGCGGGGGCGCCAGAGGATCGCGACAAGCTGGTGCGGGCGGACGGGCTGGTGACCACCAGCCGCGGGCTCGGCCTTACGATCCTCACCGCCGACTGCCTGCCACTGCTTCTCGTCGATGCCGACGCCGGGGTCATCGGTGCCTGCCATGCCGGATGGCGCGGCGCCGCCGCCGGTATCGTCACCACCACCCTTGCCACCATGCGCAGCGCCGGGGCCGGCCCCATCACCGCGCTGATCGGCCCGACAATTCGCCAGCCGAATTATCAGGTCGGCATGGAGATGCGCGACGAGGTCCTGGCGCAGACAGCGCCGCCGATCCGCGATGCCGCCAGGACATGTTTCATCGCCGACACACCGGGAAAGCTGCGGTTCGATCTGGCCGGGCTTGTCGCCCTCTATCTTGGGCAGGCCGGTGTCGAGGCGGTTCATGATTGTGGGGTCGACACCTATGCCAGTGGCGAGGTAGCAGGCGCCGATTCTCTCGATTTCTTTTCCCACAGGCGCGCCACGCACGCCGCCAATCCGGATTGCGGGCGCCAGATCGCGGTGATTTCGCTGCCATCATCAGCCGGATGACCGCACTTAGGAACGAGGCGAAGATAATGCCACATCTCTATATTTTTCTTGGACTTCTGGTGGTTGGCATGTTTGCCAGTTGCTTCATGGTCTGACAGCATCGGACTGTCAAAAGTCACAAGAGCATTACAAAAATCTCGTTATGATCTTGCCCGCATGCCGAGGCATTGGTATCTACAGGCGTCGGTCTTGGGGGGTGACTGGTGGCACCTCCGGCAGCCAATTCAGTAGGGCTTAGATGAAAATCCTTTCCTGCAACAGCAATCGTCCCCTCGCCGAAGCGATCGCTGCCTATCTGGATGTTCCCCTGACCAAGGCGGATGTCCGCCGCTTCGCCGATATGGAAGTCTTCGTCGAGATTGGCGAGAATGTCCGCGGCGAGGATGTCTTCGTTATTCAGTCCACCTGCTTTCCTGCCAACGACAATGTGATGGAACTGCTTGTCGCGCTGGACGCCTTGCGGCGCGGATCGGCACGGCGCGTCACGGCGGTGCTTCCCTATTACGGTTATGCGCGACAGGACCGCAAATCCGGCCCGCGTACGCCGATTTCGGCAAAGCTTCTCGCCAACCTGATCACCTCGGCCGGGGCCGACCGCGTTCTGACCATCGATCTGCATGCCGGCCAGATTCAGGGATTCTTCGACATTCCGACGGACAATCTGTTCGCGGCGCCGGTGTTCATCGAGGATATTCGCTCGCGTTATGACAATGGCCAGGTGATGATCGTGTCACCCGATGTCGGCGGCGTCGTGCGCGCCCGTTCGCTGGCCAGTCGCCTTGATGCCGACCTTGCCATCATCGACAAGCGCCGCCCGAAGGCCGGCGTGTCCGAGGTCATGAACATCATCGGTGACGTCAAGGACCGGCATTGCATCATGGTTGACGATATAGTCGATTCCGGTGGCACGCTGTGCAACGCCGCCGCCGCGCTGATCGAGTCGGGCGCGCTCAGCGTCGACGCCTATGTCACGCATGGCGTGCTGTCCGGCGGTGCCGTCAGCCGCGTTGCCGCCTCGCCGCTGAACTCGCTTGTGACGACGGATTCGATCCCCGCCACCGAGGCCGTGCGGGTCGCCCGCAATGTGCGCCACCTGTCGGTGGCCCCGCTTCTTGGCGAGGCCATCCGGCGGATCAATGAAGAACGCTCGGTATCGACGCTGTTCTGATTGGGAACAACTGCCAAACCCCTGCTTTTTGCTTGAGTTTTGGGCCTCATGGGCCTATACCACGCGCTGCTGTGCACCCCTGGAGGCACAGTGCATTGTAAGAGCAAGGAGCAAGTACAATGTCCGATATCACAACCATCAGCGCTTCCGAGCGCGAACGGGTCGGTAAGGGGTCCGCCCGTGCGGCACGCCGCGCAGGCCTCGTCCCTGCCGTCATCTATGGCGACAAGAAGGACCCTGTGGGAATCACAATGGAATCCCGCGAAGTTACCAAGATCGTACACCAGCCCGGCATTTTCGGCCGCCTGCTGGATATCGATGTCGCCGGAACGAAGTCGACCGTGCTGACGCGCGACATCCAGTTCCATCCGGTGTCCGACAAAATCATGCATATGGATTTCCTGCGCGTGTCGCAGAGCGCCACTGTGGCGGTCGCGGTCGCGGTTGAATTCATCAATGAGGACAAATGCCCCGGCATCAAGGTTGGCGGCGTCCTTAACGTTGTGCGGTATGAGGTTGAGCTGAACTGTCCGGCCACCGCGATCCCCGAGAAGATCACCATCGATCTCGAGGGCGTGAAGATCGGTGATTCGATTCATATCAGCGCCATTCCGCTTCCCGACGGCGTCACGCCGACAATCACCGATCGTGACTTCACTGTCGCCACGCTGGCATCGCCTGGCGGTGGTGTGAAGAACGAGGATGAAGAGACCGATGAGGGTGCGGAAGAGGCTGGCGATTCCGACGAGGAATAGGCCGCCCGCGCCAAATCACAAACGGACCGGGCGGCGACGTCCGGTCCTCGCTTTTCAGCTATAGAGCACGAGATGCTGCTGTTCGCAGGCTTAGGCAACCCCGGTTCGGACTATGCCGGCAACCGGCATAATGTTGGTTTCATGGCGGTTGACGCCATGGCCGAAAGGCATGGTTTTTCCGGATGGAAAGCAAAGGGGACAAGCCTGATCGCGGAAGGCCGGATCGGCACCGAGAAGGTGATCGCTGTCAAACCGCAATCCTTCATGAACAAATCCGGCGGGCCGGTGGCCGAGATCGCCAGATTCTACAAGATTCCGCCATCCGACATCTTTGTGTTCTATGACGAGATCGATCTGGCCGCCGGCCGTATCCGGGTCAAATGTGGTGGCGGGCATGGCGGGCATAACGGCATCCGCGACATCGACCGTCATCTTGGCACGGATTACTGGCGGGTGCGCATCGGCGTCGGTCGACCCGAACAGGTCATCCCCGGATCGCGAATCGACATCCGGAAATGGGTGCTGATGGATTTCATGGCAGGCGAGCGTGATGGATGGCTGGCCCGCCTGCTGGACGCCATCACCGGGGAGGTTGACCGGCTGGCGGCGCATGACGAGGGCGGGTTCATGAGCCGCGTTGCCCATCTGGCCCCGGCCGGCAATCCAGCACGTGGATCCGATACACAAGATAGAGACGGCAAGGAGGAGACGGTCTGATGGGATTCAATTGCGGAATTGTCGGTCTGCCGAATGTCGGCAAATCCACCCTGTTCAACGCGCTGACCGAAACCGCCGCGGCCGAGGCCGCGAACTATCCCTTCTGCACCATCGAGCCCAATACCGGCCGTGTCGCCGTGCCGGATCCGCGGCTTGACGAACTGGCGCGGCTTGCAAGCTCGGCGTCGGTCATCCCGACGCAGCTGGAATTCGTCGATATCGCCGGGCTGGTGCGCGGCGCCTCCAAGGGCGAGGGCCTTGGCAATCAGTTTCTTGCCAATATCCGCGAGGTCGATGCCATCGCGCATGTGCTGCGCTGTTTCGAGGATACCGACATCACGCATGTCGACGGCTCGGTAGACCCGCTTCGCGACGCCGACACGGTCGAGACCGAACTGATGCTGGCGGATATCGACTCGCTGGAAAGGCGGATGACGGCACTTGTCAAGAAAACCCGAGGCGGTGACGCCGATGCGAAGCGCGATCTCGCGCTGATGGAAAAACTGCTGCCGCAGCTTGCCGATGGCGTGCCTGTCAGGAAGGCCGGAGGTCTGACGCAGGATGAGCAGGCACGCGTGCCGCTGCTTCAGCTTCTGACATCCAAGCCGGTTCTTTATGTCTGCAATGTCGCCGAGGCAGAGGCGGCAGGTGGCAACGCGCATTCTGCCGCCGTCGCCGCCCATGCCGATGCCGAGGGCGCTGCTCATGTTGTTGTCTCGGCGGCGATCGAGGCAGAGATCACACAGCTGGATGGTGACGACAAGGCGCTGTTCCTGGAAGAGCTGGGGCTTGAGGAGGCCGGGCTGGCACGCCTGATCAGGGCCGGCTATGGGCTGCTGGATCTGCTGACATTCTTCACCGCCGGACCAAAGGAGGCACGCGCCTGGACAGTCGCTGCCGGCACGACCGCGCCAGAGGCCGCAGGCGTGATCCATACCGACTTCCAGCGCGGCTTTATCCGTGCCGAAACCATTTCCTTTGACGATTATGTTGCCTGTGGGGGCGAATCCGGCGCGCGTGACGCCGGTAAACTGCGCATTGAGGGCGCAGATTACAAAGTGAGCGACGGAGATGTTTTCCATTTCCGTTTCAATGTGTAATAAGGAAAAAAAGCCCACAGAGGTGTCAAAATGACGCAGATGAGGAAACTGACCGCCGAGGACGGCCATGCTCTTGACGCGGCCGTTGCCGGTGATGACGCCACGGCGCGCGGCGGCGTCGTCGTCCTGCAGGAAATCTTCGGTCTCAATGATCATATCCGCGACCTGCCACGCCGCTTTGCCGAGGCTGGATATTACGCCGTCGCGCCGGCCCTGTTCGACCGTGCAGAACGCGGCGTCGAGCTCATGTATGATCCGGAGGGCCGTGATCGCGGCCTGGCGCTGAAAGCCGCCGTCGATGCCGACGCCATCTTCGATGTGTCGGCGGCCATCGCCCTTGCCGCCACGGCCGGACCGGTGGCGATCGTCGGCTTTTGCTGGGGCGGATCGCTTGCCTGGCGTGCCGCCACCAGCCTGACCGGGCTTGCCGGCGCCGTGTCCTATTATGGCGGCGAACTGCCATCGAAGGCCGGGCTGGTGTCACATTGTCCGGTGCTGGCGCATTTCGGCACTCGCGACAGGAGTATTCCGATCGAGGGCGTGAACACCTTCATCAAGGCGCAGAGCGATGCCGACCCCGCGGTGGTGACGCATATCTACGAGGCGGACCACGGTTTCAACTGTGATGCCCGCAGCCAGTTCGATGCCGACGCCGCCGCGCTTGCCTGGACGCGCACACTGACCTTCCTTGACGAGGTGTGCGGCTAGTCACAATCGGTTACAGCAGAATGAGGATTTGTGTCCCTTCCGCCCTCATCAGGCTCCAGAAATAAAAAAACCCCCGGCCATCGACCGGGGGTTCGCGGTTCAGACTGTCCTGACCTCTAGTGAAGTTCGGCCCAGACACGGCGCTTGGCCATATAGGACATGATCAGGAAGATCGAGAGGAAGAATACGGCGGCGACACCGATGCGCTTGCGCGCCTCCATCTTCGGCTCGGCCGCCCACATCAGGAAATGGGTCACGTCCGCGGCAAGACTTTCAGGTGTTGTCGGGGTGCCATCGGTATATTCGACATCATCGCCATAAATCGGCTGCGGCATCGCGATCAGATGCCCGGAATAGGCGTTGTTGTAATACATGCCCTCCGGCACCTCGGTGTCGGCGGGGGCATCCTCATAGCCGAGAAGCAGGCTGTAGAGGTAATCAGCACCGTTCGCGCGCGCCTTGGTGATCAGCGACAGGTCCGGCGGCAGCGCGCCGTTATTGTTGGCGCGGGCCTCGTTGTCGTTGCGATACGGGCTCGGGATCATATCCGCCGGACGGGCCGGACGCATGAACATCTCGCCATCATCGTCGGGACCGTCCATCACCTCGTATTCGGCGGCGATGGCCTTGATCTCGGCATCGTTGTAGCCAAGGTCGGCAAGGTTGCGAAACGCCAGATATTCCACGCCATGACAGCCGGCGCAGACCTCGAGATAGACCTGGAAGCCACGCTGCATGGCACCCTTGTCGAAATAACCGAACGGGCCGGCAAAGCTCCACTCGCCGGAGACGAGCTTCACATCGCCGCCACCGGCCGCATGGGCCGGGCCGGCAACCCCGATCAGGGCCGCCAGCGCGGTCACGGAAGCAATCAGAAACTTACCCATCAGGCGGCTCCTTTCGCAGTCGCCAGCACCGGTTCGGAGATCGATTTCGGCAGCGGCCTTGTTGTCTCGAAGACGCTCAGCAACGGCAGGATCAAAAGGAAGTGCAGGAAGTACCAGACGGTGGCAATCCGCGAGAGCACGACATAGACACCCTCCGCCGGCTTGCCGCCAAGGTAGCCCAGCGCAATGCAGTCGATGAACAGCAGCCAGAAGAAGATCCGGAAGACCGGCCGGAACCGCGCTGAGCGGACCGGCGAACGGTCAAGCCATGGCAGGATGAACAGCACGAAGATGGCCGCGAACATCAGCAGCACGCC
>JAAZUU010000050.1 GCA_018624035.1 Rhodobiaceae bacterium | reverse complement strand
GGGTCGGTGGTGAAATGGCTGGCGGCGCATGAGGCGCGCTGACGGTCAGACGGGTGACAGTGAGACGGGCGAGATGGCCGAAGCGTCCCGCCCTCTCAAGGCCGCGCTTGATACCGCCGCCATCTTGATGCGCGAACATGGGCTTCACGGCTGGACAGTGCGGCTTGACAATGCGCGCCGGCGCGCCGGCCAGTGCGATTATCGGCGGCGCGAGATTTCCCTGTCGCGGCATTATGTGCGGCATGCCGGGGATGATCATATCCGCGACACCATCCTTCATGAAATTGCCCACGCGCTGGTCGGTCCGCGCCATGGGCATGACGCTGTATGGCGACGCATGGCGCGCGAGATCGGCTGCAGCGCGACACGGTGCCATACGCTGAACTTCGCGTCCGAGCCCTGGGTGATGCGCTGTCCCGAGGGGTGTTTTGAGGTTGGACGTCATCGAAGAAAGGCTGGCCTTGTCTGCGCGCAATGCCGGTCACCGGTCGAGTTTGTCAGGGCTGGTCCAGGTGACGGGTGAACCGGATTTTGCCGTGACGCCGGTGCGTGTTGCCGCCATGCGGCGTGCGCTGGCGCGGCTGCGGATGCCGACGCGGCGTGTGACCAGTCTTGAGTTTCTGACCGTGGAAGAAATCGAAGCGCTGTGTGCCTGTGCCGCAAGGCAGACCTTCCGCACCGCCACCAAGCAGATCGAACATCGTGGCAACAGGGTGTTTCAGGACTTCGATGTCTGCTTTCCGGCGCCGCGGGAAGGGGCGTTCGCCAAACTTGCCGGGCTTCTGGAAACATCGCTCGATGCCGCCGGTGCCAGCCTGCCGGAACCGCCACTAGAGCCGGGTATCCTGTTTGATGATTTCGCGATCCAGCGTTATCCGGCGGGTTCCCGCGGGATCGGCGTTCACCGCGATGGCAGGCGGTATCGCGGCATTGTGGTGATCGTGACGCTTGCCGGGGAGTCGCGCCTGTTTACCTGCGATGACCGGCAGGGGCATGGCGCGCGGCGCATTGATGACCGGCCGGGCCGGGTCGTCCTGCTGTCGGCCGAGGGGTTCGCAGCTCGCGAAGGCGAGGATGCGCGGCCCCTTCACGGTGTCGACAGGGTCGGGTCGGGTCGCCTGTCGCTCGGGTTTCGATGCCTTCCTCCCGACGCGGTGTGACAACACGGTTTCGCTTGCGCCAAAGGGTTTTTCTTGGCAGCCTTTGAGTATCGGAGCGCCCGTCCGCTCCCCCCTTGCCAGGACATTGTTTTGTGATGGGCGCAGATGCAGTGCGTTCCGCTCATGTGGGCTGTCTGACAGTTCATAAAGCCACGCTGCGCCGGTTTCCCCCAAGGCTTATGGCCGCTCCGGCGCTGCCGTAACCTCCGCTTGGAAGGGAGACAGACATGAATATCAGCGTTTCAGGAAAGAACATGGATACCGGCTCGGCATTTCAAACACATGCCGAAACCGCGCTCAGCAATGTGGTCGAGAAATATTTCGACCGCGCGGTCAGCGGCCATGTGACCCTGGAAAAGGCTGATTCCGGCTTTCGGGTGAAAACGAGGGTGGCGCTGTCGCGACGAATGGAGCTTGAGGCGACGGGGTTCGCGCATGACGCGCATGCGGCGCTGGAGGCCGCCATCGAACATGCCGAGAAACGCCTTCGCCGCCACAAGAGGCGGTTGAAGAATCATCGTGGTACCTTAACGCAGGCCGAAGAGGATGATGTCTTGCCGGCGATAATGATGGTCTATGCCGGTGCTGACCAGATCGAGGATGACACGGAAAGTGACGACATGCCGGCGGTTGTCGCAGAGCTTGCTTATGACATTGAAATGCTGACGGTCGAACAGGCGGTGATGAAGCTGGAACTCAGCGAGGCGCCCATGCTGATGTTCAGGAATGCGGCGCATTTCGGGCTCAATGTCGTGCACCGGCGCGAAGACGGCTCGATTGGCTGGATCGACCCGCGCGGGGTGCGGCATCTGAACAGCTAGCGTTTTCACCGAGCGCCGGTCAGCTGGCGGGTGTCTCAGGTGATGGCAGGGTCGCTGAGGCCATTGAACAGCCAGGCACCGCCTGCCGCGGTGGCCCGTGACGGGTCCATCAATGTCAGTTTCAGCACGCCGAAATGTGGTACCGGAATGCCGACAACATGATCCAGTGGCGCGGCGAGCGCCACCGCCATTGCCGCCCGGATCACGCCGGCATGGGTGATGACGATCCCGGGGGTGGTGTTGAAATCCTCTTCACGCCGACGCATCCATCCGGCAACACGATCCGCCAGCACTTCAAACGATTCGCCCTGCGGTGCCACCCTGTCCACGGTCAGGAACGTCCAGTTGTGAAGCGGCGCATCCTTGATCTGCTCCCAGATCTCGGCCACTGGCCGGTCGTGCCATGATCCATGATCCATTTCGACAAGCTCCGGCGCCTCGGACAGGCTTGCCGGCGTCAGGGACGGGGTCAGCAGCGCGGCTGTCTGCTGCGTGCGTTCCAATGGCGAGACATGCCATTCGGCGCTTGCGGGAAGCAGGTTGACAAGCTGTTCGACATCGAAACCGCGCTGTTCGATCGGCGGGTCGGCCGGCGGCACATGCCCGGCCTGCCTTATAACCGGCGCATGGCGAATGAAGAATATCTCGCGGCTTTCGGGATGCGTTGTCATGCCGGCAGCATAGCGCCGAGCGAGGCCCAGCACATCAGCATCATGATTTCGGCGATGATCGTTGACGCCCCCATGACATCGCCGGTCAGACCGTTGATCCTGCGAGTCGCGGTCTGGCCAATCCACAGGCTCACCGCGAAGGCCGGCAGGATGATGGCCACGGTTGCGATGGTGCCGAACAGCCAGACCATCGCCGGAAACCATACCACCAGCGCGGCGATCAACCGTCCCGTGCCGGGGCGTCCTGTCAGCGCGGCAAGTTTTGCATGCGGGCTGAGCGGAAAGACCGCAAGCTGCAGCACCGGCTGAAAGCGGTTTGCCGCACCGATCAGCGCGATAAAGCCGATCAGGGTCCAGCCGGACATGGTGTCGAGACACATTGCCAGCAGCGACAGCCGCAGCGCCATCGCCAGGATCAGCGCCAGAACCCCATAGGCGCCGATGCGGCTGTCATGCATGATTCGCATGATGCTCTCGGCATCGCGGCCGCCGCCGAACCCGTCCGCCATGTCCGCGAGACCGTCCTCATGCATCGCGCCGGTCAGCAGAGCCATGCCGGCAAGGGCAAGCCCTGATGCCACCAATGGAGGAAGGCCAAGCAGGGACGCCGCCACAAGGATGGCACCGCCACTGCCACCGATCACCAGCCCGACAAGCGGAAAGGCCCAGAGGGCGGAGGTCAGGTTTGGTGGTCGGTCGTCGGGAAAGTGATACCAGCCGACAGGAATGCGGCTGAGAAGCAGGAACGCCGCCACGCAGTCGCCGATAGGGGACTGTCGATCCGTCATTTCCAGGTCCGAAGTCATGTGTCCTTGCTGACGCCGGCCTCGGCAAATGTCGCCATGCCGTTATGTGTCGCCAGCGCGGCGCGCACGAGCAGGGTCGCCACCGCCGCACCACTAGCCTCGCCAAGCCGCATTCGCAGGTCCAGAAGCGGTTGCATCCGCATCGCCGTGGCAAGGCGTATATGCCCCGGTTCGGATGAAAGATGCGAGATCATGCAGTGATCCAGAACATCCAGCCTGTTGCCTGCCGTCAGTGCCGCCGCTGCCGCCGACGAGATGAAACCGTCAAGCATCACCGGAATGCAGCGAAGCCGAGCCTCGAGAACCGCGCCGGCAATGGCCGCCAGTTCACGCCCGCCATAGGCGGCCAGCAGGCTGACACAGTCGCTCAGACCCTCACCATGCCGGTCGATGGCTGCCTGGATGATCATTGCCTTGTGAGCGACACCGGCCTGGTCAAGGCCTGTCCCGGGACCGACCCAGCCACCGGCATCACCGCCAAAGCGCGCCATGCAGATGGCGGCGGCGGCGGTGGTGTTGCCAATGCCCATCTCGCCGACAATCAGGTAATCGCATGCCTCGCCGATAGCGGCAGCGCCGGCATTCATGGCGTGCACCA
Organism: Rhodobiaceae bacterium; assembly: GCA_018624035.1. Classification (GTDB taxonomy): domain Bacteria; phylum Pseudomonadota; class Alphaproteobacteria; order Puniceispirillales; family Puniceispirillaceae; genus UBA8309. Next base: position 14,438 of record JAAZUU010000050.1, on the reverse strand, counting down.
CCTCGTCGGGATCCATGGCCGGCGCCGTTGTGAAATCAATCGTCGGGCGACCAAGATCGAGTGCCGTGACACTCAATTCCAGCCCGGCAGTCTCGCATAGCTGGTTGATGGCGGCGCCACCGGCCTCGAAATTCCAGACCATCTGCTGCGTGACTTCCTGCGGGAAGGGACTGATTCCCTGTTTGACGACGCCGTGATTGCCGGCAAAGACAAGGCATTTTCCGTTATCGAGATGCGGTGTGTCTGTCTTTTGCCATTCGGCCATCCAGAGCGCCAGCTGCTCAAGCCTGCCAAGCGAGCCCGGCGGTTTTGTCAGCTGGTCCTGGCGTGCGGCTGCCACCGACCGCGCCGCGCCGTCCGGCTGTGGCAACGAGTCAATAAGTTCGGCGATATGACAGGAGGAAGAAAATGAAATCATGTAATCAAAAGCCATTTATTCAGAAAACATAAATATTTAATGCGGTGGTTTAACCCTTAAAGCAATACCCGCGGTCATAAAAAACACTTCGTCCGCCACTGCGGCGACAGCCTGATTCAACAACCCGTTAGCATCTCGAAACCGGCGTGACAGCGCGTTGTCGGGAACGATCCCGAGGCCGGTCTCGCTGGCGACCAGAACAAGGCTGCCACGGCAGTCCCGCAGCGTTTCCAGCAACGCGTCACGCGACTGCCCGATATCCTGCTCGTGAATCAGCAGATTGGTTGTCCAGACACTCAGGCAATCGACCAGAATGACGGTGTTATCACCATCACTGGCACGGATCGCCTGCCGCAGGTCGAGTGGTGCCTCGACAAGTTTCCATTCCGGGCCCCGGCGTTGGCGATGGAGGTCGATCCGCGCTTTCATCTCATCATCGAAAATTTCGGCGGTCGCGATATAGACAAGATCGCCACCACTTTTCAGTGCCAGCGACTCGGCATAGGCGGATTTGCCCGACCGCGCGCCGCCCAGAACGAAACTGACCCGTGGTGCCACCCCTGATGTCTCCTGCTATCCGGTGATTTAAAAGCGTTCCTTCTTAGCATCCGCCGCGCCATTTGAAACGGCTAAAGCCTATCTGCCCTGCAGGGTGGCCGAATTGGGGTATCGAATGTCATTTTTAGAACGATTGAGAGGGTTAGCGCTGATACCGTCGAGGCAGATACCGCAGTGAGGTGCCCTATGTCCGAGATTGCAGCTGATTCGCCCCAGCGATCGCGCCGTCGGCGACGCGGTGGCGGGGACAAACCGAAAGCACCCTTTCTGGCAAACCAGCTTGAATGGGGAGCCGTGACCTATCTCGATGATCCGACACAGCCTGTGGATCCGGACGGTGTCGAGGCTATCCATGATGCCAGCATGCGGATTCTCGAGGAAATCGGTATCCTGTTCTTAAATGACGAGGCGCTGGATATTCTGAAAGCGGCGGGCTGCGAGGTCGATTATGACACCAAGCGTGTGCGCATGGAGCGCGGCTTTGTAATGGAGGCGGTGGACCGTGCACCGACACAGTTCACCATTACCCCGCGCAACCCGGCCCATGAGATCACGATTGGCGGGCGGCATGTCAATTTCGGGCAGGTCGCCTCGGCGCCGAATGTGATGGACCTTGATCGTGGGCGGCGGGTTGGCAATCGCGCCGATTATCAGGATCTTCTGCGTCTCGCGCAGGCCTATAACTGTATTCACCTGAATTGCGGTTATCCGGTGGAGCCGATCGACATCCATGCCTCAATCCGGCATCTCGACGCGCATTACGACATGCTGACGCTGACCGACAAGGTGATCCACGCCTATTCGCTTGGTCCCGAGCGGATCGAGGATGTGATGGAGATGGCGCGTATCGCCGGGGGCCTGACGGATGAGGCTTTTGAATCACGCCCGCATATGTTCACCAACATCAATTCCTCGTCACCGCTGAAACATGACTGGCCGATGCTGGACGGCGCGATGCGGGCGGCGCGGCGCGGGCAGGTGGTGATCATCTCGCCCTTCACGCTGGCCGGGGCGATGGCACCGGTGACGATTGCCGGCGCGGTGACACAGCAGAATGCCGAGGGGCTTGCCGCCGTCGCGTTGCTGCAGCAGGTGCGGGATGGCGCGCCCTGTGTCTATGGGGCCTTTACCAGCAATGTCGACATGAAGACCGGCGCACCTGCCTTCGGCACGCCGGAATATGTGCGGGCGATGCAGATATCGGGGCAGATGGCGCGGCGCTACGGGCTGCCCTGGCGCGCCTCCAACGCCAATGCCTGCAACGCGCCCGACGCACAGGCGATCTGGGAATCGCTGTTCTCGCTTCAGGCAAGCTGTTCCGGCCATGCCAATGTGATCTATCACGCGGCGGGATGGATGGAAGGCGGGCTGTCCGCCAGCTTTGAGAAATTCATCATCGATTGCGAGATGCTGCAGCAGATCGCCTATACCAACCGGCCGGTGCCGATCAGCGCCGATGATCTGGCTGTCGAGGCGATTGGCGAGGTGGGTCCGTTCGGCCATTTCTTCGGCGCCGACCATACGCAGGAACGCTATCGCGACGCTTTTTACGCGCCGCTGATGTCGGACTGGCGCAATTACGAGGCGTGGGAGGAGGCCGGCGCTGTCTGGACGCATGACCGCGCCAACGCCGCCTGGAAACGGATCCTTGCCGAATATGAGGCGCCGCCGATCGACCAGGCTATCGACGAGGAGCTGTGCGCCTTCGTCGCCCGCCGCAAGCAGGAGGGCGGCGCCCCGACGGATTTCTAGCCTGACGGGTCCAAGCCCTAAATCAGTGGGCCAGCCTGCAGCGCGCGGGTGAACATCCCGGCATCGACATTGCCGCCCGAGGCGACGGCGACCGCGCATCCGGTGTCGGCCGGCAACCGCCTGTCCAGCGCCGCCGCCAGCGCCACCGCGCCGCCGGGCTCGATGACCAGCTTCAGATGTTTGAAGGCGGTGGCCATCGCCCGCAGCACCAGGTCGTCGCTGACACCGAACCCGCCGGCCAGCGTCGTCCTGTTGATGGCGAAGGTCATGTCGCCGGGGGCGGGCGTTACCACCGCATCGCAGATCGAGCGTGCCGCCGGATCGACTGTCTTGATCCTGCCGCTGGCAAGCGAGCGGATGGTGTCGTCGAAATCGGCAGGCTCGGCCGCCCAGATCGTTGTCGTCGGCAGTTCGGAGCGGATCGCCGTGCTGAGACCGGCGATCAGCCCGCCACCCCCGCAACAGCAGACGACATGGTCCGGCACCGCGCCCATCTCGGCGCATTGCCGCGCGATCTCCAGCCCGACCGTTCCCTGGCCGGCCATTACGCGCGCATCCTCGAAAGGCGGGATCAGCTCGGCCCCGCGCTCGGCGGCTATGGCGCCGCCGATCTCCTCGCGGCTCTCAGTGTAGCGGTCATAGGTCACCACCTCGGCGCCATGGGCTTTCGTGCCCTCGATCTTCATCACCGGCGCATCCTGCGGCATCACGATCACGGCACGCATGCCGCGAAGGCTGGCCGCACGGGCCACCGCCTGGGCGTGGTTGCCGCTGGAATAGGCGACAACATCGGTGATGCTGTCCGGCAGGCTCATCACCGTGTTGGTGGCGCCGCGAAGCTTGAAGGATCCTGTATGCTGAAGGCATTCCGCCTTCACCAGCAGCCGGAACCCGAGCCAGTCATTCAGTCGCGGCGATTCCACCAGCGATGTGCGAACGGTATAGGGCGCGATGCGGGTCGCGGCGGCGCGGATATCGTCAATGCCGATGGCGGGGCGGGTCTGTTCGGTCATGGCTGTCTGTCCTGTTGCGTGATGGCGCAAAGCCTAGCGTCGCGGCGGTGCCCCGGCAACAGGCCAGCATTTCCCGCGCGGCGAAGAACCCGGAATGCGGGCTTGTCTTCCCACCGGGGCAGGCCTATTTTGGGCGCTCAAGCTGAAATACGGAAAACATACTCAGGAACTGTCCAATGTCACAGGATACCGCCACCCCGGCCTTTGCCGGGTCCTATACCGCGCTGATCACGCCGTTCAGCAATGGACGGGTTGACGAGGATGCGTTCCGAAAACTCGTCGAATTCCAGATCGAGAACGGCACGCACGGGCTGGTGCCGGTCGGTACCACCGGCGAATCGCCGACATTGTCGCATGACGAGCATGACCGTGTTGTCGAACTGTGCATCGATCAGGCGGCGGGCCGCGTGCCGGTGATCGCCGGTGCCGGGTCGAACAGCACTGACGAGGCGGTACGCCTTGCCGGGCACGCCGCCGCTGCCGGTGCCGATGGTGTGCTGATCGTCAGCCCCTATTACAACAAGCCGACGCAGGAAGGGCTGTTCCGCCATTTCACCGCGGTGGCCGAGGCTGTCGATGTCGCCGTCATTGTCTATGATATTCCCGGCCGCTCGATCGTCCGCGTCACGGATGACACTCTGGCGCGGATGGCGAAAGCCTTCCCGAACATCGCCGGAATCAAGGACGCGACCACCGAGGTGGGACGCCCACCGCGGATCCTGAATGCGCTTGGCAACGGGTTTGCACAGCTGTCAGGCGAGGACGCGACAACGCTTCCCTATCTTGCCGGTGGCGGACATGGCGCCATTTCCGTGACATCGAATATCGCGCCGCGCCAGATGGCCGACATGCACAACGCCTGGATGGCGGGTGATGTGAAGACGGCGCAGGACATCAACACCCGCATGATCGAGGTGCATGACGCCATGTTCTGCGAGGCCAGCCCGGGTCCGGTCAAATATGCGGCCGAGCTGCTGGGGCTGTGCGAATCCGGAACGCGGCTGCCATTGTGCGAAATCGCTGACAGCAGCAAGGCGCGTGTCGAGGCGGCGCTTCGCGGCGCCGGACTTATCAACTAGATGGCGGTCCCCGTCATGTCGGGGACGGCGCCGGTGCGACTGGCGGGAATGGATCCATGGCCAAGGGGCACATAACAACCGGCCGCGTCGCCGAGAACCGGCGCGCAAGGCATGAATATGAAATTCAGGAACAGATCGAGGCTGGCCTCGTGCTGACCGGAAGCGAGGTCAAATCGCTTCGCACCGGCCGAGCCAGCATCGCCGAAAGCTATGCCGGCGAGGATCATGGCCGGCTGATGCTGTTCAACGCCAACATTCCCATCTATGAGCCGGCGCGTGACAATCATGAACCCAAACGGCCGCGTGAATTGCTGGTCAAGACGCGCGAGCGGAACAAGCTGTTGGGTCTGATCCGGCGCGAGGGCATGACTCTTGTCCCGCTTGTGCTGTATTTCAATGACCGCGGGCGGGCGAAAATCCAGATCGGTCTTGCCAAGGGTCGCCGCAAGCAGGACAAGCGACAGGCGGCGAAGGACCGTGACTGGGGCCGTGAAAAGGCGCGGCTTCTGCGCAGCAAGGGCTAGCTGGCAACGCTCGTCTCCGGCCCCGTGATCATCTGGAATATTTCTGCAAACATCTCGTCGGTCAGGCGGCCGGTCTGCGTGTTGTAGCGTGAACAATGATATGAGCTGATGATGCGGATCACGTGGCCCTGTAAATCAATGGCACGATCTTTGGCGTGCCCGAATGGTACGCTAGCAGGCCGCTGTCCAATCCCGCGCAGGGTGGCGTCATGCGCAAGCCGCCCCAATGTGAGGATGATGTCGAGGTTCGGCATCGCGGCAATCTCCGCCGCCAGAAACGGGCGACAGGCGTTGATCTCGGCGGCGACAGGTTTGTTCGCGGGTGGCAGACAGCGTACAGCATTGGTGATCCTGACATCCGCAAGCTGGATATCATCATCGCCATCCTCGCGATAATTGCCTGATGCCAGCCCGAACCGCCGCAGCATGGTGAACAGATAGAGGCCGGCGGAATCGCCGGTGAACGGACGACCGGTCCGGTTCGCGCCACGAAGCCCGGGCGCAAGGCCGACAATCAGGATGCGGGCTGTGATGTCACCAAATGACTCAACGGGCGCATTGTGCCAGGACGGTTTCTGCCGGCGGCAGCTTTGCCGCAAATCCACGAGGCGCGCGCATTGTGCGCAATCGCGAGGGGGTGGAACAAAGCAGGTCACGAGGTGATCATACCCGATCTGTTACGTCAGGCCTGGGCACTTTCGACATTGTCGCGCGGCGGTCTGGTGATGAATTCGCGAAGGTCTTCCATCTCGATGAATTCATCCGCCATCCGGCGCAGCGAGTCAGCGGCCATCGGCGGCGACGTCTTGGTCGTCGATACAACGGTGACGCGAACGCCCATGCCCTGCACATCCTCGAGAAGGCGACAGAAATCACCATCACCGGAGAACAGGATGGCATGTTCGATCTTCGGTGCCAGACGCAGCATGTCCAGAGCGATTTCCATGTCCATATTCCCCTTCACCCGGCGCTTGCCGGTTTCGGGGTCGGTAAACTCGCGGGTCAGCTTGCTGACCACCGAATAGCCGTTATAGTCGAGCCAGTCGATCAGGGGGCGGAGTGGTGAATATTCCTGATCCTCGGGCAGGGCGGTGTAGTAGCATGCCCGGATCAGCCTGGCATTATGCGCGAAATGGGCCCGCATGCGGGCATAATCGATATCCATGCCGAGGCTGCGCGCGGCGGCGTAAAAATTTGAACCGTCGATGAAGAGCACGGTTCTTTCACGGTATGTCTGGTCTGTCAAAATAGTGCCTTATGAATGATTTTTATGATTTAGCTCGTCCAAATAATTATTCTTGGGTGCACCCCGAAAAATCCGAATGCCGATTATCAGAATATGCTCATACGAAAAATCATCTGATTTGCTATTGTTCGGATACTACGTGCCATGTTGCAAAATGTAAAGAATTCTTCACAATTTGTGTATTTTATAAGGGTCTGTTTGCATTTCGTAATCATTTCTGCGACGTCAGACAGGTGCGGCAGTCCGATTATGTCACTCATTTCGATGGTTTGTTCAAAAAAATGGTCCATGAAAAAAATACCGCGCCGGTCGACATCCTCATCGGGATTGGCGCCAACCTGATCCCCGACGGTTTCGAGACCCCGCGTGATGGTTGTGAAGCCGCGATCGCGCGGCTTCCCGGAATCGGCGTCGAAATTGTCCGTTTATCAGCCTGGTTCGAAACCGCACCGGTGCCGCTGACAGACCAGCCATGGTTCGTCAACGCGGTGATTGCCGCCCGCACAGCGCTGTCGATGCATGACACCCTGCAGGGGCTGCACCGGATCGAGGCGGAATTCGGGCGTGTCAGGCAGATCAGGAACGAGGCGCGGGTGCTTGATCTTGATCTTCTGGATTTCGGGAGCGTGCAACATAATGATGATCGGATTACCTTGCCTCACCCGCGCATGCATCAGCGTGCCTTTGTGCTGTTGCCTCTGCAGGATGTCGCGCCTGATTATGTTCATCCCGAGACGGGCCGGCATATCGCCGATCTGGTGGCCGCACTTCCCGAAGATCAGATGATCCGACCTATGTCAGACAAGGCCGGCAGTTCGCACGGTTCGACTTGCGCGCCGACCTGAATTGCGTTACATCACCGGTCTGTTTCAAACACCGGGTGCTGCCGACCCGCCTCGCGATGCGTTTTTGCTTCGATGATGCGGGCTTGGCGCGAAGACGGGAGACCATCATGGCACGTGTAACCGTAGAAGACTGTATCGAGAAAATCCCCAACAGGTTCGATCTCGTAATGACGGCCGCGCAGCGGGCACGGGGCATCATGAAGGGAGACCTGCCGACCCTCGAGCGTGACAATGACAAGAACCCGGTGATTGCGCTTCGCGAAATCGCGGCTGAATCCGTCGATTTCGACGGGCTCAATGATGGCATCGTGAAGAAACTGCAACGACTTTCCGCGCAGGAAGAGCCTGAAATGCTCGTTGAAGGCGAGTCGGCTGTCGATGTGGACCTTTCGGAAATGATCGGTGACTACAGTGAGGCCGAGGGCGCGGAGGCCGGCATGCATGTCAGCACGGCCGCCGACAGTGAGCCGGGTTTTGAGGATGTTGACCTGTCACAGGTGACAGGCGAAGATTGATCCTCTGACGCCGGACATGCGCGATCACAGCGTTTTGTCGGCGCTGCACTGGTCGACTGGGCGATGATCGGAACGGCTGATCCCATTATTGAAAAAATGCGTGGTTATCACGCGGCGGTTGATGCCGACCGGCTGGCGCGGGCGTTTGAATTCGGCCGCAAGGCGCATGACGGCCAGATGCGGGCCTCTGGCGAGCCCTATTTTACCCATCCGGTAGCCGTGGCGAATATTCTGCTGGATATGCATCTCGACGAAGAGAGCATCATCACGGCGCTGCTTCATGACACCGTCGAGGATTGCGATGTGACGCTGCAGACGCTTGACGGTGAATTTGGCGGCGATGTAGCGCAGCTTGTCGATGGTGTGACCAAACTCAGCCGGCTTGCGATCAAGACGCTGCCAAGCAGCGCCCAGGCCGAGAATTTCCGAAAGCTGCTCCTGGCGATGAGCGAGGATGTGCGGGTGCTGCTGGTGAAACTGGCCGACCGCACGCACAACATGCGTACATTGTCCTTCATTCCGAAGCCCGAGAAACAGGTCAGGATTGCGCGGGAGACGATGGATATCTATGCGCCTCTTGCCGAACGGATCGGGCTGACAAAGATCCAGACCGAGCTTGAGGACAGCGCGTTCGAGGTGCTGAATGGCGATATGCGTCAGAGCATCCTGACGAGGCTGGAATTCCTGACCTCCGAAGCGGAAATCACCATTCCCACAATTTCGGTCGAATTGCAGGCGACACTGGAACAGATTGGCATCGAATGCAGTGTCACCGGCCGCCTCAAATCACCCTATTCCATCTGGCGAAAAATGCAGACAAAGGCTGTCACGATGGATCAGCTGGCCGATATAGTCGCCTTTCGGGTGCTGGTCCCGACCGTCGAGGAGTGTTATCGCGGGCTTGGCCAGCTGCATCGCAACTACCCAACGGTGATGGGCCGATTCAAGGATTATATCTCGACCCCCAAGAGGAATGGATACCGGTCGCTTCATACTGGTCTTCTCGGCCCGCAGAATCACCGGATCGAGGTGCAGATCCGGACGCCCGAGATGCATCGGGTCGCCGAACATGGCGTGGCCGCCCACTGGCATTACAAGGATGGAAAGCAGGATACCAGTCCGCGCAAATACAAGTGGGTCGAAGAGCTTGTCGGTCTGCTCGACGAGGATGCCGGCGCTGATGAGTTTCTCGAACATACCAAGATGGACCTCTATCATGATCAGGTGTTCTGCTTCACGCCGCGCGGCGATCTGATCGCCCTGCCACGCGGGGCCACGGCTGTGGATTTTGCCTATGCCGTTCACACGCAGATTGGCGAGACCTGCGTCGGTGTCCGAATCAATGGCAAGACCCGACAGCTGGCGACCGAACTGCAGAATGGCGATCAGATCGACATCCTGACATCAGGCCAGGCAAAGCCACGCGCGGAATGGGAAAGCTTCGTCAAGACCGGCCGCGCGAAATCTGCCATCCGAAGGTTCCACCGCGCCCAGCGGGTAACGGAATTCAGCCGGATTGGCCGGGCCCTGATCGAAAAGACATTCCGCGAATATGACCGCCCGTTTCGCAGCCGGGCTCTCGAACAGTCACTGTCGGCGTTCGGTGTGACAAGGGTTGAAGAGGTGTTTGCGCTTGTTGGCGAGGACAGGCTGCAACCGATCCGGGTTCTGGAACGCCTGCATCCCGACATTGTTGTCGATGACGGCAGGGGGCGAAAGGATCGCAAGCGCGAGAATGCCAGGCATCCGAAGCTGAAAATCGATGGGGATGATGCCGGTACCGCCGTGACCATCGCAAGATGCTGTCACCCGCTGCCCGGTGAGGCCATTGTCGGTATTTTCACCACTGGCAAGGGGATCACCGTTCACAAGGTCGGGTGCTCGACGCTGAGCAAGTTTTCCGATGCGCCGGAATTGTGGCTTGACGTTTCATGGGACAAGGACAGCCTGCGCCGTGTCAGTGGCCGATTGAATACCGTGCTGACGAACGAGCCCGGATCGCTGGCGTCGCTTGCCACGGTGATCAGTCAGCAGGGTGGAAACATCTCGAACATCCACCTGACCGACCGCAACCCCGATTTCTTCCGTTTTGAACTGGACCTGGAAGTTAAAGACGTTGAACATATGCGGGCTATCATTGCGGTACTGCAGGCCAATAAATATGTAGAGAGCGTGGAACGCGCCGACAGCCTGTGATCCGGACGCCATTTTTGCCTGATTGCCGTTCTTGCTGACCGGCGATCGCCACCTTAATCAATCGGGACTGCCATGTTCAAACGCCGTCGTGCCCAATCAAGGTTTGACAGGGTTCGCAGTATCATCTGGCCGGCAAGGGGCTTTGGGCGTCTGTTTTCCTATCTGATCCAGCGTATCCGACGGATGCCGGGATCAACCCTGTCGATTGCCGTCGGTGCGGCATGGGGGATTGCGGTCTCCTTCACCCCTTTCCTTGGCCTGCATCTCCTGGTCGGGATAATGATGGCCTATCTGACGCGGGGCAATCTACTGGCATGCCTGTTTGCCACCTTCATCGGCAATCCGTGGACATTTCCACTCTTCTTCTATCTTGATTACCGGGTTGGCGCCTTCATCATCACCGAGTTCGGCGGTTCGGTGAAATCGATCGGTGACACACTTCCCTCCTTCATGACAGCCTTCATCGCCGATCCTGCTGCGCTGATCGGGGCGCTGTTCATGCCGATCATGGTCGGCTGTCTTGTCCTTGGCACCATTGGCTGGTTTGCCGGATTCGGCTTCACCTACTGGGCTGTGGACGGATGGCGCCGGCATCGCGCGAAACGTCTGGCGGCGGCGCGTCTGCGGCGGGCCGGTCTGTCGCCGAAGAATGACAACATGCAGGACGAGAAATCCGCGGACGGGCGTGTACTGCCTCGTGACCCCGATGGCAAGAAGGGTCAGGGACCACAGGAAAGCGAGACTGGCCAATGACCGAAAACACTCTTCGCCTTGGTGTCAACATTGATCATGTCGCGACCCTTCGCAATGCCCGTGGCGGTGACAATCCGGACCCGGTGCGTGCCGCGTTGGCGGCGCAGGCGGCAGGGGCCGACGGCATCACCGCACATCTGCGCGAGGACCGGCGCCATATTCGCGACGCCGATATACATGCCCTGAAGGACGCCATTTCCCTGCCCCTGAATTTCGAGATGGCGGCGACTGGCGAAATGGTTGATATCGCCTGTGAGATCAAACCCAACGCCGCCTGTATCGTGCCGGAACGCCGTGAGGAGGTGACAACCGAGGGTGGCCTTGCCGTTGCCGGCCGTGAGGCTGAACTGGCGCCGTTTTTCAACCGGATCAGGGAGTCCGGAACCAGACTGTCGCTGTTCATCGAGGCAAGCGAGGCTGAAATTCGCGCCGCCGCCGCGGTCGGTGCGGATATCGTCGAACTTCACACTGGCCGCTATTGTCATGATGTCGCATCGCGCGCCTCTGAACTGACACGCATCACCGAGGCGGCGGCGCTTGCCGACTCGCTGGGGCTGGAATGCCATGCCGGGCACGGGCTCGACTACGACACGGTCGCTGCCATCGCCGCAATCCCGCAAATGCACGAACTGAATATCGGGCATTTCCTGATGGGTGAGAGCCTCTTTGTCGGGTTTGATGCCGCCATTGGCAGGATGCGGCGATTGATGGATGAGGCGCGCACCTCGTGATCCTCGGTATCGGGACAGACATTGTCGACGAGCGCCGTATCAGGAGCTCGATTGAACGTTTCGGTGACAGATTCCTTGATCGCATATTCACCGATGCCGAGCGCGCCGCGGCGGATTTGCGCGGTGAGCCGGGTCTTCATTTCGCCAAACGTTTTGCCGCCAAGGAAGCTGTTTACAAGGCATTGATCGGATCCGGCGTCGACGGCATGGGCTGGCGCGATGCCGAAATTTCCAATCGCGTTGGCGGCGCGCCTGAATTGTTGCTGACCGGGCGGTGTAAAACGGCGCTTGAGAGGCTGACACCTCAGGGTTATAACGCGACGGCCAGCCTGTCGCTAAGCGACGAGCCGCCCTATGCGGTTGCCTTTGTGGTGATTTCGGCGCAAAGACAGGTAACATGACAGCAAGTTACATTATAGCAACGGAACCCGGTTGAGGCGCATGAGTACGAAGAAAAAAGACAAGAGCTTCGAGCCGTTCCGTACCATCATCATTGCCGGCGCGCTGGCGCTGTGTTTCCGCACACTTTTGTTCGAGCCGTTCAATATTCCGTCAGGGTCGATGATTCCGACATTGAAGATCGGTGATTATCTGTTCGTGTCGAAATTTTCCTATGGCTATTCGCGCTATTCGCTACCGCTTGGCCTTGTGCCGTTTGACGGCCGTATTCTCGGTGATGAGCCGGATCGCGGGGATGTTGTCGTGTTCCGGCAGCCGAACAATGAATCGGTGGCTTTCATCAAGCGCGTGGTCGGTCTTCCCGGCGATGAAATCTCCGTGCGCGATGGCATTTTGCACATCAATGACAAGGCCGTGCAGCGCCAGCACGCCGATATCGGCACCGCCACCGATGGCGTCAGGGTGATGAAATATGATGATTATGTCGAAACCCTGCCGGAAGGCAGCATGCATCGCATTCGCGAGATGACCGATGGCAGCATGCTCGACAACACACGCATCTATGTCGTTCCCCAGGGACATTTCTTCATGATGGGTGACAACCGCGACAATTCGAATGACAGCCGTACACCATCCGTCGGCATGGTCCCTTTCGAGAATCTGATCGGCAAGGCACAGTTCCTGTTCTTCAGCCACAATGGCACCTCACGCTGGTGGCAGGTCTGGAAATGGCCCTTCGCCATCCGTTACAGCCGCATCGGGGATGGGATTACTTGACCGGCTCGCGCGCGCAGGACAAGGAACTGGCCGGACTTGAGGCCATTGTCGGCCACAGTTTTGCGGACCGCGACCTGCTGGTCGAGGCACTCACACATTCCAGCGCGAAAGTTGACGGCGTTACCTATGAAAGGCTGGAGTTTCTTGGTGATCGCGTTCTCGGACTTGTCCTGGCAGCGCATTTCCACGCTGCTCATCCAGAGGATGATGAGGGCGGGTTGTCGCTTCGGTTCCACGCTGCGGCAAGGCAATCCACCTTGGCCGATGTGGCACGCAGGTTGGGCCTGGCGGCGCATATCAGGGTGCAGAGCGGCATGGATGTTGCGAGCAATGAGTCGATCCTGTCCGATGTTGTCGAAAGTCTGGTGGCGGCGATCTATCTTGATGGCGGCATGGCGCCTGTGCGGGAGCTAATCATGACACACTGGCCAATCGATACGGATGCGCCGGCGAAAGATGAGAAGGATGCCAAATCGCGGCTACAGGAATTCGCCATGAGCAGGGGGGCTGCGCTGCCGCATTACCGGCTCGTGACGCGCAGCGGTCCCGACCACGCGCCGGAAATGACCTATGCCGTCTCAATCGAGGGTTTCGCCGAAATCGAGGCAAGCGCCGGGTCGCGCAAGCAGGCCGAACAACGCGCCGCGGCGTGCCTTCTGGAGGTGATTGAAGGTGAGGGTCATGGCGATGACTGATCAGGCGGATACCCCGACACGCGCCGGGTTTGTCGCCCTGATCGGTGCGCCGAATGCCGGCAAATCGACGCTGATGAACGCCATGGTCGGTACCAAGGTGTCGATCGTGACGCCAAAGGTGCAGACAACGCGATCACGCGTCCGTGGTATCGCCATGGAGGACACATCACAGATCATCTTCATCGACACGCCCGGCATCTTTCAGCCGAAGCGCCGGCTTGACCGCGCCATGGTCAGCGCGGCCTGGAAAGGCGCCGAGGATGGCGATGTGCTGCTGCTTCTCCATGATTGCGCGCGGCGCGAGATCGACGAGGATACGGCCCGCATTGTCGAGGAGCTGGCACAATCAGGACGGCGCGCGTCGCTGGTGCTGAACAAGATCGATCTGGCGCCGCCCGAGCGGCTGCTGGAGCGCGCCGATGAGTTGTCGCGAATGTGTGAATTCGAGCGTGTTTTCATGCTGTCCGCCACGACCGGCAACGGCATCGACGATCTGCGGAGCTGGCTGGCTGGCAGGATGCCGCCCGGACCGTATCTGTTCGATCCGGATGATCTTTCGGATATGCCGATGCGGCTTCTGGCGGCCGAGATCATGCGCGAGAAGCTGTTCCTCAATCTGCATCAGGAGCTTCCCTACCAGCTGACGGTCGAGACCGAGAAATGGGAAGAGCTGGATGATGGCAGTGCCACGGTGCGGCTGTCGATCTATGTCGCGCGCGAGGGGCATCGCGGAATCATTCTTGGCAAGCGCGGGGCGACGATCCGGCGGATCGGGATGGCGGCGCGGATCGAGCTTGAAGAGGCGCTTGGACGGCGCATCCATCTGATGAGTCACGTCAAGGTCCGCAAGGACTGGATGGATGATGCCGCCCGCTATTCCGTCTGGGACCTCGATTATAATGCCTGAATGGGTTGAGGAGGCGCTGATTCTCTCGGT
>JAAZUU010000049.1 GCA_018624035.1 Rhodobiaceae bacterium | reverse complement strand
GCTGGATGATCATGAACTGCATCATTCCAAGATAGATGTCCTTCAGGTCCCAGTCCGGCACCACGCCCTTGAGAAAATAGGCTGACAGCGCCACCGGCGGGCTGAGCCAGGCGGCCTGGAGATTCACCGCGACGAGGATGCCGAACCAGGTCAGGTTGACATCAAGCTTGATCAGAACCGGTATCAGGATCGGCAGGATGATCAGCACGATGGGAACCCATTCCAGCGGCCATCCAAGCAGAAAGATCATCGCCATGATCATGATCAGGATCAGTGTGGGCGAAAGATCCCATGCCAGCAGAAACTCGGTGATCATCGTGGGTGTGCCGAGCCGTGAGAACACCGCGCCAAAGAAATTAGACGCCGCAACAAGAAAAAGAATCAACACCGAGATTTCCAGCGTCTTCACCAGCGCTTCGAACAGGCGGGGCGCGGTCAGTTGGCGATAGGCAAGCGACAGCAGCAAGGCTCCAAAGGCCCCGCAACCGGCGCCTTCGGTCGGAGTCGCCCATCCAAACAGAATCGAGCCAAGGGCAAAGGCCACCAGCGCCGAGGGCGGCACCAGCCCCATGAAGAACTCATGCCAGAGACCTGAAAAGAAAAACCCCTTCGGACTGGTGGCACGAACCCAAACTGACCCGAAATACATCATCCCGGCCCAGGTCAGCGGCAGCACCAGTGACGAGCCCGGGAACAGCCCCGCCAGCGAGCCTGACAGCCCCATCACCATGAGCGTGAAAAGAATGATGATCGACCCGATGACAAGAACCGCTTCAAGCCAGTATAGCGACGAGACGACCGGCTACTCATCTTCGGCCAGCGTTGGCCCGAGAGAGGGGTTCAGCCAACATCGTATCAATGCATAGGCGGCATAAAGGCCGGCCAGCATAATGCCCGGTATGATCGCCGCGGCGAACAGGTCGGTTACCGGCACCTCCAGAACAGGGCCCATCACCACCAGCATGATAGAGGGCGGAATCAGGATCCCGAGCGTACCGCCAGCGGTGATCGTGCCGGCGGCAAGCCGCACATCATATCCGGACCGGTTCATCGTCTTGGCCGCCATGATGCCGAGAATGGTGACCGAGGCCCCGACGATGCCGGTGGCGGCGGCGAAAATCGTCGAGACGAAGAGCACCGCCAGATAGAGCGCCCCGCGGGTACGCGACAACATCAACTGGACCGAGGTGAACAGCCGTTCCATCAGACCTGCCTGCTCCATCAGGATGCCCATGAAGACGAAAAGCGGGACCGCGGCAAGCGTCTGCTCCAGCATCACATTGTTGAACTGCAGACCCTGTAAATGGAACACAAGCTTTGTGCCGAATCCCCAGGCGCCAAAGACAAAACCGAGAAAGATCAGCGTGAAGGAAATCGGGAAGCCGACAAAAATGGCGAGCAACATGACCGCGATCATGAACACGCCGATCATCTTCGGGGTAAAGCCGCCGGCACCCTTCAGGCTGACATCAAGAAGGGCCAGATCAGGCATGATCGCCGGAAAAAACACATTCAGGAAAATCACCGCCAGAACCAGCGCATAGGCCGGTAGCAGGCGGACAATCCAGGCTCTTGCCTTCGGCGACAGGCTATGGATTGCGCGCGCCAACTCGGCCACGCCCTGCAGAATCAGAAGCACAATGCCGACAGGCATCGCCGTGCGCATTGGCGCCAGCGGCGCCATCAGAGCTGAATCCATCGTCAGTTCCCAGCGCGTCCATGTCTTCAGGCTGTATTCAAAGGTAACCCAGAAAAAGAACAGCATCGCCGGGAAATAGAAGAACAGATACAGCAGCGCATCCACCAGAGCCTGCGTCTCGCCTCGCCAGTTGCGATAGAGAAAGTCGGCCCGGATATGGACCCCGCGCATCAGCGCATATCCTGCACCAAGCATGAACATCGCGCCCGAAAGCATGCGGCTGGTATCGTAGGCCCAGTCGGTCGGCGCGACAAACAGCTTGCGCGCGACAACCTCGTAGACCATGGCAAATATGACCGGCAGGAGCATCAGACATGTGATCCGTCCGGCCCAATTGTTGAGAATATCGATCCGCGAGACGATCACACGCATCAGCGGATGCATATCCTCGGGCGTGTCGCCAACGCGGCCGGCACGCCGTTCGGCAATCAATTCGTCAGCCGTATCAAGCTGATCAATATCAGGCTCATCCGCCATGATTCCACTCCTCCTCGACCGCCACCAATGGTGGTCGGACCCACAGATCGATCAGGAATGACAGCGGGCCACCCATCCGGACGGCCCACTGCCCTGACCTGTTACTTGATGCTGTCGGCGAAGGCCTTGCCAAGGCCTGCGTTCGATGCCTGCGCGCCAGCCCAGAACGGAACGGCGATGGCCGCGAAGTCCTTTTGCGACAGCCACACCTCGGCAAAGAACGCGTTCTCCTCGGCGTTCTCACGCAGCAGGTTGTTGGCGGCTTCCATATAGGCCGGGAAATAGTCCGCCGGCGTATCATGAAGGATCACACCATGATTGTCGGTCAGATCCTTCAATGCCTTTCCGTTCTCTATGATACGGTAGGAAATGGCACGCATCAGCGATGCGTTTGCCGCAACTTCGGTGGCCCTCTGCTGGGTCGGCGTGAGCGCATCATAGACATCCCCGTTCAGGTAGAGGTCAGCATTCACGACGACCTGGTGAAGACCCTGCAAATAGTAATGCTTCAGGACCTTCTGGAAGCCGAAGATGGAATCGGGCTTTGGACAGCACCATTCAGCAGCGTCGATGGTGCCCTTTTCCAGAGCCGGCAGAATGTCACCGCCACCCATGGCGACTGACGCGACGCCGATATCCTTGTAGGACTGACCCGGAATGCCGGGGGGCGTGCGGAACCTGTATTTACGGAAGTCGTCCATCGACAAGACCGGAATCAACAGCATCGATGATATCGCCGACACCGACAACGGCGCCTGCCGGCAGGAGTTCGAGCTTCACCTCACCCTCGGTGAGGGCCTCGACATCGCTGGCGAAGCTGTTGACCATGACAGCCTCATCCGCACTCAGCGGTACGGCCAGCTGGATTTTCAAGGTGGTTGCCGCCATGGCACTGGTCATCATGATTGCGCCCGCAGCAAGGCCGGCGACATGCGCGCCGACAATGGTCAAGAGTTTAGACATAGTGTCCTCCCTGCTCTCTATCGCCTTCGCGGTACAAAATTGATTCAACGCCGCCAAAGGCTCCGCGACGCCATTACCTCAATCACATCCCTTTCTTTGACCCCGGCCAGGTCACGCCAACCTGCCGTTTCGCAAAAACCTGTTCTTTCATGGCCGTCTTCATGCTGAAACCCAGCCCACATCCCGCGCCCCGTCATACAGCATGACGGCTGTCAGATAGACGAGGAAGCTCAGCCCCGCCCAGGACAGCCAGCGATAGGTCACCATCACCTTCATGATCAGCGAGGCGAATACGGCCATGATGAAAATGGCCAGCGCCAGACCGAAGACAAGAAGCCTTGTATCCTCGCGCGCGATCGCCGCGACGGCGACAACATTGTCAAGTGACATCGAGACGTCAGCCAGCATGATGGTCACCAGCGCGGCGCCGAATTTCTTCGGCGTCTCGCCCTCTTTCGGACCTTCCAGCTCGCCGGCGTTGAATTCCCTCAGATCCTTATAGAAACGCCAGCACACCCAGGCCAGAAGCAGCCCGCCAAGGAGCAGAATCCCCTTGATGGAGATCAGGAACGAGGCGATGACGGCAAAGACAATCCGCATCACCGCCGCCATCATCATGCCGATCATGATCGCGCGGCGCCGATATTCGGGCGCGAGGCCGGCGGCGGCCATGCCGATCACCAGCGCGTTGTCTCCCGACAGGATAATGTCGGCGAAAATGATCTGCAGGATGCTGACGACCGTCTCCAAACTCACACCGCATCCTCCAACACCATGTCGGATGCCTTCTCACCAATCATGATGGCCGGCGCATTCGTATTGCCCGAGGTGATCACCGGCATGATCGAGGCATCCGTAACCCGCAGCCCGTCAATGCCACGAACGCGCAGCCGCGCATCGACCACCGCCATCGGATCGCTGCCCATCTTGCAGGTGCCGGTCGGGTGATAGATCGTTGTCGCCGTGTTGCGCGCCCATTCTAGGATTGCCGCGTCATCATCCAGCGCCACCGACGGGCCGGGCGCATGTTCGCCGGTGATCATCGCGGCGACTGGATCGGCAGCGCACACCTTGCGGGCGATCTTGATGCCGGCAACCAGCGTGTCGCAATCGGTCTTCGTCGCCAGATAGTTCGGGTGGATGGCAATATGATCATCGGGCGCAGCCGATTTCAGCGCCAGATGACCGGTGCTTTCAGGGCGGAGCTGGAGCACCGAGGCGGTGAAGGCCGAAAAGCGGTGAGTTCCCTCGCCCGGACTGTCGGCGCTGAAGGGCTGGATATGGAACTGGATATCGGGTGTCTCCAGCTCCGGCCGTGTCTTCAGGAACGCCGTGCCAAGGCTGGCCGCCATCGCCATCGGACCGGTGCGCCGCAATGCATATTCAAGCGCGATGCCGACATATTGCAGCGAGTGGCGCGTCTCGCTGTTGATCGTGCTGCCGGTGGTCTTGTAGACCGGGCGAGCCTGAAGATGGTCCTGCAGATTCCTGCCGACGCCCGGCAACTCCTTCACCACGGTGATGCCATGCTGGCGCAATTCTTCACCAGCGCCGATACCGGACAGCATCAGAAGATGCGGTGATCCAAGTGCGCCGGCCGACAGGATAACCTCGCGGCGGGCGCGCGCCTCGACCTGCTCGCCGTCGCGCCGCACCCGGATGCCAGTGGCACGATTGCCCTCAAGGATCACGCCCTCGGTCTGCGCATCGGTGAAGATATGAAGATTGCGGCGCTTGCGGGCCGGTTTCAGGAACGCGGCGGCGCTGCTGCATCGCCGGCCATTGCGCATCGTCATCTGGAAATGACCGACACCTTCCTGATCCTCGCCATTATAGTCGTCATTTCGCGGATAGCCGAGTGTCGCCGCCGCCTCGACCCAGGCATCGATGACCGGACGCGACAGACGGCTTGCCGAGACATTCAGCGGACCGCCCCGGCCCCTGACATCCGAATCCGTTTCCGAATCCGATCCCGCCCCCTCCCAGTTTTCGGAGCGGCGGAACAGCGGCATCACGTCATCCCATGCCCAGCCGACATTGCCAAGCTGTCGCCAATGGTCGAAATCCTGCGGCTGGCCACGCACATAAAGAAGCCCGTTGATGGAACTGCTACCGCCAAGAACGCGCCCGCGGGGCCAGTTGATGGCGCGTCCGTTCAGCCCCGGATCAGCCTCGGTCCGATAGCACCAGTCCGTTGCCGGGTTGCCCATGGTCCTGAAATACCCAACCGGGATGTGGATCCAGGGATTGGTGTCGCGCGCCCCGGCCTCGAACAGCGCGACCTGATACCGCCCGTTTTCCGACAGCCGGTTCGCCAGCACACAGCCGGCCGAGCCGGCGCCGACAATGATAAAATCAAATTCCATCCCCAAAAACCTCTGCTATCGACTTTTTCCACTCATATTGTGTGAGGCTTTTTCATTTTATTCAATACAATAGAGGGACGCACGCCGGGTTGCGCAAAGCAAGCTTTTATCAGTCACAATGATGCGAGGTGGCAGGGCAAACCCTGGCAAAATGCCAGCGGATGGATGGAGAATCGCCGCCACTGGCGGGGCTTTACCCAGCCTCGGCAAGCGCCCGCTGGCGGCGTGCCTCCTCCAGCGCCCGGACAGCCAGCACGGAGACAAGATAATAGACGGAAAACTGGTCAAGCAACGCATCGGTCAGCGGCGTGTCGCCATCGACAGTTTGACGGTCAGACCCGCCATCAACTCCTGGCGATCCGTGTGAGTAGATTGCCGTCTGTGCCATGCCGTCACATCCTCAAACCATCAACACCCGCCGCGTGAAGTCGAATGACCGTCACGATGGCTGGCACCATCGCCAAACAAAGCATTTTCACAGCCCCTTGGGCAAGAAGGCTTGCCATTGCTTTGACAATACCGGGTGCATTGACAATATCGGAGGCCGGCTGATTCAGCCCTGCGGCAATGCCCCGCTGTCACCGACCGCGCTTTGCGGCTATCCTCATGTCATAGTCTGACGCCGAGGAGTCTTGATCATGGCCGACACAGCCCCCGCCGAGGGACAACCGCAAATTCTGAATCTCTGGCCCACTCAGTTCATGCGTGTGCGCCTTCCAGGCGCCGAGATGGCCAATCCGGCGCTGTCGGCGGTGATCATGGAACGCAACGCCGAAATCGACGACATGACGGTGGATTACACGGCCGACAATCTGTTCACCATGGATCACCCGGCGGTTCAGTGGCTTCGGCAATGCTGTGATCGGGCCGTCCTTGACTATGCCGCTACGGCGGGGATCGACTATCAGCTTGAATGGACGCTTCAGGGCTGGGGAAATGTCAATTTCCGCGGTGACTATCACAATCTTCATAACCACCCGCATTCCTGGCTGTCGGGAACCTATTACGTCAATGTGCCCGACCAGACGGATGCGGAAACCTACAGGTCCGATCTGAACCCCGCATCGATCAGCTTTTTCGATCCGCGCCCGCAGGCCAATATGAACGCCATTCGCGGCGACGGGCAGGTTGACCCGGAACATCGGATCCTGCCGGTTGGCGGCGACCTGCTTCTCTGGCCGGCCTTTCTTCACCATCTCGTGCATCCGAACATGGCCGAGGTGCCACGCATTTCGGTGTCCTTCAATGTGGTTCTGAAATGGAAGGCCGACTATATCCCGCGCTAGGCTCGCAAAACGGCTAGTCGATCAGTGGAATGTCGGGATGGTTATCCCGCAACCCGTCCAGAGATTCGAGGATCATCGGAATCGACACGGCGAAATTCACCCCGGCATCGATATCGGCCTCCTTGGTGAAGATCCCGTCAATCAGCCCGACAAGGCGGCCTTGCGGGTCGACAAGTGCGCCGCCGGACGCGCCAGGATTGACCGCCGCGTCAGTCTGCACGAAATCCTCGATGGCGTTGAACCCGACATCACGTCGGTGGACCGCCGAAATGACACCGCAACTGAAACTCAGACCAAGGCCAAAGCTGTTGCCGATAGCGCAGGCATGGGTCCCCACCTCGGGATCGGCGCGGCGCAGCGAGATTGGTGGCGCCGGCAGACCCGTTTTCAGCACAGCAAGATCACGGGCGCCGTCGATGGCAATGATTTCCGCGTCATGGCGCACCCCGTCGGCATCCACTGTCTCGACCCTGACAGCCCGCGCGATGACATGCGCCGCGGTGAGGATATAGCGCGTCTGGGTGCCGGTGCCGAAATAGATACCGGTGCCGGCCGGCGCGGTGCCCGGTGGCGCCCCGAATCCGGGGCGGCCATAGCCCGGCCAGGTTGGTTCGACAACAATGATCGATGGTGCGGCGGCGCTCCAGGTCGTCGGCCCGTGATCGGCAAGTGCCGGTCGGGACAATGGTCCCGACAGCACCCCGCCACACAGGCTGAAGAACATCAGGGCAACGGCAACGCGCCGCCAGCGGTCTGTCAGATATCGCCTAGAGCCGGACATCCGGCCCGGACAGAACCGATGCGGTGTCCATGCCGGTTGACTGCAGCATGTAAAAGGCGACGACCGCGATCACGATGGCTACGCCTGAACTGATAAGGAACATTTTCATCTCTGTCTCCCCGACGGGAATCGGCCACACCGTTCCCGTCATTCAACTATTGACTCTTTGGTGGCCATTTTCAAGAAGGTTACAAGGTCGATCCGGTCCTGCGCGTTCTTCATCCGCTGGATCGGCATCTTCGTTCCCGGAGTCACCACATCCGGGCCATCATCAAACAGGCGGTTGATGGTTTCCTCATTCCAGACAATATCAGAGTCCAGAAGGGCCTTTGAATAGGGATAACCTTCAAGCGTTCCCGCCATACGGCCGAAAACGCCGAAAAGTGTCGGCCCGGCACGGCGCCTGCCGTCGGGGCTCAGCGTATGGCAGACGCTGCATTTGCGGGCGAACTGCTTTTCGCCGTTGCTGATGGCCGCCGTCGGGTGGAAACGGCGCGCCGGCCCCGGACGTTCGAGGAATTCCGGTGGAAACTCGAACAATTCCCAGCGCGTGATGAAATCATCAAGCCCGGCAACAACCAGCGATTTGCCGTCAGGCATGATCACCACCGACCAGATCGGGCCGTTGGCGGCATTGAAGTCACGGACGATCGACCAGTCGGCGGTATTGATCACGACAACCCGCCCCTTGGCATTGCCGAAGGCAAGCATCTCGTAGCCTGGGCTGCCATAGATCGCCAGCACCGGCACCCGTTCATCACCAAGCCGCATCACCTCGGTGCCGTCGGACAGCCTTTCGATATTCATCGTGCCGTCGGATGATCCGTAGGCGACGATGTCGTTGGCCTCGTCAATGGCAAAGACCGACACGCTCCAGCCATTGCGGACCACACTGCGCAGATACTCGCCATTCGCCAGGCGCCATTTGCGAATCTGGCCATCATATCCGGCGCTGTAGAGATGTTCGCCATCGGCCGAGAACTGCACGCCATTCACCGGCCCGTCATGACCGCGGATGAACCGGCTGCGGTCGGCGGCGGCGGCAAGCCCATCGTCAAGCGGCCAGATACCGATGGATCCGTCCCAACTAGCCGAGGCCAGCAGCCTGCCATCATCAGAAAAGGCCAGATTGACAATCTTCCCCCGATGGCCGGTCAGGATGACCGGTTGCGGGTCGTCATCACCAAGGACGGTCTGTGGCCACAGATAGATTCTGCCATCATCACCCGCCGTAGCCAGAAGACCGCCATCTGGCGAAAATCGCGCGGTGTTTACCGCCGCCTCATGCGCGTAAAGGACGTTCTGCTCGGTGATGTCGGGGGCCTGCCAGATGACCGCCGAGTAATCAAAACTCGCCGAGACAAGGGTGCTGCCATCCGGCGACAGCGTCAGGTCGCGAACCGGACCCCCATGCGCGGTGTATCGGTCAAACGCCTGCACCATGCCGGCACTGGCAATCCAGAGCAGAAGGGCAGGCAGAACCGTCCGGAAAAGCCCGGACGGCCCTGATGATATCAGCCAAGCATGGCGTGCCACGATGTCACCCGATGCCGGCTGGTTTATTCTGCCGGCTTGGCAGCCTTCTGGTCTTCTTCCTCGACCCAGAGGCTGTGGTGCTCCTTGGCCCAGTTGCGGTCGACATGGCCGGAATTCATCGCGTCAAGCGCGCCTTCCATGCCAACCGAGCCGATATAGATATGGGCCATGATCATGACAATCAGCACCAGCGATACAAACCCGTGCCACAGCTGGTTCAGCTGCTGTTCCTGCAACGGCGTGAAATCGGTCGGCAGGCTGAAGCCAAGCCCGTTCAGAAGCGCGAACGTGTCGCCAAACATCGTCGTCTGGAACGGGAACATCAGCGCGATTCCCGACATGCTGACGGACAGGCCGCCAATCATCACTGCCCAGAAAATGATCTTCTGCCCGGCGTTGAACTTCTTGGCCGGCGGATGGACGCCTTTCTTGACGATGCCGCCACCCATCTTGATCCACTGCCAGTCGACCTTGTTCGGTATATTGTGACGAACCCACAGGAAGAATGACAGCGCAAGGCCAGCCATGAAGGCAAAGGCAAGGAAGTTATGCGCATATTTGCCGGCGGCGGTCAGCGCCGCGAAGGCGTCCTTGCCAATCACCGGCAACAGCACATAGCGGCCATAGAGCATGTTCAGGCCGGTTATGCCGAGGATGACGAACGAGCCCGCCATCAGCCAATGCGCGAACCTGTCGATGGTGGCGAACCGCAGAATGGTGTCACCTGACGGGCCGCTGTCGATCCTGATCTTGCCACGGACCATGTAGAAAAGCCCAAGCACGAAAATGATGATGATGAGACCGATCCCGCCAAAGGCGGAGATCGGGCCATTGCGGATGGCACGATAATTGTCGCCCTCCGACTGGATCATCACCGCGGCAAGTTCGTTCTTCATCTGCGTGCTGCCGGCATTGCCGGTCCGCACGAACCGCCACAGATCGGTGTCGGAGTTCAATCCCAGCGCCTCGCCCGGCACGGCGCCTGCCTGCTGCGCCGCGGCGTCGGTCGGCAGGCTCGTGGCACCGCAAAACAGCACGGCCAGCAGCGCGAGAATTCTGAATGCGTTTGCTTGCATCATGATATCACCCTTTTTGGTTCCGGCAGCCCGAAGGCGCCCCGGCTGTTGGCACCTAGTACCAAGCCTGAAGGTTGGTTCTGACTTCGATTTCACGAAGCTGTTCATTTGAAAGCGACTGATCAGCAGGACCGAGATAGGTTCCCTTCTGATACTGCAGGATCCGGCCACGCTCTTCCTGTTCGCAGGCCTGCAAAAATCCGGCAACTGCGATCAGCGCGAGCATGCCAGCAAGTTTTTGACCGGTCATGGCGTCCAGCTCCCCCGTCCGCCCGTGTTCACGGCGCGGCACGATAGTCTGTTGAATCTCTGGTTGGTGAGGCTCCCCCGCATGGACGGGGGAGCCTGATTTGGTGACAGCCTGTTAGCTCTTGATCGAGTAGGCCGTGCCCCAGCCCCAGGCGCCGGATCCGAACCCGCGGGCGACAACGCGCTCGCGGAAGATGTTCGAGACCTGGTCGCCATCGCCGGCCAGAAGCGCCTTGGTCGAGCACATTTCCGCACAGATCGGAAGCTTGCCCTCAGCCAGACGGTTACGGCCGTATTTCTGGAACTCGGACTGACCCATGTCATCCTCAGGACCGCCGGCGCAGAAGGTACATTTGTCCATCTTGCCACGCGATCCATAGTTGCCAGCCTGCGGGTACTGCGGCGCGCCAAACGGGCACGCATAGAAGCAGTAACCACAGCCAATGCACAGATCCTTTGAATGCAGAACCACACCCTGGTCGGTCTGGTAGAAGCAATCGACAGGACAGACGGCCATGCAAGGCGCGTCCGAGCAGTGCATGCAGGCAACCGAGATCGAACGTTCACCGGGCTTACCGTCCTGGATGGTCACCACGCGACGGCGGTTCACACCCCACGGCACCTCGTGCTCGTTCTTACAGGCGGTGACACAGGCATTACATTCGATGCAGCGCTCTGCGTCACAAAGAAACTTCATTCTTGCCATTAGTGCCTCCCTTACGCACGTTCAATTTCGCAGAGAGAACATTTCGTCTCCTGCATCAGGGTTACCGAGTCATAACCGTAGGTCATCGCCGTGTTAGCGGCTTCACCAAGGACATACGGGTCTGCTCCTTCCGGATATTTCGCCCGCAGGTCCTTACCTTCCATGTGACCACCGAAGTGGAATGGCAGGAAGGCAACACCGCGTGCGACACGCTCCGTCACCATGGCCATCACCTTGATGCGCGCGCCTTCCGGCGTGCTCACCCAGACCATGTCGCCATTGCGGATCGACTTGCCGTTCGCATCGAACGGGTTGATCTCGACGAACATGTCCTGTTGCAGTTCGGCCAGCCACGGGTTCGACCGGGTCTCGTCACCACCGCCTTCATATTCGACCAGACGACCGGAGGTCAGAATGATCGGATAATTGCCGGAGTGATCGACATCCTGAATCGACTTGTACAGCGTCGGCAGACGATACAGTTTGCGGTCCGAATAGGTCGGATAGTCCGCAACCAGATCACGGCGCGACGTATACAGCGGCTCACGGTGAAGCGGGATCGGATCCGGGAATGTCCAGACCTTGACCCGTGCCTTGGCGTTGCCGAACGGTGCACAGCCATGCTTGATGGCAACACGCTGGATGCCGCCCGACAGGTCGACCTTCCAGTTCGTCTTGTCACCGGCAATGCCGTCGATCACACCACGCTCTTCAGCGGTAAGATCGCCGTCCCAGCCAAGCTTCTTCAGCATACCCATGGTGAACTCGGGATAGCCGTCCTTGATTTCCGATCCGACCGGGTAGGAGCCTTCGGCAAGCAGATTGTTGCCTTCATGCTCAACCCCGAAACGGGCGCGGAAACACAGACCACCCTCGGCAACCGGCTTGTTTGTGTCATACAGCAGCGGCGTGCCCGGGTGACCCATTTCGGCGGTACCCCAACACGGCCACGGAAGGCCGTAATATTCACCGTCAAGCTCGCCACCGACAGCCTGCAGCGTCGTCCTGTCGAAGACGTGCTGGTTCGCCATATGCGCCTTCATGCGCTCAGGCGACTGGCCGGTGTAGCCGATTGTCCACATGCCCTTGTTGAACTCGCGGGTCACGTCCTCGATCAGCGGCTCATCACCGTTCACCGAGATGTTCCGGAACATGCGATCGGCAAATCCCAGCTTCTTGGCGAACTTGTAGATGATGGTGTGATCAGGCAGCGAGTCGAAGGACGGCTCGATGACCTTTTCACGCCACTGCAGCGAGCGGTTCGACGCGGTTACCGACCCGTAGGTCTCGAACTGAGTCGTTGCCGGCAGCAGATAGACGCCATCGGTACGGTCGGACATGACCGCGGAAACGGTCGGATATGGATCGACCACGACCATCAGGTCGAGCTTTTCCATCGCCGTCTTCATTTCCTTCATACGAGTCTGCGAGTTCGGCGCGTGACCCCAGAAGACCATGGCCCGGACATTGTCAGGCTGATCCATGTTGTCCTTGTCTTCAAGAACACCATCGATCCAGCGAGACACCGGAATGCCCTTCAGGTTCATCAGGCTCTTTGTCTTGCCGTCCTTGCCGGTGATGGAGTCGAAGCGGGCCTTGATCCACTCGTAATCCTCACCCCAGACGCGCGACCAGTGCTTCCAGGCACCTGCCGACAGGCCGTAATAGCCCGGCAGAGAGTGCGACAGAACACAGAAGTCGGTTGCGCCCTGAACGTTGTCGTGGCCACGGAAGATGTTGGCACCACCACCGGCGACGCCCATGTTTCCGAGAGCCAGCTGCAACGCGCAGTAGGCACGGGTATTGTTGTTACCGTTGGTGTGCTGCGTACCACCCATGCACCAGATAAAGGTGCCGGGGCGGTTGTTGGCCATCAGCTGGGCCACGCGGCGCAGCTGCGAGCCGGGAACGCCGGTCACACGCTCGGTCTCTTCCGGGGTCCATTTCGCGACCTCGGCCTGAACGTCTTCCATCCCGTAAACGCGCTGGCGGATGAATTCCTTGTCCTCCCAGCCATTTTCGAAGATGTGCCACATGATACCCCAGATCAGGGCAACGTCGGCACCCGGGCGGAAGCGCACATATTCATCGGCATGCGCTGCCGTGCGCGTGAAGCGCGGGTCACAGACGATCAGTGGCGCGTTGTTCTGCTCTTTGGCCTTCAGCAAGTGAAGCAGAGAGACGGGATGCGCCTCTGCCGGGTTGCCACCAATAACGAAGATCGCACGTGAATTGTGAATATCATTGTACGAGTTCGTCATCGCGCCATAGCCCCAGGTGTTGGCAACACCCGCAACCGTGGTCGAGTGACAGATACGCGCCTGGTGGTCACCATTGTTGGAACCCCAGTAGGCGTAGAGCTTGCGGAACAGGTAGGCCTGCTCGTTATTGCTCTTTGCCGATCCCAGCCAGTAGACCGAATCCGGTCCGGACTGCTCGCGGATCTCCAGCATCTTGTCGCCGATCTCGTTGATGGCCTCGTCCCAGCTCATGCGGGTCCATTTGCCACCGACAAGTTTCAGCGGATACTTCAGGCGGCGTTCGCCGCTGGCGGTTTCGCGAACCGAGGCACCCTTGGCACAATGGGCACCGAGGTTGATCGGGCTGTCCCAGCCAGGCTCCTGGCCTGTCCAGACACCGTTCTGAACCTCTGCCATGACGGTACAACCGACAGAACAGTGGGTACAGACGGTCTTCTTGATTTCAGCTGCTGCGCCGGCGACAGATGCCTGTGCCGGACGAACGTTGCTGCCCGATACCGCGACCGCGGTGGCAACGCCACCAATCGCGAGACCGGAGCCGCGCAGGAATGCACGACGGTCAACAACCTTTTCCGCAACCTTGCCGAAAAAAGACGATGACTGGGGGCTATTCGCTACCCCTGACCTCTTCTTCTTAAGCATTGTTGTCTCCTCCAGTTGAAAAGCTGATTAGAATCGGGCCGACTTGTAGAAGGCCTTGACGTGATCGGTCTCGCGATAGCCAGAACCGGTCACCTCCAACGCGTCATCAGCAGACACCGCCTTGCTGGCAACCGCTGCCGTACCGGCAGCTGCAACCGACAGGGCAGCTTTCTTGAGAAAGTCACGCCGATCCTCGACGCCTGTCTTCTCTTTGTTGTCTGTCATTTTCTTTACCTCCAAAAATGACGCCGCATGAGGCCGCGGCCTGCCATGATGCGGGGGCGTTTCGCTACCCCGCCTCATCCATGTCGAAAGCTTCGCTTTCAATCTCCAGAAACGCGCGGCCGATGGTGCCGACCGGCGCGTAGAATATGGCTGACTTCGCCGCCTCGATGTCCTGCATCAACAGCGGCGCCCAGGGATCGATATGTGTCTTGAAGAAGGCGGCCTGCGCTGCCAGGTCACCCGGCGCGTCAAAACTGCCACGAATCAGCCCGGCCATGATGTCGAACAGGCTGGCAATATGGTCTTCCGGGTCCTTGACACCCTCGGCCCGCTCGATGCCCATGGTCTGCATCGCGTTGCGAAGCTTGGCAAGCGGCTTGTCGTTCAGGAAGCCGGTAAGATAGTAGGAGGCGTAAGGCAGGATCTCGCCTCGGCCAACGCCGATGAACAGACGCATATATTCGTCACGGATTTCATCATTGGCGATCTTGGTGGCGAGCGTCGCCAGCACCGAGCTGGCAGATCCGATGGCCGAACTGTCACCCTGCAATCCCGCCACATAACCGATCAGCTCATCACCGGGCTCGCCGCGGAGCAGCGACGCCAGAAATTCGTACATGTCGGCGCGCAACGAATCCTCGGCCAGAATATCCGCCGAGGAAGCTCCGTCTGATTGAACTGCCGAATTGGCCATTGGTAATCTCCCCACATCACAACACTATCAAGAGTGTCGGCGGATATGCAAAGTCTTTGAATGGTAATGATAATCATTATCAAATGCGTATATTAGACAAAAGTCATTATAAATTAAATATTTAGGTTTTACAGACAGCATTTGGGGCAGCTTTCTTGCCAAAAATATTCTGTGGCTTTCTGACGCATGGCGTCTGTGCCCGCAATCTTTGCCTGCCCACTGGTGAATTTGAGGGCGCGCTTTACGCCGGCTTCCTGAACGTCATGCGACGCGGCCGGGGTGGCGGGGCGGATTCCGAATCATCCTCGATGAGAACCGGCGCAGCCGGCTGGCCGGCATCATCGGCATCGGCCACGACGGCCGGGGCCTGCTGATCATCAGCAGCCTGCTGATCACTGGAGGTCTGCCGATCACTGGAGGTCTGCGCGGTATCCCTATACTCATCCTTCGCAGGTTCGCCAGGCGCGCCGTCAGCCAGGCCGGTTTCCTGCTGTTCGGCCGGGGTTCCCGCGCCGGTCACGTCTTCCTCATCATCCTCGACGGCATCGAATGCCTTCTGAAGATACCCCTTGCCGACCTGATAGGCGGTCTGCATGCCGTCGATCACCGTCGCGGCATCGGTGTAGTTCTCGCCATATTCGACCATTTCATCGGCGAATCTGAACAGCGGGTTCAGGCGCCACATCCGGCGCAGCGCCATCTGGCGTATGCGATCGGGAAATTGCCCCTGAAGCAGCGAGTCAAGCTTGTCCTCATCCTCGATCACATCAGGGTCCTCGACCCCGTATTTCGCCAGCAGCTCCTCATCCGACAGCGCCGCCTCTTCGTCCGATTCGGCCTCCCGGTCGGCCATGCCGGTTGGCAGCGTGTCCTCCGGCATTTCGGGAACGGTCTCGCCACGCGCCACCTGTTCCTTGCGCCGCAATCGCGCCGAGAGCGACCGCGTCAGGCTGGTCTGGCTGTCATCGTCCTGCGCCATGCCGATCTCCCGCTATTGCCGACGCAGGCGCGGGTCGGCGCGGCCACCGACACGCGCATCGAGATTGGCCCGGTCGCGGACGCGCTTCTTGAACGGTTCGGGGTGGTAATGCGCATCGACAAAGGCGGCAACGAACTGGCGGATCGGACCTGCCAGCGGCAGCTTCTCGATCAGATCCTCGCCGCAATCCTCGTAATCCTGGATATTGTAGGGCGACAGGCTGAGTTCGGCGACATGCATGTCGGGCGCGTCATCATCCCCCGGCAGGTGATCCCCCGGCAGATGATCCCCCGGCAGATCGTCCTCCTCCTCGTCCTCACCGGAACGAAGAACAAGATAAATGGCCGGGTCGCTCGAGGCCAAATTCTCGGCATAGGCCTCGGCCTCGGCGTGATGCAGGTCGAGAAAGGCGTCGGCGAAGAACAGATCATCCGCCACCGCACCACCGCCATGTTCACGAAGCCGCTGAAGGCGCGTATTGTTGATCGGCGGCGCACCACCGCCGGCCTCGGGATGCAAGGGCAGCAGATCGCTGATCACCCAGCGGAAGGGCTGCCACACATTGTCCAGCGGTTGCTTTTCAACAATCACCCTGACGCCATACAGCACATGTTTTGTCTGCGGTGTTGCCTCGTTCGCCATATTTCCCCCGTTGGGGCGTCGACAGATCGCCCCCGTGACCTTTTAACCCACCCGCGCCGGATCATTGGCGCGTGAGAATTTTAAGATTTCGGGTACTGTAGCCGTCATTCGCAATTAATGGGAACATGCCAAAACATCGCGCCAACAGATCGCGATTGTTTTACCGGGAGGCCCTGATGATGAAGCTCGCCGAGCGTGACATTCTTGTCTGCGATTGTGGTGGCACCATGGAGATTGACGGCGCCAAGCTTGGCAAGGCCTGCGGTGCGGCGGGTGGCTGCGCGGTGGCGACCGAGCTGTGCCGATCCGGAATTGGGACTTTCGAGACCGCCCTCGAGGCATCCGCAGACAAGCCGCTGATCGTCGCCTGCACGCAGGAAAGCGCGGTTTTCGAGCAGGCCGCCGAAGACACCGGCAAACCCGTTCCCGAATTCATCAATATCCGCGAGGCTGCCGGATGGAGCGAGGACGGTGCCGCAGCGCTGCCCAAGATCGCCGCCCTTCTGCGCGCCGCCACCGAAACGGCGCCGGAGGCGCGAAGTCTGACACTGACATCCACCGGACGCTGTCTGATCTATGCTGATGGCGCGCGCGGCAACGGTGTTGACGCCGCCCTGGCGATGGCCGAAAGGCTGAAAGACTCGCTTGGCGTCACGGTCATGATCACCGCGCCAACAGACGACCTCATGGCAACCGGCGCGTCCGGTCTTGTCACGCGCGGCACGATCCGCAGCGCAAGGGGGCATTTCACCGCCTTCGAACTCGTTATTGACGGCTTTGGGTCGGCTCTGCCAAGCAGCCGCGCGGCGCTCCGTTTCGAGGACCCTCAGGACGGCATCGAGACCGGCTGCGACGTGATCATCGACCTGACCGGCGCGCCGGCACTGTTCACCGGATGGGAGAAGCGGGACGGCTATTTCCGTGTCAGCCCGGACGATCCGGTGCGACTGGCGACGGTCACGGCCCAGGCCGCCGAGATGATCGGCGCCTTTGAAAAACCCATCTATGTCGATTACGACCCGGATCTGTGCGCGCATTCGCGCAACAGCCTGAATGGCTGTTCACGCTGTCTTGATGTCTGCCCGGCAGGCGCCATCATCAGCGCCGGCGACACGGTCGAGATCGACCCCGCCATCTGTGGAGGCTGCGGCTATTGCGGTGCTGTCTGCCCGTCCGGCGCGGCGCAGACCAACCTTCCGGCGGCCGATTCGTTCGGCCAGCAGATGACCAGCCTTGTCGAACATTATCTCGAGGCTGGCGGCAAGTCGCCGCGCCTGCTTCTTGCCGATGGTGGCCACGGTGCCGGCATGATCGACATGATCGCACGCTTCGGCCCCGGCCTGCCGGCTGATCTGTTGCCGATGACCATGCACAGCGCTGGCCGGGTCGGTCATGACCTTCTGGTCACCGCCATTGCACAGGGCTATGGCCAGGTGATCATCCTTGCCAACCCGAACAAACCGGACGAGACCCCGCAGATCGCCCGCCAGATCGAACTGGCGCGCGCCCTGATGGCCGGGGTCGGGGCGGATGACGAGGCGCGCTTCGTGCTGATCGATGATATCGATCCCGACATGGTGGCGGCGCAGCTTCGTGGCACGCCTCCCGTTGGCAAGGTCAGACCGGCACCGTTCAGCCCGCTTGGCAGCCCGCGAGGCATCACCCGCCTTGCGATGCGCGGACTTGCCGGCACGCAGAAGACCGCGCCGACGGCGATCCCGCTACCCGAGGGCGCGCCCTATGGGCGGGTCGAGATCGATACCGAAAGTTGTACCATCTGCCTGTCCTGTGTCAGTGCCTGTCCGGCCGGCGCGCTGCAGGACAATCCCGATGCACCGCAGCTGCTGTTCCGCGAGGATGCCTGCCTGCAATGCGGAATCTGCGTTGCCACCTGTCCGGAAAAGGTCATCACGCTGGTCCCGCAATTCAATCTCGCCGACAGCGC
>JAAZUU010000134.1 GCA_018624035.1 Rhodobiaceae bacterium | reverse complement strand
CACCCAGCTCGGCGCCCTGATTGACGACGCTGTCGACCCCGGCGGTGATGGGGAGCTCGACACCAAGCTCGCGGCCACGCGCCGCCAGCGCCGCCACGCTGTGACGCCCCTCGGCCAGTCCTGCCGAGGGTGTCTCGCCGCAACCGAGGGCCAGCCCATAGGCCATGTTGCGGGAATGTGGGCCGGCACAGCTCAGCGCCAGATCGCCGGCCCCGGACAGGCCGTAGATTGTGTCGGGCTGTGCACCGGCCGCGGCGGCAAGGCGCGCCATCTCGGCAAGCCCGCGGGTGATCAGCGCCGCCCGCGCATTGTCGCCGAGGCCGAGGCCGGCGGCGCAGCCGGCGGCGATGGCGATAACATTCTTCATGGCGCCGCCAATGGCAACGCCGGTCGGGTCGTGATTGGCGTAGACACGAAGATGGCTTCCGGAAAAGGCCTGCTGGACGGTGGCGATGGCTCGGTCATCCATGCTGGCGGCGGTAATGGCGGCGGGAAGCCCGCGCATCACCTCATCGGCGAAGGTCGGGCCGGACAGGATCACATGCGGTGTATCGGGAAGGAGCCGCCCGGCAAGTTCCGGCATCAGAAGCGGTGTCTCGCCTTCCATCACCAGACCCTTGGCGCACAGGATGACAGGCGTCTCCGGCACGGCGTGCCCGGCGATCATCTGCAGGGCGGCGGTGGTCGCGGCAACCGGAACAACGACAAGGATCATGTCGGTGTCCGACAGGATGGTCTGATCGACGCTGGCGTCAAACGGGTCAAGAGCGGGCAGATCGGCAAGCTGACGACAGCGTCCGCCAGCCAGCATCGCCGCGCTGTCACGGTCGCGCACCAGCAGCGTTGGCGTGGCGGACCCGCAGCGCAACGCATGGGCAAGCGCACTGCCCCAACTGCCGCCACCGATGACGGTGGCGCGGATCATGCCCGCACCCCGCGACCCGGCGGCGGTGCGGCGTCGGGATCAAGTGGCCAGCGCGGGCGCGGTGCGAAGTCCAGCCCGTCCGGATCCTGCCGTCGTTCAAGCGCCGCCCAGGCAATCATCGCGGCATTGTCGGTGCACAGCCAGGCCGGCGGAACGACAAGGTCGAATCCCGCCTCGGTTGCCTCGCCCTCCAATCTGGTGAAGATGGCCCGGTTGGCCGCGACTCCGCCGGCGATGACCAGTATTGACGCGCCATGCGTGGTGGCAAAGCGGTTCATGGCGCGGCGCGCCCGGTCGGCAAGGCAATCGGCAATCGCCGCCTGCAGCGAAGCCGCGAGATCGGCCGGTTCGGCATCGTCATCCGCATCCGCAAGCGCGGCATGCCGGGTCGCTACGGCGGTCTTCAGACCGGAAAAGGAGAAATGGCAGTGATCGGCCCCTTTTAGCGGGCGCGGCAGCCTGACCCTTGTGACATCGCCGGCCGCCGCCAGCCGTTCGATCGCCGGCCCGCCCGGATAGCCGAGCCCCATGATCTTGGCGCTCTTGTCGAAGGCCTCGCCGGCGGCGTCATCCATCGTCGTGCCGTAGCGTTCATAGGCCCCCGGCGCATGAACGGCCAGAAGCTGGGTATGGCCGCCCGAGACGAGCAGCAGCAGATAGGGGAACGGAACCGGCGCGACCAGCCGCGGGCTCAGCGCATGACCCTCAAGATGATTGACCGCGTAATAGGGGATGCCGCGGGCGGTCGCGATGGCCTTTGCTGTCACCGTCCCAACGACAACGCCGCCAATCAGGCCGGGTCCGCCCGTCGCGGCCACCCCGTCGATGGCGTCGATACCGACGCCGGCGGTGGTAAGGGCGGCGTCGATCACCATGTCGATGGCGTCGAGATGCGCCCGTGCGGCAATCTCCGGCACCACCCCGCCATGCGCGGCATGGATGTCCATCTGCGATGCCACCTCGCTGGAAAGGATGGTGCCGTCCGCGGCCACGATGGCGGCCGCGGTTTCATCACAGCTGCTTTCGATGCCAAGCATCAGGAAGGTGTCGTTCATCAGGGGGTGTCCCTATCATGCCGTCGGCCCCGGATCATAGGGCATTGGCGTCCTGTTGATAAGTCCCGGCACCGGGGCCCTTTTTATTTTGCAACAGTGACGGCCGCGCTTTATTACAGGCGCCTATGACAACACCGTCCGACATCTTTGACTCGCGCCCGCTCATTCTGGGAAGCCGCGCCTCGGCGCTGGCGCTGGCGCAGGCCGATATTGTCCGTGACCGTCTGGCGCCGCTGGCCACCGACATTCTGTCCCTGACGACTCGCGGCGACAGGATTCTCGACCGTTCGCTTGCCGATGCCGGCGGCAAGGGGCTGTTCGTCAAGGAACTTGAGCGGCAGCTTCTTGATGGCAATTGCGATGCGGCGGTCCATTCGATGAAGGATATGGAAACCGTTTTCGCCGATGGCACCGTCATTGCCGCGGTGTTGCCGCGCGAGGACCGGCGTGATGCGCTGATCGGACCGTTCGGGACGATTGACTCGCTGCCTCATGGCGCTGTGGTCGGCACCGCCTCGGTAAGGCGCCGGGCGCTGTTGCACCACCACCGTCCGGACCTGCGGATCGAACTGCTACGCGGCAATGTCAATACGAGGCTGGCGGCACTCGCGGCTGGCCGGTACGATGCCATCATCCTTGCCATGGCAGGGTTGCGGCGGCTGGCGCTTGATGTACCGCACACACCGCTTGATCCGGCTGTCATGCCGCCGGCGGCGGCGCAGGGGGCGCTGGCGATTCAGATTCGCGGTGGTGATGATGACCGCGCCCGCGCCGTGGCGGCGGCGATTGCCGGCCTGAACTGCAGGCAGGCCGAGACCGAGGTGACGGCCGAGCGTGCCATGCTGGCGTATCTCGACGGGTCCTGCCACACTCCGATCGCCGCCAGCGCCACACTCGATGACAGCGGCGTGCTGCATCTCGATGGCATGGTGCTGCGTCCCGATGGTACGGCAGCGCACCGCACTACCGGGACGGCGCCGCAGGAAGATGCGGCGGCGCTTGGCCGGCAGCTGGGTGCCAGACTGCTTGAGGCAGCCGGTGGCCGGGATTTTCTCGCCTGAGGTGATGATGGCTTATGATGATGGCTGACGATGATGGCTGACCTGGCGGGTGACAGACGATGACCGACCTCATCCTGACAGTACGCCCGGCAGCTGATGCGGCGGCTGATGTCGAGGCGCTCGGACGACGCGGCGTGCCGGCGATGGCGGCACCGGTCATGACGGCCACCTGTCTTGACGAGGCGGTGCTGCCAGCCGCCGGATCGGTCAGTGGTCTGATCTTTACAAGCCGCCACGCCATCTCCGGGTTTCTGGCGCTGTGTGGAAGTGTGGTGCCGCCGGGCTGGGCAGATCTGCCGGTATTCGCTGTTGGTCGTGCCTCCGGGCGTGTGGCCCGCGACGCCGGATTCAGTGATGTGACGATCGGATCAGGTGGCGGGTCCGGCCTGGTACCGCTGATCCTGGCCCGGTTTCCAGCGCACCGTGTGATCACCGGCGCGCCGCTGCTATGGCCCTGTGCGGTGAATCGCGGCTTTGACATGAAGGCGGCGCTGGCACCACGGGTCGATGTGACCTTGTTGCCTGTCTATGAGATGAAGCCGGTGACGGCGTTCGACGGTCGGGCGCTGGCGGCCATTGATCAGCGGCGCGTCGGTGCGGTGATTCTGATGTCGGCCCGCTCGGCCAGCCTGTTTCGTGATATGCTGGTGCGGCATGATCTGGGCGCGCGGGTCACCGACATGGCGCTGATCGCTGGAAGTGCGACCATCGCCAGTTCGGCCGGTTCAGGCTGGAAGGAGCAATTCGTCGCCAGACGTTCGACGCGCGCACGTCTTTTAGCCATCGCCGCTTTGTTCTATCATCGCCGGATG
This sequence comes from Rhodobiaceae bacterium, assembly GCA_018624035.1. Taxonomy (GTDB): domain Bacteria; phylum Pseudomonadota; class Alphaproteobacteria; order Puniceispirillales; family Puniceispirillaceae; genus UBA8309. The sequence continues at coordinate 2,744 of JAAZUU010000134.1, read as the reverse complement.
ACAGGGTGTTGATGGCTCGCCGTGCCCGCAGGGCCATGTCCAGAGAGCCATGTCCAGAGAGCCATGTCCATATGGGGGCCTGACGACAGCATGACCGGCAAAAAGACCTCAGACAACGATCCCGAGATCATTGAAGGTGTCGCGGTTGAAAAGCCGGCGTCCCGGGCCGGCCGGCGACGGTCCGCCGGTCGTGGCAAATCACCTTCCGGGACAACAGCTTCCGGGACAACTGATTCCGGGACGCGTTCCACCCGGCCGGCAAATGAAGAGGCCGTGTCGAGCGACACCGCGCCTGACGGCCCCATGAAGGGGTCATCAGACAGCCCATCCGCCAGCGTGCCGCCTGCGAGGCGTGATGTCATGCCGGTTATTCTTGGCGTCGCCGCCCTGTTTCTGGCGCTGGCAGGCATTGGCGTCCAGCAATGGATGGTGGCGCGCCAGGAAGGCCATTATCAGGCCGAGATCGAGGCATTGGCCGCACAAATCGACACCACCAACGACACGCTGGCGCGCGCGCAGGCTGACATCCTTGTCATGAAGACAAGTCAGGATGAACTGGCATCGCGTCTTGCCGGATTCGAGGACGCCTTGCCACAGGACCCGGCCGAAGCGCTCGCCGCCCTGTCGGCGCGTCTCGACACTCTGTCCGCCGATCTGGTGTCACGGCCAGCCGGCGCCGACACCGTCGCGCCGCAGTTTGAATCAGGTCTTGTGCTGGCACAGGCCGGCCTTGGCGCGGCGACGGCCATGAATGCGGCCAATCTGGAGGGAGGTGATCCGGCGCGATGGATGCCGGTGCTGCGTGAGCTAGCCTTGGCCGGGCTTGACGTCGGTGATCTGTCCCGCCTTGAGCCGTTGCTGACCCCGCCCCCGGTCCCGGCAGCCCGGCTGCTTGCCCAAGGAAGCGGCCTTGTGGCGGGGATCCACCGGGACCGGGGCGGTGTATCCGGATGGTGGCAGGACACAACCGGCAGGATTGCCGGGTTCATCAGGCTTCGCCGCAGTGATGACGCGCCATCTGCCGAGGATGGGATCGCAGAGGCCGCGACACCGGCGGATGATTTCATGCGCGCGCTTCGCGACGGAAGCCTTGCCGAGGCGCTTGCCGCCAGCCGCCGGATCACAGCAGGTCATGAAGGTCTCGCCGATTGGCAGCTGCAAACACAAAGGCGCCTAGACCTTGACGCCGCGCTGGCGGCGCTGATGGCGCGCATGACGGCGCGTCTCGTCACGGCCTTGGCGGCAGATTGATGTTCGCGCGCCTTCTCTGGCTTGTCGGCCTTGTTCTTGTTGGTGCCGCGCTGGCAAGCTGGCTTGGCGCGCAGCCGGGCATGCTGCAGCTTGAATGGCTGGGATGGCAGCTTGAAATGCGCACAAGTCTTGCCGTCGCGATCCTCGTCATTCTGGCGCTGGCCCTGGTGTTCATCGACCGGCTGTTCCGCGGGTTGCTTGGCCTGCCGTCGTGGCTTGGCCGCAACCTGAGCAGGCGACGCACCGAATCCGGTCACCGCGCGCTGACACTCGGGCTGATGGCGGTGTCGGCCGGCGAGCCGGATGAGGCACGGCGTCAGGCGGCGCGGGCACAGAGGCTTCTTGCCGCCCCGCAGCTGACCGACCTTTTGTCGGCGCAGGCGGCGCATATGTCGGGTGACCACAAGGCTGCCGGACGCTATTTCACCTCGCTGACGCGTGACCGGGATACCGCTTTTCTGGGACATATAGGTCTTGCCAGACTGGCGCTGGAGAATGATTTGCCGGATCAGGCGCTGGCGGCGGCCCGGCGGGCCCTTGACCTGCGCCCGAAATCGGCCCTCGCGGCCCGCCAGGTGGTGATGCTGGAGGCGGAGCGTGGCAACTGGGCGGCGGCCCTGCCGGCGCATGCCGTTGTCGCGGCGGCGGACGCGGGTGAAGATGCGGCGGCGCGGCATCTGCTGTCACGACAGAAGGCGGCGCTTGCCTATCTTGATGCGCTGACCCGGCTTGACCGGGGAACGGACCAGAAGACCCGCCGCCGCACCGTCGCTGCCGGGCTTGAGACCGCGTTGACCGCGTCGCCGGACTTCTGGCCGGCAGCCATGCAGCTTGCCGCGCTTCATGAAGAGGATGGCAGTCCCCGCAAGGCGGTGAAGTGGCTTGAAACGGCGTTCCGGTCGATGCCGCATGACGACCTTGCCGCGCGGTTGCAGACGCTATGGAAGACAAATGATGGCGGTCATATTGCCAGGCTGATCAGGCTGATCCCGAAGAGCGGTCCGCTGGCCGCCGAAGGGCGGCGTGTTACCGCCGGCGCGGCGCTGGCGCGCGGCCTTGTCGGTGAGGCACGCCGCCTTCTGGAGGAGATCGAGCCTGCGGATCGTGACGCCGCCGTTTGGCGTCTGATATCACGGCTTGCCGCGGAGGCCGGAGACAGCGGGGCGGAAACAGACGCGTTGCGCGAGGCCGGTGAGGCGCCGCGACCGCGATGCTGGCAATGTACCGCATGTCAGCTTGTCCATGAGTCCTGGCAGGGCCATTGCGCGGGCTGTGCCGGTTTCGCCACGCTGGAGTGGCGGCGACCCGACGGGGTAACGCCAATGCTGCCGCCATCATCAACCGCTGATGTGAAGACAACCGGCATGAACAAGCCTGATTGAACCGGCAGGTGAAAGTCGCTATAAGCGCTGCCAATGCCCGCTTAGTTAAATGGTATAACAGGTCATTCGTAATGATTAGTTGGGGGTTCGATTCCCTCAGCGGGCACCACT
>JAAZUU010000048.1 GCA_018624035.1 Rhodobiaceae bacterium | reverse complement strand
CCTGTTTCGGTTGCGCTTGCCCACGGAGAGGCCATTGGTTGCAAGAGTATTGCGAAACAGATCCTGGTCCATGTCTCCCTGCCTTTTGATGACCCAGGCTGGTGGCGAACTGGGATGACCATAAGGTCATGCTGTGTTGAGTGCGATAACACTCATCATTTTGGTTGCCACCGAAGCCTACGACAAATCTGCCGGCATGCAAACAACCGTGTTCAGCCATCGCCGACAGACACCGACCATGCCTGAAAATCAGAATTCGGAACCACGATTTGCCTGGAAAACTGGCGCCCGGGAGATGCCCGGGAAATACCCGGGAGATGCTCGGGAGCTGGCTGGCCGATATATCGGAGATGGGCAGCCCCGGCAGAGCGACAATCGGGTAAATTATTTCACTGCCAAGCGACTCTATGGCCGGACATGGCTGTCACGTTGCTGTAAAATTTCTCGTGAAAAATGGTCCCTTACACATAGCCCGATGAGGTATGATCAACATGAAAACGCGCTCAACCCCACGCAGTCCCGGCAGATTTTTGCAATGTCTCGGCATTGCGGCGGCTGTCGTTGCGGCCTTTATGTCAAACGCGGCACTGGCCGGTGATCTGAAGATCCTGCACATAAACGACCATCACTCGCATCTGAAACCGGATGGCCGGATGAATCTGAAACTTGCTGGCAAATCCACCCGCGTGAGATCCGGCGGCATGCCCGCCGTCGTTGCCAGAATGAAGCAGCTCACACATGCCGCCGGCAACAATGTGCTGAAACTTCACGCCGGCGACGCGGTGTCGGGATCTCTGTTCTTCACGCTGTTCAAGGGCGAGGCGGATGCGGCGCTGATGAACGAGATCTGTTTCGATGCGTTCGCCCTTGGCAATCATGAATTCAACGAGGGCGATGCCGGCCTGGCAAAATTTCTCGATTTCCTGAAATCAAGTGATTGTCACACCCCGGTCCTGGCCGCCAACATCAAGCCGGAGGTTGGTGTCTCGGCACTGACGCCGAACAGCGCGACAGATTATATCCAGCCCTATACCGTCATGCAGATCGACGGCATGAAAATTGGCATCGTCGGAATCGACATCGTCCGCAAGACCAGGCTGTCCTCCAGCCCGGATGAAACGACGATCTTCCTCGATGAAGCCGAAACGGCGCAGAAGATGGTCGATGAGCTGACCGCATCGGGAATCGATCACATCATCCTGCTGACGCATTACGGCTATCGAAACGAGCTTGAGCTTGCCGCCAGAATCGACGGTGTGGATGTGATCATCGGCGGTGATTCCCACACCCTGCTCGGCGATTTTGCCGATCTGGGCCTGAACGCCGCCGGTCCGTACCCGACCGTCGTCACGGGTGTCGGCGGCAGGTCGGTCTGCGTTGCCACGGCCTGGCAATACAGCCAGGTTGTCGGCGAACTGGACCTGTCCTTCAATGATGCTGGCGAGATCGAGTCATGCAGCGGCACGCCGCATATGATGCTGGCGGACAGCTTCAGGCGCAAGAATGCCGATGGCGACAGGGTCGAGGTTGAAGGCGCGGCGCGTGACGCCATCCATGCCGCCATCAAGGCCGACCCGAAATTGTCGATCGTGACCGAGGATCCGGATGCCGCGGCGCTTCTTGCGACCTACAACATCAAGGTTGAGGAACTGCTCTCCCAGAAGATTGGCGAGGTTGCCGAGAATTTGTGCCTTGCCCGCATCCCGGGTGACGGCCGCTCGAAGATCTGCTCGCCCGAGGAAACCGCACGCAACGGGTCGGATATCTCGATGGTTGTCGCCCATGCCTTCCGCGAGATGGCGAAGACAAGTGATATCGCGATCCAGAATGGCGGCGGTGTGCGGACCGACATCGCGCGGGGCGACCTGACGATGGGCGATGCCTATTTGCTGCTGCCCTTCGCCAACACGCTCGTCGAGATGGATATGACCGGTGCCGAGATCAAAACCGTCCTGGAAGAGGCGCTTGACTATGCCTTTGAACCTGACGGGTCGACCGGTGCCTATCCCTATGCCGCCGGCCTTCGCTGGCATGTCGATGCCACGAAGGGGCCTGGCCGGCGTCTTGGCAGGATGGAGTTCAAGGGCCGTAATGACACCTCATGGACCCCGCTTGAGATGGGCAGGACCTATCGTCTGGTGACAAACAACTATATCGCCGGTGGCCGTGACGGCTACAAGACCTTCAAGACGGTGAAGAATGACGGTCGCTATACCGACACCTATCTCGATTACGCGCAGTCATTCGTCGATTATGTGCAGGAACGCGGCATGGTGGGCAAGCTGCCTGCCTCAGAATATTCGACGCAGTCGCTGGTCAGATAGACCCGGAAACGCACATAACCCGGGAACAACAGGGGGCGCCGCATGGCGCCCCTTTTCATACCGGAAATCGAGGATGGCCCCGCCGGTCAGTCCACCTTTGCGGTGAGGCCTGCCGCCGCGATGCCGGCGATGGCGGCCGCCTCGTCATTGTCGGATGTGTCGCCCGAAATGCCGACAACCCCCAGCAACGCGCCGCCCCCGTCAAGGATCAGAACGCCGCCCGGCACCGGCACCATATCGCCGCCGAACACGCCGTTCACCGCCTGTATGAAATAGGCCTGCTGTTCGGCGCGGTTCATCAGCGCGCGCGTTCCCATGCCAAGGCCGATGGCGGCATTCGCCTTGCCATGGGCGATCTTCGCACGAAGCTGGCTGCAGCCATCCTCCGACGCGGCGGCGACAAGTGCGCCGCGGCTGTCAAGAACGATGACGCTGAGAGGCTTCAACCCCATCTTGCGCCCGCTGGCGAGGGATGCGTCGGTGATTGTCCGGGCCTGATGAAGCGTGATTGTCATTGATGATCCTCCTGCGGTGCGCCAGCGATAGCAGAACTGGCAGGCCGCAACAACGCCAAATAGATGATCAGTTCAGACGCACCGGCATGTTGATCGGGCCACGGAATCCAAAACCGCGAAAGGCAACCTGTTGGTCGGTGTCGAGGCTCATCTCGGGAAATCTGTCGAAAAGACGCGGCAGGACAATGTCGGCCACCATCTTGCGGGCGACATGGGTGCCAAGACAGAAATGCGGGCCGTTGCCGAAGGCCTGATGCGGTGCCCTTGGGCGGTGGATGTCGAACAGGTGGCCGTTCTCGATGACCTCCTCGTCATGGTTGGCTGATGCCTGAATGGTCATCACCACATCACCGGCGGGGATGTCATAGCCACGAATCTGCGTGTCCTCGACGGCGCGGCGGGAGGAGAGCTGAATTGGCGCCACCCAGCGGATGGCTTCTTCAAAGACGTTCAGCCAGGATGTCGTGCCGGCAAGAACCGCCTGTTTCTGTTCGGGATTGTCGAGAAGCCCGAAAATGGCTGTTAGCATGGCATCGCGCGGCTCGTTGATGCCGCCGCCAATGACGATCTTGATGTTTGACTGGATGGCCCCGATCTCGAGCGGTGCCTCCTGGCCAAGCATCACTGCGATGGCGTGGGGTCTGCCGGCCGCCTCGGGCGCGGTAACCGTTTGGCCGATCGCGGCGTTGATCTCGTCATTGACCTTGTCGGTGGCGTCGAACAGCGACTGAAGCTGACCGAAATTGCCGGCACCGTCGATCAGTGTTTGCGACCACCGGCACAAATCCGCGTCGCTGGCATGGTCAAGGCCGATCAGATGTGACAGGCATCGCGCCGACAACGGGGCGGCCAGCTCGGCAAACAGATCGACGGTTTCACCACGAGGCAACCGGCCGATATAGTCGTCAGCAATGTCCTCATAGAGCGGCATCCATACCTCGCGCAGATTACGCGGCGAAAAGGTGGAGGCCATGGCGGTGCGCTCACGCTGGTGCGCCGCGCCGTCCTTGCGCATCAGCGTATGCGCCTGGAAGGCGCGCCGCATCGGTGTGTTAGGGTCGTCCGAGGAGAACAGCTCCCAGCTGTCCTTGACATATTTCGTGTCGGCGGCCTTGGTCAGCATCGTGCGGCCGACCGCCTTGACCGTCACCACCGGGTGGTCGGCGCGGGCCTTGCGGTAAAAGCTGTAAGGGTCAGTGGCAAGGTCACTGATCGCAATCCGATCATCAACAGCTGGTAGTGGCATGGCCCCCGGACCCGTTACCCGCAACAAGACAATGGGTGAAGAATTGACGATTCTGGACTGTATTACCAGTCATATTTGCCGGTCATGTCTGGCGGCGGCTGTTCGCCTCAATGCCCCGACTTGTAGATGCCGATGATTTCAGACAACAGGTCGAGAGCCTCATCGCGGGGGCGCTGGAAGGTGTTGCGCCCGATGATGGAGCCGTTCGCCCCACCATCGCGAAGGCCGCGGATTTCTTCCATCAGACCGGCACGGTCCTTGGCGGCGCCGCCGGAAAACACGACAATCCGGCGCCCGGCAAAAGAGGCCTGCATGATGTGGCGGGTCCGTTCGGCCAGGGTGGCGCGATCCACGCCGACGGATTCATAGACCGCCCTTGCCGCGTCCTGTTCAAGATGATCGCCCGGTGGCTTCACCTTGATGATATGCGCGCCAAGCAGGGCCGCCATATGGGCCGCGTAGGCGGCGACATCAAGCGCCGTCTCACCCGGCTTGCTGAGACCGCCGCCGCGCGGATAGGACCACAGCACCACCGCAAGGCCGAGCGCCTTGGCCTCGGCGGCCATGTCCTGGAACTGCCCGATCATGTCGAAGGCCGCATCTGAGCCGGGATAGATGGTGAAGCCGACAGCGCTGCATCCAAGACGCAATGCCTCGGCAACCGAACCGGTGATGGCCTGGCTTGGCGCATCGCCGCCACGGGCCAGCGAATTCGAGGAATTGACCTTCATGATGGTCGGGATCTGCCCGGCAAATTTGTCGGCGCCGGCCTCGATCATGCCGAGCGGCGCGGCATAGGCTGACAGGCCGGCATCGATCGCAAGCTGATAGTGATAATGGGGATCATAGGCGTCCGGATTGACGGCGAAGCTTCGCGCCGGTCCATGTTCGAACCCCTGATCAACCGGCAGGATGACCAGCTTTCCGGTGCCGCCGAGCTTCCCCTGCATCAGGATGCGCGCCAGATTGGCTTTCACACCGGGACTGTCAGCCCCGTAATTGTCGAGGATGGCTTTGACTCTACGGGTGATCTTCATTGGGGTTACCTCGCGGCGAATAGTCTGATAAGCATGATCCGGGAATGCGCCGATGCCCCCCTTCACCATAACATGGCCAACGCCGACCGCCCCGATCCATTGAAAGATATAATCATCTCGACGAAAAACGCCACCGTAAAGATACCGTCATGCGAATCGGGATGGCGCTAGAACACCCGCAGATAGCGCCCGGTCTCGAAAGGTGTGACCTGTCGCCAGAAGAATTCCAGCTCGCGCTCGGCCTGCTGCAGCCAGATCTCATACTGATCGGCTCCCAGAACCGTGGCCAGCCAGTCGGAAGCCCGTGCCTGCCTGATCGCCTCGTTAAGCTGAAGCGGGATTGGCGGGGCGGCCTCGTCGAGATAGGCATTGCCCACGCTCGCAGCTGACGGCTCCATCGCCGCCTCGATACCGTCGAGACCGGCGGCGATGTCGGCCGCGAGCAGCAGATAGGGGTTGCAGTCGGCGCCGGCATCACGCTTCTCGATACGTGTCGCGCTGTCGCTCCCCTCGATCACGCGCAATGCTACGGTGCGGTTGTCATACCCCCAGCTGGCATTGGTCGGGCAGAAGGACAGAGGCTTGCGGCGACGATATCCGTTCACGGTCATGGCACCGCAGACCGACATTTCTGCCATCCGATGCTGCAAGCCGGCAAGGAAATGCCGGCCGGTATCACTCAGCCGCCCCTTGTCGGAAAATACGTTCCGCCCGTCTGACCACAGAGAATAATGAACATGAAAGCCGTTGCCGCTTTCCTCGATGAAAGGTTTGGCCATGAAGCTGGCATGGAAGCCGTGCCGTGCCGCCAGCTGTTTCACCAGCGACCGGAACATCACCACCCGGTCGGCGGCAATCAGGGCGGCATCATGGCGGATATTGACCTCGACCTGGCCGGCTGCATATTCCGGGTTCGACTGCTCGATCGGTATGCCCATGGCACCGATCTGCTCGCGTATGGGCCCCAGAATCGGCTCAAGCTCCGCCGCCCGGTCGAGACCATAACAGTCATTTCCCTGATCGCGCGGCAGGCCGGTCTGCGGGTCGAGAAGATAGAACTCCAGCTCGGTACCGGCGCTGACATCAATGCCCATGGCGGCGGCGCGATCCAACTGCCGGACCAGCGCCTGCCGCGGGTCGATGGTCAGCGGTTTGTGATCCATCCCTTCGGCGCGGGCGAAACACAGCGCCACGCCGGGCTCCCACGGGATGGCGACCGGGGTGTGAAGCGGGAAGATATGGCAATCGGGAAAGCCGTTCTCGAAACTGACCACCGGCGTATCCCAGACATCACAGGCCATATCCATGGTGAACAGCGACATCGCCAGCGCATTGCCTGACTCGCAAATTCGCTCCCATTGCGCGGCCGGGATGCGCTTGCCACGCATGATTCCGTTCAGGTCACCGAGCCCGAGCGCAACGGTATGGGTTCCCGGCGGCAATGAGTGATCTGTCCTGGCCACGATGGCTGCGTTCCTTCCCGCGATTCCGACGGTCCGTGCCGCCTTGTCGCGTGATGCAATCACACTGCCATCGGCAATGCAAGGACGCCGCCGCGGGACGCCCGACGATCGGCGAAGGCCCTAGAGATGGACATCGTGAAGGATGATGCCGCGGGAGGGAACATTGATCGCGGGTATGCCGGCTCTCTCGTTCAGTTTTGCCTCGGCCTCACGGAACAGCGGCTGGCAGGCGATGAAGGCCTGTTCATCGACATATTCCCAAAGATTGCCAAGAATGAAGCTTCCTTCCTGGTTCCAGACCTGCGTGACCACCTGGCGCAACGCGCCGGCCTCCTTGAAACGTGGCAGCATCTCGCCGATGATCTCCTGCCAGGTGCCTTCCGCCGCCATCATATCGCCCTTGGTGGCGAATTTGCTGGTGATATAGCTCATCAGTTTGGGTTCCATCATCCGCTCCCTTGTCCATGAATTGTTCTGTCGCGATGGTGACACAGCCCGGCATGTGACAGGAAGTCATTTCAGCATTCCCTCATGCCTCAGGCGGCACGCTCTCTGCCGGGGAAGAATTTCCTCTGTCTGGCCCGGTGGCGAGGCCTGTTTTGGCCAGCCTGCGCCGCGGTTGAAAAATCCGTGTTTCAAGCGCGAAAATGTTGGATCGAAACCGCCGCTTCCGACGATATTGACCGCAGGCTTCCAAGCCCTGATCACATTCAATTCCGAATCACAGGAGGAACGGATGGTTCTGCGAATCAACGACATCGCGTCGGATTTCACAGCGCAGACAACCCATGGCGAGATCACATTCCATGACTGGCTGGCTGACGGCTGGGGCATTCTGTTCTCGCATCCCAAGGATTTCACACCTGTCTGCACCACCGAGCTTGGGGCGCTGGCCGGGCTTGAGAGCGCGTTCGCCAGGCGCAATGTCAAGGTTATCGGCCTGTCGGTCGACCCGGCTGACGATCACAGGGAGTGGCTTTCCGATATCGAGGATGTAACAGGCAACCGGCCGCAATATCCGATCATCGCCGATACCGACCTTGCGGTTTCCAAGCTCTATGACATGCTGCCGGCGGCGGCGGGTGAAAGTTCGGCCGGGCGCAGCGCGGTCGACAACCAGACGGTGCGTGTGGTGTTTGTTGTCGGGCCCGACCGGCGGATCAAGCTGCAGATGGCCTATCCGATGTCGACAGGCCGTAATTTTGCCGAGCTGCTGCGCGTCATCGACTCGCTTCAGCTGACCGCCGGCCACAAGGTGGCAACGCCTGCCGACTGGCAAAAGGGCGAGGATGTGATCATCCTGTCATCGGTATCCGACGATGAGGCAGCAGACCTGTTCCCGGGCCGGGAATCGAAAGACTGGCACTGCGTTTCGATATCAGCGAACTCCGCGCCGCGCTTGCCGAGTGTCTGAGGCGCGCTGATTTCATGGGCGGGATGCAGGATGACGGCTTTGCGGCGCTGCCCTTGACACAGCGCCCCGGGCAGACCGAATGGACCGAGAATGACCTGTCCGGCCGCTACTGGCTTCGTGGTGACGACCGTTATCTGGAGGAGCCGCGCGAGGATCTTGTGCCGGAGATTGATTTCAGTGAGTTCAACCCGCAATCTGCCGGCACCTATTTCGAGCATGTCCATGCCGAGCTGGCGCACCGGTTTCCGATCGGCAGGATGCGGGTTCTGTCAAAGGGGCTGTATAATTGCAACAGCTGGCATCGCGACCCGGAACCCAGGCTTCATATTCCGATTGTGACCAATCCCGGGTCGCTGTTCGTGGTCAATCATCACGTGACGCATCTGCCTGCTGACGGATCAGTCTATTTCACTGACACGCGTGGCTATCATACCGCGATCAATGGTGGCGAGACGCGCCGCGTTCATGTTGTGGCGGCACTTGCCTACCCACAGATTCAAGGCTAGTCATCGCGCTCTGTCGAGCCTTTGATCAGCCGCCGCCAAGAAGTTCATCGACCTCGCGGTGGCATTCGATGACATGATCCGCGCCATCGACGCGGCGCGGTGGGGCGGTGGTATCGCACGTCCCGCTGATTGCCAGCGGGCAGCGGGCAAAGAACGGACATCCTGTATCAGTCAGCTCGACGCCGCCTGTCATGCCGGTGATGGTCTCCTTGCTGGCCACCGTATCCTCGAGCCAGCCGGTCCGCATCTCCGGCACCGAGGAGATCAGCAGCCGTGTATAGGGATGATAGGGCGGCGAGAGAACCTTGTCGGTCGGGCCCTGTTCGGCGACACGCCCGGCATAGAGAACGACGATCTCGTCGGCAAAGGATGCAACGGTTGACAGATCATGGCTGATAAAGACAAAGGACACACCGGTTTCGCGGCGCAGTGATTTCAGCAATTCGATGACATTGGCGCCGACGATTGTATCCAGCGCCGAGGTGACCTCGTCGCACAGAACAACCTCCGGTTCCGCCGCAAGCGCCCGCGCCAGATTGATCCGCTGCTTCTGTCCGCCCGACAATTCATGCGGGAAACGCTCGGCAAAGGGTGGCGGCATTTCTACCATCTCGAGCAATTCATTGATCCGCTCGGTTTTCCTCGTGCCTGTCAGCCCGCCATAGAATTCCAGCGGGCGGCCAAGGATATCCTTGATTCGCTGGCGCGGGTTCAGCGCCGTGTCGGCCATCTGGTAGACAAACTGAACACGCCGCAACTCGTCGCGCGTGCGCGCCGCCAGATTTGGCGCCACCGGCTGTCCGTCAAGTTCCAGATCGCCGGCGCTTGGCGGCAGCAATCCGGCGAAGACGCGCGCCAATGTGGACTTCCCGCATCCGGATTCGCCAATAATGCCAACGGTCTTGCCGCGTTCGATGGCGACATTGACGTCGCGAAGCACCATTGTCGTCGGCGCGCCGTCCGCCCCCTTGCCATAGCCGGCATCGACATTACGCGCCACCAGTGCCGGCGCATCACGCATATGCTCATGATTGCTGGCCTCACCGAGCCCGGGCTCGGGAAGGGGCTTGATCGCCGCCATCAGACGCTTGGTATAGGGATGCTCCGAATTGTGGATGATTGTCTCGACCGGGCCGGCTTCCTTGATCTCGCCATTATAGAGAACGACGATATGGTCGGCGACCTGCGCCACCACCGCAAGGTCATGCGTCACATAGATGGCCGCCGCGCCCTCTTTCTTGATCACCTGCTTGAAGGCTTTCAGCACCTCGATCTGGGTGGTCACGTCAAGCGCCGTTGTCGGCTCGTCAAGCACCAGCAGGTCGGGCTCGCCGCACAGCGCCATGGCCGCCATCAGACGCTGCAACTGACCGCCTGACACCTGATGTGGATAGCGTGATCCGATATTTTCCGGGTCGGGAAGCTCCAGCGCCTTGTAGAGTGACAGCGCCTTGGCGTTGGCCTCCTCGCGAGTCTTCGAGCCATGAAGCACCGGTGCCTCTGTCACCTGTTCATTGATCAGGATCGACGGGTTGAAGGTGGCGGCGGCGCTCTGTGCCAGATAGGCGACCTTCTCACCGCGGATCGGGCGCAACTCCTCGGTTGTCCTTGTTGTGACATCCTCGCCAAGCAACAGCGCCTCGCCGCCGGCGAATTTCAACCCGGGCTTGCAATAGCCGAGCGCCGCCAGCGAGATGGTCGTCTTGCCGGAGCCGGATTCCCCGATCAGCGCGACGACCTCGCCACGCCGGACCTTGAAATCGACACCCTTGACGATGGGAAGTTCCGAGCCGTCATCGCGGACCGCATTGATCTTCAGGTCGCGGGCCTCGAAGATGACGTCGTTCGAATCGGATGCGCGCGCCATGTGCTACAGCCTCTTTGACAGCTTGCCGCCGCTATGCGCGGACAGATCATCGACAACAAGGTTGATGGCGACGGTGAGGGTGGCGATGGCCAGCGCCGGGGCAACGACCGGAATGACCGATGCACCATAGGACAGCGCCCCCAGATTTTCGCGCACCATTGATCCCCAGTCCGCCTGTGGCGGCTGCACGCCGAGCCCGAGGAAGCTGAGGCTGGAGATGAACAGGATCACATAGATCAGCCGCAACCCGAAATCGGTCAGCAGCGGCATCGCGGCATTCGGCCAGATCTCGCGCGTGATGATCCACCATCGTCCCTCGCCGCGGACCCGCGCCGCCTCGACGAAATCCATCACCATAATCTCCTGCCCAAGCGCACGGGCCAGCCGGAACACGACGGTGGCATAGATCACGCCGGCGGTGATGATGAGGACCGGGATCGAGGATCCGACCGCGGCGACGACGACAAGGCCGAGCATGATGGTCGGCAGACTGAGGAAGGCGTCATTGATGCGGCTGACGATCATATCGACCCGCGGCGTCGAGATAGCGGCGCCAATGCCGAGGATAACGCCGATGAAATAGGCAAGCACCGTCGCCATGAAGGAAATGCCGATGGTGCGGCCAGCGCCATACATTAACCGGCTGAGAACATCGCGGTCGCTTTCATCGGTGCCAAGCCAGGCACCGGGACGCGGCAGCTGGAACTCGGAATAGTCATCCGGGAAGGGAAGCTCGTTCTCGCCCATCGGGGCCAGCCACGGCCCGAAAATGGCGATGAAGACCCAGAAACCGACGACCACAATGCCGACCCAGCCGGTCCAGGACGGCGAATAGCGCGCGGATGGCGCGGAATCCGGAAGTTCGTCAAAGCTGATGCCGGCATCATAGGGCGCCACATAATGGTCGGAAGGTGCTTGCGGTTTCATTTCGGGTGCCTCAGCCGTGCGTTGGATGCGTAGGCCGCGATATCGGCGATCAGCATCAGGATGACGTAGGTCAGGCAGAAGATCATGCCAAGTCCCTGGATCAGGACATAGTCGCGGGTCTGCACGCCCTGGACGATCAGCGTCGCCAGCCCGTTATAGCCGAAATAGACCTCGACAACGATCACGCCGGTCACCAGATAGGCAAGGTTGAGAGCCACCACATTGACGATCGGGCCGATGGCGTTGAGGAGCGCGTGCCGGAAGATGATCCGGCGGCGCGGCACACCTTTCAGGATCGCCATCTCGATATAGGGCGAACTCATCACATTCAGCACCGCGGCACGGCTCATCCGGATAAGCTGCGAGGCGATGACGAAACAGAGCGTGGTGATCGGCAGCGCGAAATGCGAGATCAGTTCGAACAGGCCCTTGCCCTCGGTCGATCCGACGACGATCGCGTTGCCGATACCCAGAACAAATACAAACAGCAGGACAAGCAGCGTCGCGGTGAAGAATTCCGGCGCCGCGACGAGCGAGACCGACACCAGCGTCAGCACACGGTCATACAGGGTGCCGGGATACATCGCCGCCATGATGCCGAGCGCCAGTGAGATCGGCACGCCGATGGCAGCGGTCAGCGCTGAGACAAAGACGGTGTTCTTGTACCGGTCGGCGATCAGGTCGGAGATCGGCACATCGCTGGCAAGCGAGGTGCCAAGATCGCCCATCATGAAATTTTTCAGCCAGACGAGATATTGAACTATATAGGGCTTGTCCAGTCCGAGTCGCGCCCGAAAGGCGGCGACATTCTCGGGTGTGGCCGACTGGCCAAGACGGATTTGCGCGGCGTCGCCGGGCAGGATTTTCGTACCAAAGAAAATGATCAGCGAAACGGCCAGAACGGTCACAAGGCCGATTCCCAGTCGTTTCAAAATCAGGCCGGTCATATCATGACGTCCCCATAAAAAAACAGGCCCCGCCTTGCGGTGGGGCCTGTTCTTTCAGTTCATGGTCAGGCGTCGTCGCGCCACAGGGTCACCGGCGCCTCGGCACCACCGAAATTGTTCAGCGGCACGTAGGTCAGGCCCTTCACCTTGTCGGACACGGCGTCGACATAATTCCGGTAAAGCGGAATCACGCTGCCATTGTCGTTGTGAATCTTCTCCTGAAGCGTGTGGTACATCTCCTTGCGCTTGGCAGGATCTGTCACACCGCGGACCTCGACCAGAATCTTGTCGAACTCCGGATCCTGATGATAGGTCTCGTTCCAGGCAGCATCCGACTTGAAGGCCAGCGTCATCATGATATTGGCCGTCGGGCGCATGTTCCACGACACGACGCACATCGGTGCCTTCAGCCATACCGCGCCCCAGTAACCGTCGGTGGTCACCTTCTGGACATCGATGTTGAGGCCGATCTTCGCGGCCTCGCGCTGCAGGAACAGACATTGGTCGATGGCGCCGGGCGCCACTTCGGCGGCGACGATCGGCACGGTTGTGTTGCCGATGCCGGACTTCTCGAAATGGAACTTCGCCTTGTCCGGATCCATCATCCGCTGCGGGATGTCCGGGCTGTGGTCGAAATAGGCCGGTCCGATCGGATGGTCATTGCCAAGCGATGCCTGGCCCTTATAGACACCTTTCACAAGGCGCTGGCGGTCCATCAGATACTTCATGGCCATGATCAGGTCATGATTGCCCGACATCTCCATGTCCTTGCGGCAGGCGATGTTGATATAGGCTGCCGAGTTCAGCGACCAGACATCCTTGCCGGGTGCCGATTCAACCTGCGCAATGGCCTTTGGCGGCAGGTTCACCATGGCGTCGACGTCACCGGCCAGGAACGCGTTCAAACGGGCGACCGGGTCACCGATGCCGAAATGCTCGATCTCGTCCAGATAGCCGCCTTCACCCCAGTAATTGCCAAAGCGCTCACCGACGGTGCGCACACCGGGCTTGAACTCCTTGACCTTGTAGGGGCCGGTGCCGACAGCTGTCGAGAAGTCCTCGGTGCCGTCCTGCAGGATCTTGAAGTGGAACGTGCCGAGGGCGATCGGAAGGTCGGCATTCGGCGAGGACAGGATTGCCTTCACCTCATAGTCATTGACCTTCTTCCATTCCTTGACCATGGCGACAAGCGACGAGGCGTTGGAGATGGAGTCCTTGCCCATGTGACGGTTCATCGTATAGATGACGTCGTCGGCGGTCAGTGTCTTGCCATCATGGAATTCAACACCCTTGCGGATCTTGAAAGTCCATTCGGTGGCGCTGTCATTCGAGAGCACCTCTTCGGCAAGCTCGGGCTCATAGCCGAGATTCCGGGTCAGCCGGGTCAGCGAGCCGTAATACATCCGGCCGCGGAAATAATCGACCGCCGAGGTGAACAGGGCCGGATCGAGCGTGTCGTTCGGTCCGTGCTGGTCGCCGGCGAAGACGACGCGGCCGCCACGCTTCGGCGTGTTGGCCCAGACATCGGATACTCCCGTGAACAACGTGCCAGAGGCCGCGGCGGTGGCTCCGGCAGCCATCATGTAATGCATGAAGTCGCGGCGGCTGATGCCTTTCTTGACCATGTTCAGAAAATGTGCGCGGTCAGCTGGGCTCAGCGTCTCGAGCACGGGGTTGTTGCGCTTTTCAGACATAAATCCCCCCTATGTCTTGTGTGTCAGTGGCGAAATCGTAACATGTATTTTTTTCGGGATTCAACCGGACAGCCCGATTCATTTGTAAAAAAAACGACCCACTATCCTGTATCGGACTTGCCCCGAACCGGTCAAACCGGTGGTAACACCGCTGTCAGGCCATGATACGGCATATGTCACTTGTCGCCGGAACGGGCGATTTCAGCTGGGGAAAGTGGCTCGCGATGCGTAACTTTCCAGCTGGAATCGGCCTGTCTTTGCCAGCAAACCCGATCCCAGCTGCCATCCGGCTGTTCCTCCCACCACCAGTTCTCGCCGGTCAAATCGCCGGTCCAGATATAGGCGATCAGGCAGGCCTCGTCACCGGTTTGCAATTCATGAACCTGATGTGGCGGCGTCACCGAATGGCCGCCGGCCTGAATGCGTTGCGCCGGTTTCGCCCGTCCATGCCGAATCGACACCGCGCCTGACAGGACGCAGTAGATTTCCAGCGACGCATGCTGGTGAAGCGGGTAGGTAACCTTCGGGGCGAGAAGGAACAGCCCCAAATAGAGATCGCCACTTGTCAGAAGCCCGCGCCCGCCAATGATCTGGCCCGCGACAAGGCCGGTTGCCAGATTGCCGGGAATATCGGCGCCGTCAAAAATCTGATACCAGTCGACCCGGTCAAACAGGGGCTGCAACGCGGTGGCGGCCGGCGTTGATGGCATGGCGGCGGCAAGAGATGGCAGATAGCGTGATATGCTGGCCGGTGGATCGCCAGAATGCCGGTCGCGCGACTGTGGCGGTGCCGGCCGGCATGACAGGTTGCGCAGATCGCCGAGCAGCCGGTCGATCATCGCGGAATCGGTGGCGGTTGGCGTGATGGTGGCGGCAATCGCGTCAGCAAGCAATGCCGGCAGTTCGGCGTTGGTGGGACTGGCGGTCATGAAACGATGATCCTGGGCAGCCGACAATGCCAAACTCTTTGCCATAAAACCGCCGGTGTCAATTGTCTGCATCCAGCCCGCCGGCCAGCCGATGCCGGACTCACAATCCGGACTCACAATTTTGTCGCACGCCGTGCCGCGCGGCTGTAGGCTGGCAGCGGCGAAGTGCCTCGGAAAAGTGCCCCGGAGAAGTACCCGGGAGAAGTGCCCGGGAATGGTGGTGGCGCATGAGACTGTCGATTTTTGAGCAGCCACAGGGTGACCGGCCGATGCTGGCGCTGGCGCTGTTGCTGGTTGGGGTCAGTTTCCTGTCGCTTCAGGATTCGCTTGTGAAGCTTGTCGCCCCGCAAACCAGCTTCTGGCAGCTTCAGGTCATCCGCTCCTGCCTCAATCTGGCGATGCTTGCCGGGCTTGCGATGTTTACCGGTGGCATCGGGCTGCTGTGGCCGCGCCGGCTGGGCCCGGCGATCCTGCGCGGCGTCCTGCTGGCCCTGTGCATGGGGTTTTTCTTCGGTGCCGCCCAGCAGATCACGGTGACGCAAATGGCCACCGGCCTCTATACCTATCCGCTGTTCGTCACTCTGCTGGCCGGGCCGGTGCTTGGCGAACGTATCGGCCGCTGGCGGATCGGCGCGCTGCTCCTTGGCGCGGCCGGCTGCCTGCTGGTGCTGAACCCGTTCGCTGACGCCTTCACACCGTTGCAGGCCGTTCCGGTACTGGCGGGGTTCTTCTATGCCTGCAACATTCTGGTGCTGCGGCGCTATTGCCGGAACGAGAGCCCGCTGGCGCTGGTCTGCATGGTAAATCTGTTGTTCATTGTGACCGGCATGATCGGCGCCGTCGTGGCAAGCCGCCTTCCCGTTGATCCGGCATGGCGCGAGGCGATGCCCTTCATCCTTGTCGGCTGGCCTGAGATCACCACGATCCTGCTTGGATTTCTCGCCATATTGGCGATGCTGAACATGTTCGGGAACCTGTTTCTCAGCCGCGCCTACCAGACGGCTGACAGCTCGCTTCTGGCACCGCTTGATTTCACCTATCTTCTTCTGATTGCCATCTGGGGCCGGGTGTTGTTCGACAGCTGGCCGACGCCGCTGGCGATCCTGGGGATGGTCATGATCGCGGCCGCCGGCATGATCACCGCCATGCGCGAGCGCCGTCGCCCCGATGCGGCGCCATCGCCGCGACAAAGCGGCTGACAGGTCGCTGGCAATTCAGTACATCTTGGCCCATTCGCTTACAGCAGGGACGCGCAGTGATATCATGAAGATCACGGTCAGGGAGTCGCCGATACACGGGCTTGGGGTCTTTGCCCTTCAGGATGTTGCCGCCGGCGAGACGCTTGAGCGCTGTCCCTATATCGTCATCGATGATGATGATCTGCAGGAAGCCAACCGGTTGAATGATTATCTCTTCACCAGCCCCGACGATCCGAATGACTATCTCGTCGTGATGGGGTGCGGCATGCTCTATAACCATGCCACGCCGGGCAATGCGAAGTGGGAGATCGACGAGACCGACAACCGGTTTCTGCGATTCTATGCCAGCCACGACATCAAGGCCGGCGAGGAGCTGTTCCATGATTATGGTGAGGAATACTGGACAACCCGCGCGGAGGACTGATCCGCCGGGGATTGGTCCGCCGGGGACCTGTGCGGGCATCTACCCGGCGCGAGGCAGCAGGCTGATCACCTCGCGCGCTGTTCCGATGGCCAGCCAGGCAAAGGCGATGGCGCAGACGCGGTAGGTCCAGACCCGCCAGAGCCCGCCACGACCGCCAAACAGGCGACTGATCAGGCCGGCGCAGACGAAACACCAGACAAGCGACGAACCCATGAAGCCGAAGAAGAAGAGGGTGTAGTCGATGTGGTCCGGATTGCTGATACCCAACGCGCCGAAAGCGCTGCCAAGCGCCGCCCAGTAGGCGACATTCTGCGGGTTCGACAGCGACAGCACGACGCCTGAGCGCATGGCGCTGGCACGCCGGTTAGGCACCGCGACCTCGGCCTCGCCCCGGCTGGCCTGCCAACTGTCCCAGGCAAGCCAGGCAAGATAGCCGGCACCGGCAATGCCGACCGGTATCTTCAGCGAGTCGGCCTGCAGCAGCAGGCCGATGCCGGCAAGGCCAAGCACAGCCCAGGCCGCGTCACCGACAAGCGAGCCGAACTGTACCGACAGCGCGGCGCGATACCCGCCTGTCAACCCGTGCCGGATGGTCTCTGCGAACACGGCACCCGGGGTGGCGTTGAAGATAAAGCCAAGCAGGAATGCCATGCCGAGAAGTTCAAGGGTGGGGATCATCGCAGGTAAAGGGACCGGTCTGGTTGCGGCAATGTCGTTGATTTTCAGGCACGAACGGAAATCCCGTCATTCTGGCGCGTCTTAAGCTTGCATTTCAAGTGCCACTGCCTAGACTCGCGGCGTTGGCGGGCCGGGGGAGGCTCGTGCCCATCTCTTTTCAGATCTGCATTTGACAGGAATCGTGCCGATGTCGCCCTCCGCCACCAAGCGTGCCACCAAGATTGTCGCCACCATCGGGACGAAGAGTGGCACCCCCGACATGCTGCGGGCGCTGGCCGATGCCGGGGTGAATGTCTTCCGGCTGAATTTCTCGCATGGCACGCAGGCCGAACATGCAGCGCGGATCCGGGCCATTCGCGATCTGGAAGAGGCAACCGGCCGCCCGAGCTGCATTCTGGCCGATCTTCAGGGGCCAAAGCACCGCATTGGCGAGGTGGCCGAGGGGGTGGTGCTGGCGGTCGGGGACAGTTTCGTCTTTGACAAATCGATGGCTGCCGGGGACGCCGGTCGTGTCGGACTCCCGCATCCGGAGATTTTTGCCGCGCTGACACCGGGTGCCAGACTGTTGATCGATGATGGCAAACTGGTCCTGCGGGTCACCGCCATCGACAATGACAGCTTTACCACCGTGGTCGAGGTTGGCGGCCCGCTGAGCAGCCGCAAGGGTGTCAATCTGCCGGATATGGTGATTGGCAGCCCGCCATTGACTGACAAGGACCATGATGACCTCGCCTTCGCGCTGGCGCATGGGGTTGACTGGGTGGCGCTGTCCTTTGTCCAGCGCGCCAGCGACATTCTTGAGGTCAAGGCACGGATTGACGGCCGTGCGGCATTGATGGCGAAGATCGAGAAACCGGCCGCGCTGGCCGAGCTGTCGGACATTATCGCGGCGTCCGACGGGATCATGGTGGCGCGCGGCGATCTCGGCGTCGAACTGCCGCCAGAGGACGTGCCGGGACTGCAGAAGCAGATCATCGCCGAATGCCGGATGGTCGGCAAGCCGGTGGTGGTGGCGACACAGATGCTGGAATCGATGATCACCAGCCCGACCCCGACCCGTGCCGAAGCATCGGACGTTGCCGGCGCGGTCTTTGACGGGGCGGACGCCGTCATGCTGTCGGCCGAGACCGCTGTCGGAGCGTTTCCGGTGGAATCGGTGCAGATCATGTCGCGGATCGTGGCGGCGGCGGAGCTTCATATCGCCGGGCATCCGGAAACCGCGCCGCCGAAGCTGCCGACCGAGCCAAGCCTGTATCACGCCGTCGCGCTGGCCACCGTGTCACTGGCCGAAACGGTCGGTGCCGAGGTGATTATAGCCTTTTCAACCTCTGGCAACACGGCTGTCCGGATCGCCCGGGAGCGTCCGCAGATCCCGTTCTTCGTTCTCTCGCCCTTCATCGAGGTGCGGCGCCGACTGGCCATCCTGTGGGG
>JAAZUU010000047.1 GCA_018624035.1 Rhodobiaceae bacterium | reverse complement strand
GGAGAGGGGAACAGCGGTGGTCTTCACGGCGCGCGGGGGACGCCCTCTGTCCGATTTTCTGGCCGACAATGCCGCAAGACGTCTTGCACAGGACATCGACAGGCTAACAAGGCGGCGCCAATTGGCATTGTTTCAGCAGCGAGACGGAACGCAGATTGTCATCGTCACCTCACGCGGTCTTCTTGGCGCGGCATGCCGCGGTCCGGCAAGCCGGGTGATTGCCACGGTCCGCGCTGATTATCCGTGCCGTGACGGCACCCCGCTGTTAAGCCTTGCCGCGTTGCCACCTGACAACTATCTGCTGCGCATCACGCAGGATCTCGTGCGGGCACAGGCAAGTGATGGTCAGTACTTCCTGATCAATCCGGTCAGGCGTCCCTGAACCTCGACATCATTGGTCTGGAAATAGCGGGTTTCATAGCGCGGGTTCTCGGCCTGCAGTCCGATTCGCCCGGGTTCCTTCAGCAGAGTCTTCAGCGTGGCTTCCTGTTTCTGGATCAGCGCCACGACAATCTCGCCATGATTGGCCGTGTTCGAGCGTTCGATCACCACGGTGTCACCTTCGAGAATACCAGCCTCGACCATTGAATCGCCGACGATCTCAAGCGCGAAATGCTCCCCCCGGCCAAGCATGCTTGCCGGCACTTCGAGTTGGTTTGACGGGTCGCTCAGCGCCTCGATTGGCGTGCCGGCCGCGATCCGGCCAAGCAAGGGCAGACTGACGGCATCCGCGGCACTGGCCACGGCGCGGCTGATCTCGCCCATCGCGTTCGATGCCGGCTTCAGGATTTCGATGGCGCGGGCCCGGTTGGCCAGCCGCCTGATATAGCCGCGTTCCTCAAGTCCTGACACCAGCCGGTGAATACCGGATTTCGATGCCAGCCCGAGCGCATCGCGCATCTCGTCAAAGGATGGTGGTACGTCATGCGCCTCGGCATGCGCTGTCAGATAGTCCAGAAGTTCCTTCTGCTTGCGTGTGAGCATGGTCGCCTCCACATATTCCGGTCTCGTTCCCGTGATGTTCTATCAATGTTCCGGTACAAGCGCAAGAGCACATGAACAAAAGCGGATCAAAGCAGCGGATCGAGAGGCATCACCATGACCATGTCTCCGGCCTGCCGCGCCTCGTCATGCGGCGGGCGCACAATCAGGGCGTTGGCACCGGCATAGATGCTGATCATCGAGCTGTCCTGCTTTCGCGCGGGCGTCACGACAGCCTGACCTTGCGGATCATATTCGAGGGTGGCGCGAAGATAGTCCTGACGGCGGTCATTGGCTTTCAGGTCGATGGCAAGCCGTGCCGCGATCATCTGCGGGCGATGATCGCCGCCACTCAGACGGGCGATGGCCGGGCGCAGGAAGATATTGGCGCATACCGCACTGGACACGGGGTTGCCGGGAAGCCCGAGCAGGGGCGTGTCGTCGATGCGGCCATGGATCAGCGGTTTGCCGGGGCGCATGGCGATCTTCCAGAAACCCAGCTCCGTGCCACTTGCCGACAGATCGTCGACAATGTGGTCATGCACCCCGACCGAGGCACCGCCTGTCGTCACCACAAGATCGAGCGGGACCGGCGCGGCGCGGACGCAGGAGAGCATTTCGCCCGGCCGGTCGCGGGCAATGCCGAGATCGACGGGGACCGCCCCGCAAGCCGCGACGAAAGATGACAGATAGACCGCGTTAGACGAGATGATCTGGCCCGGCCCGGGCGTTCCGCCGGGGGGCACCAGCTCATCGCCGGTGGACAGGATGCCGACATGCGGCCGGTGCCAAACGCTGACCTCGGTGTGGCCGGCCGAAATCGCCAGCGCGATCAGCCGGGCCGACATTACGGTTCCGGCCGTCAGGATGATGTCACCTGTGGTCACGTCCAGGCCGGCCGGGCGAATGAACTGGCCCGCGCGCGGCACCTCGTTGACGGTGATCGTCGCGCCGTCAGTCTCGTCGATGGCGCTGGCATCCTCCTGCAGCAGGATGGTGTCGGTCCCATCCGGCAGCACGGCGCCGGTGAAGATCCGGACCGCCTCGCCAGCGGCAACACTGCCGCCCCATGGACGTCCGGCGGCGGATTCGCCAATACGTGTCAGGCTGGCCCCGGGAGCCTGGCAGTCGGCAGCGCGTATCGCATAGCCGTCCATCGCCGATACCGCTGCCGGTGGCAGGCTCAGCCTTGCGGCGATGTCAGTTGCCAGCACGCGGCCCCTGACATCCTGCAGCTCGCAGATTTCGGTCTGTGATGGTGCAAGACCCCGAAGGACCCGGTCCAGCGCATCGGCAACAGCAAGAAGAGGCGGCGGCCCGTCACTCATTGGCCCGTCACTTGCTGGCCGGTCACTCATTGGCATTGAAGACCCCGGACTTTCCGCCGGATTTGTGGGTCAGCCTGACAGACCCGATCACCATCGCGCGGTCGACCGCCTTGCACATGTCATAAATCGTCAGCGCCGCGACGGACACCGCCGTCATGGCTTCCATTTCGATACCCGTGCGGCCGGTTACCCGGCAGGTGGCGGTGATCCTCACCCCGGGGAGATTGTCATCCGGTTCCAGTTCGACCGTGACATGATCAAGGCCAAGCGGATGGCAGAGCGGGATCAGGCTCGCTGTCTGCTTCGCGCCCATGATGCCGGCCAGCCGCGCCACGCCAAGCACGTCACCCTTGCCGAACCCGCCCTCGCGAATTCTCGCCAGCGTGTCGGTCGCCATGGTGATGCTGCCCTGAGCCACCGCAACGCGGTCAGTCACCGGCTTGTCACCGACATTGACCATATGGGCCTTGCCCTCTGCATCGAAATGAGTGAGGTCGGACATGAATTTTACCCTCCGGCCGGAACGGGGTTGGCAAGAATGGCGCTTGTTGCCGCCGCCACATCGTCGGCGCGCATCAGCGACTCGCCAATCAAGAAACATCGCGCGCCCGACGCCGCCATGCGCGCCAGATCTGCCGGCGCAAACAATCCGCTTTCGGCCACCGCGATTCTGTCATCCGGCAGATCGGGCAGCATCGCGGCGCCGACATCCAGCGAGATTTCCATGGTTTTCAGATTGCGGTTGTTGATCCCCATCAGAGGCGACTTCAATTTACAGGCGCGGGCCAGTTCAGACCGGTCATGAATCTCGATCAGCACATCCATGCCAAGTTCCATGGCACAGGCTTCAAGTTCGGCCGCCTCGCCATCATCAAGCGCCGCCATGATCAACAGGATGCAGTCAGCGCCAAGCGCACGGGATTCGACGATCTGGATCGGATCGATCATGAAATCCTTACGCAGCACCGGCAGGTTGACTGCGCTTCGTGCCGCGACTAGATATTCGGGCGCGCCCTGGAACCAGGGGGCATCGGTCAGCACCGACAGACAGCTGGCCCCGCCCAGCTCATAGGCGCGGGCGAGGGTCTCGGGGTCGAAATCCGCGCGGATCAGCCCCTTTGATGGCGAGGCTTTCTTGAGTTCGGCGATCAGCCCGTACCCGGCCGCCGATGCGCTGCGCAGGGCTGCTGTAAATCCGCGTACCGGCGAGGCAGCCTTCGCCGCCGTTTCAAGGTCGGAACGCGATGTCGCAGCCTTCAGCGCGGCCACCTCGTCGCGTTTGCCCGCGACAATCCTCGCCAGAACATCCTGCATCGCTCTAGGCGCTCCCGGCATCGCTGTTGGTGATGGCGACAAGCCTGTCAAGACACGCCATGGCCTTGCCGCTGCCGATTGATTCGACGGCCCGGTCGGCCGCGTCCCGCAGTGAGGGTGCATAACCGCCAGCCACAAGAGCCGAGGCGGCGTTCATGATGACGATGTCGCGATAGGGACCGCTCGCACCGTCAAGCACGGCGCGCAGGCTTGCCGCGTTCTCTTCCGGGGTGCCGCCGCGAAGCTCGTCGATCGACGCTGTCGCCAGCCCCAGATCGTCTGGCGAGACGGTGAATTCCTCGATCTCGCCGCTGGCCAGTGCGGCAACACGCGTCGGGCCGGTTGTCGACACCTCGTCAAGGCCGCTGTCACCATGAACAACCCAGGCATGCGTGGTGCCTAGATCAGCCAGCGCGCGGGCAAAGGGCACACACAGGTCGGGATCGAATACACCGACCATGATCCGGCGGACCAGCGCCGGGTTGGCAAGCGGCCCCAGCATGTTGAAGATCGTCCGCAGACCAAGATCGGCGCGCACCGGCGCGACATGGCGCATCGCCGAATGATGGCGCGGCGCCATCAGGAAACAGATTCCGGCTTCGTCAAGGGCGCGCCGCACGGTCGCCATCTCGCAATCGAGATTGATGCCGAGGCAGGACAGCACATCGGCCGCGCCGCTTTTCGACGAGACGGCCTTGTTGCCATGTTTGGCAACCGGCACGTCACAACCGGCGACGACAAAGGCTGTCGCGGTGGAAATATTGTAGGTGCCGATGCCATCGCCGCCGGTGCCGACTATGTCCATGGCACCTTCCGGTGCCTCTATCACTGTTGCCTTTTCGCGCATGACGCTGGCCGCGGCGGCAATGTCCTCCACCCGCTCTCCCCGCATTTTCAGCGCGGTCAGGAACGCCGCTATCTGGATCTGGCTGATCTCACCGTCCATGATGGCGTTGAAACAGTCACGGATTTCGTCCGGAGATGGCATGTCGCCTTCGGTCAGTTTTCTCAGGGGAACGCGCATGACGCTTGTCATCAGGGGCCTCACGGCTGATTGCCGGTCCTGAGGGCAGGATCCGGCAGGGTTAACAGGGCGGTCAGGCCGGTGGCCTGCCGGCAGACTATATGAAGCCGGCCCGTCAATGGCAAGCAAGCCGGCGGTCAGGCGGCGATCTGAAGCAACTTGCGACAGGCACGGGAAAAGCAATTCCGGTGAAGCGGCCCTGCAGGGCAATGATTTGCCAAAGCCCGGCGTCACCCCGCAACGTTCTTTGCTTTTTTCGCGCCGCGGTCATTTTCCGCTTGAGCGCGATGTGATCTGCGTTATTCTTAACCATATCGCCGATTTAATGATCAACTTGCGGGCGATTAAGAAATGCAGCTAAAGCGCTCAGACCGGTACCGGTCTCCCAGGCATTCTCAGCCGCCACGGGACCAGCGCTAGCTACAGCATGCTGGGTTCGAGGCGGTTTTTTCATGATCGTTTTCTGCGCAGCGTTGACAAGTCACCGGCCCCATCGGGCCAGGGGCCGGCCGTCCCCGAATTCGGTCGGGCGATTTGATTTCAGCTTGTGCGCCCCGGCATATCGTCGAAAGCACTAAAGAGGAGACTGACAATGTCCGATCTTGTATCCAAACATCCCCTATCCAACCATCCCGCCACCCTGGCCCTTCATGCGGGTTATCGGGCCGACCCGGCCACCAATGCCGTCGCGGTGCCGATCTACCAGACGACGTCATATCAGTTCGGGTCCACCGATCACGCGGCGAATCTGTTCAGCCTGAGTGAGCTTGGCAACATATATACCCGCATCATGAACCCGACGACGGATGTGCTGGAACAGCGTCTGGCGGCCATCGAGGGCGGCGTTGCGGCGCTTGCCGTGGCGTCGGGGCAGACGGCCTCGGCCTATGCTGTTCAGAACCTCGCGGTCGCCGGCGACAACATTGTCAGCTCGACCGATCTGTATGGCGGCACCTGGAACCTGTTCCAGAACACGCTTCGCCAGCAGGGCATCGAGGTGCGTTTCGTCGACCCGTCGCGACCGGAGAATTTTGCCGAGGCGAGCGACGAGCGCACCCGCGCCTATTATGCCGAGACTTTGCCGAACCCGAAGCTGGAGGTATTTCCGATCGCCGAGGTGGCGGAAATCGGCCGTGCACGCGGAATTCCGCTGATTGTCGACAACACCGCGGCACCGCTTCTGACGCGTCCGTTCGAGCATGGCGCGGCGGTTGTCGTACATTCGCTGACGAAATATATCGGTGGGCATGGCACCTCGATTGGTGGCGTCATCATCGATGGCGGCAATTTCGACTGGGCGGCACATCCGGACCAGCAGCCGGCGCTGAACACGCCCGACCCTTCCTATCACGGGGCGGTCTGGGCCGAGGCGGCAGCCCCGCTTGGACCGGTTGCCTTTGTGCTGAAGGCACGGGTGACGCTGCTCCGCGATCTTGGCGGGGCGCTCAGCCCGGCCAACGCGTTCCAGTTGATCCAGGGTCTTGAAACGTTGCCGCTACGGATCAGGGAACATGTGGCGAACGCCTCGAAAGTCGCTGATTTCCTGAATAGTCATCCGGCTGTGTCGCGGGTCAATTACCCACAACTTCAGACCGGTGTCGCGGCGCGGCGGGCGCATGCCTATCTTCGTGGCGGTTATGGCGGGCTGGTCGGGTTCGAGTTGAAGGATGGCTACACCGCCGGCCGTGCCTTCATCGACTCGCTGAAGCTCTTCTATCACGTCGCGAATATCGGAGATGCGCGCTCGCTTGCCATCCACCCGGCCTCGACAACGCACTCGCAGCTGAACGAGGCGGATCAGCGCGATACCGGCGTTACGCCGGGCTATGTGCGCCTGTCGGTGGGGATCGAGCATATCGACGACATTCTTGCCGATCTTTCGCAGGCTCTTGATGCGGCCACTGGCGGTGTGACGCAGGCGGCCGAATAGGTCGTCGCAAGACGATCATCCCCTTGAACGGGAGCGCCCGACGGGAGCGCCCGACGGGAGCGTCCCGAAAATCCTCTGGCTTCCAGGGGTAGGGGCCGCGGAGAATGCCTCCCCTCCGCGGCCTCTCTTTCATTTCCAAGAGCGGCGTGGCAGCAGACAAGCAGGGTCAAAGCGCCGCCGGGACAGCCATATGAGGTTCTTCTTTGAAATCTTCGCTCAGGATCTGGGCCGCTCACGTGCTTTCTATACCCATGCCATCGGCCTTGCCGTGACCCGGGAAAGCCCGGCCTTCATTGTCATGGAAAGGGGCGAGGCGAAGCTTCACCTCGTGGCGCGCGAGCACATGCCGGCGGCGCAGCGGCGACGCGGTTGTGTCGGCATGCCGGCGGCCTGCGCGGTGGAACTGTGTTTCGAGGTGCCGGATATTGTTGCGGCGTATGAGCAGGCACGCCAGAGCGGGCATTCTGTCACCGAACCGCTGCGTGACCAACCTTGGGGGCGGACCGATTTCCGGATGTTCGATCCTGACGGTGTCTATGTCCGGGTTACCGGCCAGCGGCCGACTCCGAACGGATAGATACCGACCGGTCAGGGGTGCATCTGGCCGGGGAATCGCTCATCGAGGCGAAGGACCTGTGATTCCAGTTCCGCCAGATCGTTTCCGGTTGGCAGCTTGCGGCCGCACAGCCGCAGGAAATTGGCCAGAATCCTGTAGCCTGCCACAGATGCGATGGATTCGGGATGGAACTGGACGCCATGGAGTTGATGCTCGGTATGGCTTAACCCCATGATGGCGCCTGCCTCAGTGCGGGCGGTGACGGTCAGTTCTGTCGGCAGATGGTCTTCATCGACGACAAGCGAATGATAGCGCGTAACCGGAAAATCCTGCGGGCAATCGGCGAAGATATCGGTCGCTACGGCGTTGGCATGGCTTCGCCTGATCCGCGACAGCTTGCCATGAACCGGCGGGTCAACGCGCAGCAGCCTGCCGCCAAAGGCGACCGCCAGCGACTGGTGCCCGAGACATACCCCAAGCACCGGCACCGTTCCCGCCGCCGCGCGGATCAACTCGATCGACATGCCGGCATCTTCTGGCGTGCCGGGACCGGGAGAGAGGATCAATCCTTCGGGCCGCTGCGCCAGCACCTCGGCAGGTGTCGCCGCGTCGTTGCGGATGATCTCGACCTCGGCACCCAGATCGGACAGGAAATGCCACAAATTCCAGGTAAAGCTGTCATAATTGTCGATCAGGGTGAACATGTTCGGTCGTCGCGTCTCTGGGTGACTGTGGCACGAGGTGTAACATGTGCAGGCTTTGTGCGCAAAGGTGAAGCCTTGTCCGAAACAGCTGAAAAATTTGTGGTAAAATAATACCGCAATTTTAACATACTGTTTTGTAATCTATTTTCAAGATTTGAAATTCATAAACCGTTTGACGGTGCCGTGATTACCGCCTATAACCCGCCCCAGTTCCGGTGCACCCCGGCGCACCGCGACAAATTCGTGAATTTTGGAGACAATCATGCCCTTGCCAAGAACATATGTGGCAACGCCGAAGGACATCGAGAAGCAATGGTTCGTTGTCGATGCGGCGGATGTCGTTCTGGGCCGGCTTGCCTCGCTGATCGCCATGCGCGTCCGCGGCAAGCACAAGCCGAGCTACACGCCCAACATGGATTGTGGTGACCATATCATCGTGATCAATGCCGAGAAGGTGAAACTGACCGGCAACAAGCGCACCCAGAAGACCTATTACTGGCACACCGGTTATCCGGGCGGCATCAAGTCGCGCACCGCCGACAAGATCCTTGATGGCAAATTCCCGGCACGGGTGGTCGAGAAGGCTGTCGAGCGGATGATCCCGCGCGGCCCGCTTGGTCGCAACGCGATGCGCAACTTGCATGTCTATGCCGGTCCGGACCATCCGCATGCGGCACAGAAGCCGGCCCCGCTCGACATTGCGGGCATGAACGCTAAGAACAAGAGGTAGACATGTCTGACGAAACAAAGGTTGAAGCCACCGAAGCGCCGACAGGTATGGCCGCTCTCGAGACCCTGACCGAGGGTCCGGCCGCCGAGGCAGTCGCCGCGCCGGTCGAGCCGAAGATCGACAATCTTGGCCGGTCCTATGCCACCGGCCGTCGCAAGGATGCCGCCGCCCGTGTATGGGTCAAGCGCGGCACTGGCCAGATGAAGATCAACGGTAAGGATGTGAGCGAATATTTCGCGCGCCCTGTGTTGCAGATGATTCTGGCGCAGCCGTTCGAGGCCGCCGAGCGTGTTGGCGAGTTTGACGTTGTCGCCACAGTTCGTGGTGGTGGGCTGTCCGGACAGGCCGGTGCCGTTCGCCATGGGATCAGCCGTGCCCTGACGCTGTTCGAGCCAGGCCTGCGGCCGGCGCTGAAGGCTGGCGGGTTCCTGACCCGTGACCCGCGCGTCGTCGAACGGAAGAAGTATGGTAAGGCGAAGGCTCGGAAGAGCTTCCAGTTCTCGAAGCGTTAAACGCGCCTGCAAACAATTCTACAGGGGCTGCTTTCATCGGCAGCCCCTTTTTTATTAACGCGGCTAACCTTCTCAGGACTGAAAAGGAAATCCGCATTTTGCATATCAGACTGGCCACGGGAAATGATGTTTCGGCATTACGCGCGATTGCAACCGATGCCTACGCGCAATATGTCGGGGCGATTGGCCGTGAACCGGCGCCGATGGTTGCCGATTTTGATCATCATCTGAGGAACGACATTGTCTTTGTCGCGGTCACAAAGCCGGAAAATATTGTTGCTGGCTATGCCGTTCTCACCAAAAAGGCGGACTGGGTCTGGCTGGAGAATATCGCGGTTGCGACAGCCAGCGGCGGCCGGGGGATCGGCACCGGCCTCATTCGTCATGTCGAGGCGTATCTGTCGGGACAGGAAGCCGGCTACCAGCTCTACACCCATGTGAAGATGGTGCGAAATATCGAATGGTATGAACGGCTCGGCTTCGTGGAAACGCGCAGAGGGGTCGAGAACGGCTTTGAACGGGTTTATTTCCGCAAGACGCTGACGGTCTGAATCACGTCCATTTTGCCATCTTGGTGTTTATGTCAGCTGGTAAACAGCTGACGCCGACCGCGCCGTCGGTTGCGCCGCCGCATGCGCGGTCGCAACATCGCGAACACCGCGCTGCCACCGCAACTCAACACCGTCCAGATCAGCAACGCTGCCCCCGGTGATGACGGCGGATGTGGCAAAAAGTTCGGAAGCACCGGATAAAGAACCATAAGCAGGGCGATCGCAAGGGCCACAATGCATCCCGGCAGGAAATAGACCATCCGCCTGTTGACAAGTTCAAGCCCCAGAAACAACACCCCGACGACAAGCCAGAAAACCGGTGTCATGAAAAGTGATGGAGATGTTTCGACCAGCATCGTGAAAATACTTCCCAGTTGTTGCGCCCCGATCAAGGCGCGTCCAGAATGCAGGCAAGTTGGCATCCGGTCCATTCACATCCCCGTGAGGTGTCCCCCGTGAGGTGCCCCCCGTGAGGTGCCCCCCGTGAGGTGCCCCCCGTGAGGTGCCCCCCGTGAAGTGCCCCCCGTGAAGTGCCGGGCTGTACACGATCGTGAATGATGGGTCACAGGAGATAGTCAAGGATTCCATAACCGTAGAGCGCCAGAAAAATCAGATTGATCCATTTCAGCTGTCGTTCATTGTGCAACCAGGCACAATAGGCCCAGATCAGGCAGAATGGCAGGCCGATGAACATCGTCCACGGATACCAGTCACGAATGATGGCGACGGTGCTGAGAATGCCGAGGCCGAGCGCCACCCATTTCAACTGCTGTTCAAAACGTGCCAGCGCCATCAGATTGAACATTGCGTTCCCATTCTCCGGTTCCTTTTCCCATACCATTTTAAGGTTGTTAACCGGTCGCTCGAACCGGTCGCTCGAACCGGGTGTCCGGGACGGATGTCCGGGACGGTCAGGGAACGGACATGTCTTGTTGAAATGCCCGGGACATGACGCGATGATGACGGGTGGAATCTCAGAAACGGATGAGTGCCGGCATGATTGACCTGATCGTTGCGCTTGAGATGGAAATTGCCGATATCACGCTGCCGCCCGCGGTGCGCGTGCCCTGTTGCGGTGTTGGCAAGGTCAATGCCGCCCTGGCAGTGGCCGGCGTCCTGGCGCGACCTGACTGTCGGCGGGTGATCAATTACGGGACCGCGGGAAGCCTGGTGCCGGCGCTGGCCGGTCGGCTTGTGCGGGTGGCGAGAATTGTCCAGCGTGATATGGACGCCAGGCCCCTCGCGCCGCTTGGCGCCACGCCGTTCGAGGACGGCCCGGTCGCCGGTGAAATCGACCTTGGCGGCACGGGTGTCCGGCTCAGCACCGGTGACAATTTCGTGACCAGCCCGCCGGAGGTGCAAAGCGACATTGTCGATATGGAGGCCTATGCGCTTGCCAAGGCTTGCCATCGGGTTAGCAGGCCCTTCGAGTGCTATAAATTCGTCACCGATCTCGCCGACGAGAACGCCACCGCGAACTGGCGGGACAATGTCGCCAAGGGCGCGACGCTGTTCCTCGAGGTTCTTGAGACGGGCGGCGGACTGCCCGGCTAGGCCCGGCGCAGGGTGGCGGTCAAGGCCGCCATCGCGATAAGTGCGCAGCCGCCGCCTCGGCGCAGTCGGGCGAGAATAAGTGGCCGCGTGATATGCCGGCGAAGATGCCCGGCAAGCAGCGCATAGGCCAGCGCGTTTGCCCCGCCAAGCCCGACAAAGGTGGCGATCATCACCGTGAATTGCGGGCCGACCGGAGCACCGGTATCGATGAATTGCGGTACGAAGGCGATGAAGAAACCGATTGATTTCGGGTTGAGAAGCGTGACAAGCGCGCTGTCACGGAACGCCGCCTGATGTGATCGCGACGAAATATCGGCAAGATCGACCGACGCCGTGCCGGCGGATCGGATCATCTGCCATCCCATCCATGCCAGATACAGCGCACCGGCCCATTTCATCACCGTGAACAGCAGCGCCGAGGTCGCCAGGATGACTCCCAGCCCCAGAAGCGTCGCCGTCATTGCCAGCAGATCGCCAAACATCACCCCGGCAACGACTGCCAGCGCGACACCGCGCCCCTGCGCCAGCGCATATGACAGTACAAGCAGGATCGTCGGCCCCGGCGTTGCCAGCAGGATTGCCGTGGCGATGAGAAAGGAAAGAAACAGCTCGGGCGACATATCAGATTTCCAGCTTTGTCACGGCTGTGGCGGGATCGCCGGTATTCGGCGTTCCCGATGGCTCAATGAGAAGCAGATGCGTTTCCTCCTCGGCCACTGGACAGTGCGACACGCCGTGGGGAACAACAAACAGCTCTCCCGGCGCAAGGTCCACATCGCCATGTTCGGTTCTGATCGTCAGGCGTCCGCTCAGCACCAGAAAGAAATCATCGGTGTCATCATGGCTGTGCCAGACGAATTCCCCCTGAACCTTGACCACCATGATGTCATTGTCATTGTAGCGGGCGATGATTTTCGGGGCCCAATGGTCGGTTACCCCGCTCAGCTTGTCAGCAATATTCACTGATTGCATCCACGTTCCTCCATCTGGCTGTTTCTCGGACCCGATCCGCGATGCGACCGGATTCCGGATCGACTTGCGTTGACGAATCAACGTTGACAAAATATCGATAATTTATCAGCGTTAAGGATCGGAAGACAGACATCATCGGGCAGGGATATCATGAACGGCGCGCCGGCAAAAGCTGAAGAGATCAACCGGGCGGGGTGGCAATTCTGGATCGACCGCGGCGGCACCTTTACCGATGTGGTCGGGCGGGCACCTGACGGAACGCTCCATACGCACAAGCTACTGTCGGAAAATCCCGAAGCCTATCAGGACGCGGCGCTGCAGGGCATTCGCGATTTGCTGGCTTTGTCAGATGGCACGCCGATCCCGAAGGCCGCCATCGATGCGGTCAAGATGGGCACCACGGTGGCCACCAACGCGCTGCTGGAGCGCAAGGGGGACCGGACCCTGCTTGTCGTGACCGAGGGGTTCCGCGACCAGCTGCGGATTGCCTATCAGGCGCGCCCGCGCCTGTTCGACATGCAGATCACGCTTCCCGAGATGCTGTATGAGCGGGTCGAGGAGGTGCGCGAGCGTATCGACGCCCGTGACCGTGTGCTGACACCGCTTGACCTTGATGATCTGCGCCCGCGTCTGCAGGCGGCCTTTGATGACGGCATCCGGTCTGTCGCCATCGTGCTGATGCATGCCTATCGTGTTCCCGATCATGAAATGCGCATTGCCGCGCTGGCGGGCGAGATCGGTTTTACGCAGATTTCAACAAGCCATGACACCAGTCCGATGATCAAATTTGTCGGGCGAGGCGACACCACGGTGGCGGATGCCTATCTGTCGCCGATCCTGCGTCGCTATATCGACCGCATCGCCGGCGCGCTTGGCGGTGTGAACCTGCAATTCATGCAGTCGAATGGCGGCCTGAAAGGGGCCAGCCTGTTCCAGGGCAAGGACGCCATCCTGTCGGGGCCGGCAGGCGGCATCGTCGGCGCGGTACGCACCGCCGAACAGGCCGGTTTTGACAAGGTCATCACATTTGACATGGGCGGCACCTCGACCGACGTCGCGCATTATGAAAACAGTTATGAGCGCGTGTTCGAGACAGTTGTCGCCGGCGTGCGGATGCAGGCACCGATGCTGTTGATCCACACGGTTGCCGCCGGTGGCGGATCGCTGTGCCAGTTTGACGGCGCGCGCTTCCGCGTCGGGCCGGAAAGCGCCGGTGCCAATCCGGGGCCGGCCTGTTATCGCCGCGGCGGGCCGCTGGCGGTCACCGACTGCAATGTCATGCTAGGCAAGCTGCAGCCGGATTTCTTTCCGCATGTCTTCGGACCGGATCAGGACGCGCCGCTCGATGCGGTGGCGGTGCGGGCACAATTCACCGTCATGGCCGATGAGGTCGAGGCGGCGACCGGCATCCGCCGCACGCCCGAGGAGCTTGCCGAAGGGTTTCTTCGGATCGCGGTCGAGAACATGGCCAACGCCATCAAGAAAATTTCCGTTCAGCGCGGCTATGATATCACTGATTATGCGCTGCAATGTTTTGGTGGGGCCGGCGGCCAGCATGCCTGCCTGATCGCCGATGTGCTTGGCATGAACACGGTTCTTGTACATCCCTTTGCCGGCGTGCTGTCGGCCTATGGCATGGGGCTTGCCGATGTGCGGGCGCTTCGCGAGCGGACCATCGAGGCGCCACTGACCGACGATCTGGTGGCGCGCCTTAAGCGCGAGCTTGACGAGCTTGCCGCCATTTCCGAGGCCGAGGTGGCCGGTCAGGGGATCGCCGCCGACCGCACCGAGACACGGCGCTATGTGCATCTGCGTTATGACGGATCGGACACCGCGCTCGAGGTTCCCTATGGGCCGGTTGACCGAATGGCGACAGATTACGAAGGTTCCTACAGATCGCGCTTCGGCTTCATCATGCCTGGCAAGAAGGTGATTGCCGCGACAATCTCGGTTGAGACGATTGGCCTGACCTTTGATCTGGAAACAGCGCCGCATATCGCGAAGACAGATGCGGACGGCCCGCAGATCATGGTCGAGGCCTATATGGGCGGGCAGACCGTCACCGCACCTGTCCATCACCGCGACGCCATTCCGGTTGGTGGCAGGGTTGACGGGCCGGCGTTGATCATCGAGGCGACGGCAACGACGATCGTCGAGCCCGGCTGGCAGGCCGAGATGACGGCAATCGGCAATCTGGTGCTGCGGCGCGTTGTGGCACGGCCGGAACGGGTCGCCATAGGCACTGACTGTGATCCGGTTATGCTGGAAGTGTTCAACAACCTTTTCATGTCGATCGCCGAGCAGATGGGCTATACGCTCCAGAACACCGCGCTTTCGGTCAATGTGAAGGAGCGGCTTGATTTCTCCTGCGCCATTTTCGATTCCACCGGTTCGCTGATCGCCAACGCCCCCCATATGCCGGTTCATCTCGGCTCGATGGGGGAATCGGTGCGGGCGGTGCTTCGCGACAATGAAGGCAGCATCAGACCGGGCGATGCCTATGTGCTGAACAACCCCTATAATGGCGGCACGCATCTTCCCGACATCACCATCATCACGCCGGTATTCGAGAATGACGGGATTCTATTCTTCGTCGCCTGTCGTGGGCACCATCCGGATGTTGGCGGCAAGACGCCGGGATCAGCTCCGCCTGATTCGGCGCATATCGACGAGGAAGGCGTGCTGATCGACAATTTCAAGCTTGTCGATCAAGGCACCTATCGCGAGGCGGAAATGATCGAGGTGCTTGAAGGGGCACTGTATCCGGCCCGCAATGCCGAACAGAATATCGCCGATCTGCGCGCGCAGCTTGCCGCGAATGAAAAGGGCGTCCAGGAACTCCAGAAGATGGTCGCGCAATTTGGCCTCGACACGGTTCTTGCCTACATGACCCATGTCCAGGACAACGCCGAGGAATCGGTGCGGCGGGTGATCGATGTTCTCAGCGATGGCGAATTCACCTATCTGATGGATAATGGCCAGCATGTGAAGGTGAAGATCAGCATCGACCGCGAACGCCGCGCCGCAACGGTTGATTTCACCGGCACCAGCCCGCAGGGCGCGAACAATTTCAACGCGCCTGCCGCGGTCTGCCGGGCGGCCGTTCTCTATGTTTTCCGGACGCTTGTCGATGATGACATTCCGATGAATGAAGGGTGCCTGAAGCCGGTCACCATCATCCTTCCCGAGGATTGCATGCTGCAGGCCCGGTATCCGGCGGCGGTGATTGCCGGCAATGTCGAAACCTCGCAGATTGTCACAGACACGCTCTATGGCGCGCTTGGCGTGATGGCGGCGGCGCAGGGAACGATGAACAATTTCATCTATGGCAATGACACCTATCAATATTACGAGACGCTGTGCGGCGGGTCGGGCGCCGGACCGGATTTCGACGGCTGCGATGCTGTCCATACGCATATGACGAACAGTCGCCTGACCGACCCGGAGGTGCTGGAATGGCGCTATCCGGTACTGCTTGAAAGTTTTGAGATCCGTACCGGGTCGGGCGGCGACGGCCGGCATCACGGCGGTGACGGTGTAAGGCGGCGCACCCGCTTCCTTGAAGCGATGGAGGCGGTCATTCTCGCTAACCACCGCATCGTGCCGCCTTACGGCATGGCCGGCGGCGGCGAGGGGGCGGTCGGCCGCAACTGGGTCGAACGCACCGACGGCAGCGTTGAAGAGCTGACGGCGACCGATCTTCGCCAGATGGCCCCGGGGGATGTCTTCGTCATCGAAACACCGGGTGGCGGCGGGTTCGGCCGTGCCGATGACTGATTGCGGGAGCGGACAGATGGGCACTGGCAGAAAACATGACCAGCGGATCGTGTCATCGGCGCATCTGGTATCTGACAAGGCAGCTGAACTGAGCGAGGTTGAATATGGCCTGATTGTCGCCGGCAATGCCTTTGGGTTGTGGATGGTGCGCGGCACCGCGGCGGCGCAGGCGGATTTTCCGGAAATGGCCGATCTTGGCGTGATCGACATTCTGTGTCTGCATTCGGTGAATCACCGCGGGCGCGCCAAGAAACTCGCTGATATCTGCTTCAAGCTGAATGTCGAGGACACGCATGTCGTCAATTATGCCCTGAAAAAACTGATCAGGGCCGGGCTGATCAGCGGCGAGAAACAGGGCAAGGAAGTTCTCTATTCGACAACCGATCGCGGGCAGGACCTGATCCGGCGTTATCGCAGGATTCGCGAGGCGTGCCTCGTTGACGCCTTTTCCGCGCTAGGCGAGGTTGATGCCGACAGCCTGTCCGAACTGGCACGCCAGCTGCGCGTTCTGTCGGGGCTCTATGACCAGGCGGCTCGAAGCGCGACCAACCTGTGATCGCGGGAGAGAGCGGATGACCGGAATGATGAAGGCAGTCTGGTATGAGGCCAATGGCGCCGCCGAGGATGTGCTTGTCAGCGGCGAGATGCCGGTTCCCGCACCGGGTGCCGGCGAGGTGCTGGTGCGGCTTCACACATCCGGTGCGAACCCGTCGGATGTCAAGGCGCGGGCCGGATCGCGGCCGATGGGCTTTCCCCGGGTCATTCCACACAGTGACGGTGCCGGGACGGTCGAGGCTGCCGGTATCGGCGTCGATCCGGCGATGGTCGGATCGCGGGTGTTCGTTCGCAACGGGCAGTGGCGGCGCGCCTTCGGGACAGCGGCCCAGTTCATCACGATTGAGGCCGGCTGCGTGCATCCACTGCCCGACATTGTCAGCTTTGAGACCGGCGCCGCGCTGGGAATTCCGGCGCTGACCGCGGCCTGTGCGGTTCTGAAGGACGGACCGGTTACCGGTCAGACGATCCTCATCCATGGTGGAAACGGCAGCGTGGCGCGGCTGGCGGTGCAGATTGCCGTTGATTGTGGTGCCGCTGTGATCGCGACAACCGGCGATATGGCGCGCGCCGACAGGATTATCGAGGCCGGCGCGGCGCGTGTCTTCGACTATCGCGACCCTGATCTCGTGCGGATGGCGACGGCGGCGGCCGGAGCACCCGGCGTCGCGCGGATCATCGATCCCGAATGCGGGATGAACATCGCGACAAGCCTCGACATCATTGCCGAAAGGGGCGTCATTGTCGGCTATGGGTCGGTTCAGCAGCCGGTGCCGGAGCTGCCCTTCCTGAAAATGATGTTCAAGAACATTACCCTGTCCTCGATCCTTGTCTATCTGCTGCGGGACGAGGAAGCCGCCTCGCATGCTGCCATTGTCGGCGATATGCTAACCCGGCAGGTTCTGGACGTGCCGGTGCAGGAAATCCTGCCACTGGATCAGGCGGCGCGGGCGCATCAGCTCGTCGAGGTCGGTAACCGCACCGGCGCGATCATCCTGAATACCGATTAGCCTGTCCCGCAGCGGCTTGTATATTCGCGCGCCAGCGGCTACATCTGACGGGCCTTCTTGATCCGTGGAAATGACTCGCATGTGCTCTGAAAGACACCCCAAGCAACCGCTTCGCGTCGGCATTGCCGGCCTTGGTGTCGTTGGCGGCGAGGTGGCACGCCAGCTCAGCCATCGCGGTGCCGATATCGGCGCTGTCGCCGGCAGGCCTTTCGCCATCACCGCCGTCAGTGCCCGCAGCCGCAATACTGACCGCGGCTTTGACATGACAGGCATTGCCTGGGTCGAGAACGCCGCCGAGATCGCGACGCGGGACGACGTCGATATCGTTGTCGAGATGATCGGCGGCGAAGAGGGTGTCGCGCTGGAGCTTGTCCGCGGCGCGCTGTCATCCGGCAAGCATGTGGTCACCGCCAACAAGGCGCTGCTGGCGCA
Organism: Rhodobiaceae bacterium; assembly: GCA_018624035.1. GTDB lineage: Bacteria > Pseudomonadota > Alphaproteobacteria > Puniceispirillales > Puniceispirillaceae > UBA8309. The sequence goes on along the minus strand of JAAZUU010000047.1, from coordinate 946 downwards.
TCACGGGGCCGAGCTTGCAGAGCTTGCCGAAGCGAACCGTGTTGGTCTGATGTTCGAGGCCGCGGTCGCCGGCGGGATCCCGGCCGTGAAGGCCCTTCGCGAGGGGCTTGCCGCCAACAGCATCAGCCGCGTTTCAGGCATCCTGAACGGCACCTGCAACTATATCCTGACCCGCATGGAACGGACAGGAGAGGCGTTCGCGGATGTCCTCGCCGACGCGCAGAAGCTTGGTTATGCCGAAGCCGAACCGTCGCTTGATGTCGACGGTATCGACGCCGCCCACAAGCTGACCATTCTTGCCGCCATTGCCTTTGGCCAGACACCGCAATTCGGTCATGTGGCGATTTCCGGTATCCGTGATGTGTCTTCGGTGGATTTTGCCTATGCCGCGCAACTTGGCTTCCGGATCAAGCTTGTCGGGGTCGCCGAACCCGGACGGATGCCGCGGATGCAGACCTGCTTGCTTCCCATCTCGACACAGCTTGCCAAGGTTGACGGGGTGCTTAACGCCGTTGCCTTTGAGGGCGAGCCGGTCGGCGCCACTGTCCTGACCGGCCCCGGTGCCGGGGCGGGCCCAACCTCGTCGGCCGTGCTGTCCGATCTTGTCGATATCGCCACCGGCAGGATTCCCCATAGTTTCGGCCGGCCGGTCGGATCGCTGCTGGATGGCAGCCAGGTGGAAAATGGCGGTGGGCCTGATACCCCTTTTTATGTCCGGCTGATGGTGGTCGACAAGCCCGGGGTTCTGGCCGATGTGACCTCGGTTCTGCAGACCCATGGCATCTCGGTTGAATCGCTGCTGCAGCAGGGGCGCGCGCCACAGGATGTGGTGGCGCTTGTGATGACGACGCATGAAGTGTCGGTTGACCGGTTGATGAAAGCGCTGGAGGAGATCGAGGCCCTGTCCTGTGTCCAGGCACCGCCGGTGGCGATGCCGGTTCTGATC
>JAAZUU010000046.1 GCA_018624035.1 Rhodobiaceae bacterium | reverse complement strand
GACATTGGCACCAAAGCTGACAGCGGCGACAGCCGAACATCTGCGGACCGAGACTGCCGAGCAACTTGCCGGACTACGGGCGTTGCTGCTGCATTATGGCTATGCCGATGCCGACACCGCAGATGATCTTGCCAGAGCCTATTACACCATCCTGACCGGCGCGGCGCAGATCGCGGCGATGCCGGCCGGGCAGTCCCGGACAGACATGATCGACAGCGCAGCCTTTACCGCAAACTGCCTTGCCGCGCTTGCCTGCCTGCGTTGACGCATTTGCCATGCGCGGCGGCGGATGGCCAGCTCAGGAGACACTGATGACCCCGCCCATGCCGGCGGCATGATGCTCCATCATGTGGCAGTGGAACAGCCACAGACCGGGATTGTCGGCGATGAAGACAAGGTCAGCGGTCTCGCCGGGGGCCATAAGATAGGTATCACGCAGGACATCCCGGCCGGCAACGCCGAACTCGCGTGAATTCACCCAGAAATGATGCCCATGAAGATGCATCGCATGTTCCCAGCGCGTGTCGTTGCGGACCCGCAGCACTGCCACCTCGCCAAGCGCAAGCTCGGCAAGCATATGGTCATATCCGCCAACAATGCCGTTGAAGGCCCATAATTTTGAATGCTCCCGGGCCAGTTGGCGCAGCGGCACCGTCTCGCCCTCGAAACGGGCCGATTCCAGATTGCCCATCGCCCCGCCCTGCATGTGAATGTCGATCACACGCGCGCCGACGGTATCGGGCCGATCAGACCGGGGACGATCAGACCGGGGCCGATCAGACCGGGGCCGGTCTGCCAAGGCCGGAGCGGGCATTGCGGCATGAGGCGTGCTGACGAAGCGGACGGCGTCGATCGGCTCGCCCGTGCTGATTTCCTCCAGCACGGTCCGGCCATCGTCGAAACTGGCCAGGACATCGACACGCTGCGCCGGTGCCACCCGAACCGATTCCGCATCGAAAGCCGCGCAGGGTGCGCCATCCAGCGCGACAATCCGCATCGGTGCGCCATTCCCCAGCCGGAAGGCAAGTGTCCGTGCATTTGCCGCATTGATCAGCCGCAGCCTTACCGTCCCGCCGGCAACCGGAATTTCGGGGTCTGTAGTCCCGTTCACGGTCAGCCAGTTGCCAAGTCGCCCCTGATGCGACCAGTCCATGAGCGAACCGAAACTGTCCTCGTGAAGCTGGTAATCATCATCAAGGCGCCAGTCATCCGCGACAAGTGTGATGTCGTGTGGGCCGGAAACCTCATCAGGCTCGCGAACGATCAGTGGCCCGTACAGCCCCCGCGCCAGCTGCTCCCACCCCTTGTTATGGGCGTGGTACCAGAAACTCCCGGCGTCCTGCAGCGGAAACCGGTAGGTGAAACGCTCACCCGGCTCGATGGCGGCCTGTGTCAGATCGGGAACACCGTCCATCTCGTTCAGGTTCCGGATCCCGTGCCAGTGCATCGTCGTCGGCACATCAAGATTGTTCAGGAACTCCACCTCAAGTTCCTCACCGCGCCATGCCTCGATCAGCGGCCCCGGCGAGGTGCCGCCATAGAGCCACAGGCTGGTTGCCGGCCTGTCCGGCGGACCAAGATGCGCCGCCGTCGGCGCGGCGGTGATGGCATAACGCCTGACCCCGGCCGCCAGCGACGGCAGAGGCAGCACCGAGACCATGGCCGTCATCGCGCCCGCATGGATACCGGCCCTGATGAAATTTCGTCGTTTCATTCCATACCTCTCATCGGCAGGGTGAGTGAGGTTGTCAGAAGGCTGCTCATCACCAGAACGGCCATCGCGACAAGGATTTCCCGGTCGATTGTCCGGCGAAGCCGCAGCGCCGCCGACAGATCACCCGCCTGAAGCGCCGGCACGATCCGGAACCTGTTCCACGCCGCCAGCCCCAACAGGCCGGCGACAAGCCCGATCTTGACCAGCAGCGCCAGCCCGTAGCCGCTTGTCAGCATCGCCGCCACCGATCCGGTGAGGATCGCGGCATAGGCGACCCCGGCAACAATCAGCACCGGAACCACCCGCTGTGCGTTTCGGCCAAACCTGTTCGCGACATCGGCGAGCATCGCCATCGAATCCGCATCACCGGCGGCACCGCACATCTGCCGCAACGGCAGCAGGGCGCCAAGCCAGAAGGCGACCCCGGCAAGATGCAACGCCAGCAACACACCGGTGATGGCACCAAGCGTTGTGGCATGGCCGACAACCGTAAGTGACAGCAGCACCGTCGCCGCGGCGACGATGCGCGCCGCCTGCTCGCCGCGCGCCTTGACCCGCCCGATAACGGTGATCATCGCAAAGCCGATGCCGGCCACCACGCTTGACAGTCCGAGCGGCGACTTCATCACCAGCCCGAGAAGCACCGGATCGGTCATGCTGGCCAGATCACCGCCAAGGCTGCCGGCCGCCACCGCAAGACGCGCCCCGACAAGGACAAGTCCGGCCCAGGCCGCGATACTGATCAGGCGGCTGGCATGGGTCGCGGTCGCATCCGGCACGCGGCGGCGGAACAGAACCTCGAAGATCAACCCGCCAGCGGCACCGAACATGGCCAGATACAGGCAGAGTTTGATCAGTGGCTGCAGAATGTCCCAGATTTCCATCATCGGCCTGTTTCCTCCGGCACGCCAGTTTGCTCCGGCATGCCCTTCACCGAGGCGCGATGGTGAAGGAGAAACGACCTTTGATCACATGGCCGTCCTCGCCCATGGCGCGCCAACTGGCGGTGTAGCGACCGTTAGCAAGCGCCGGCAGGGTGACGGTATGGTCCACGGCCTCGATCATCAGATACGAATCGTCGAGCTCGACGCTGGCACCGTCAGCCTCGGTGGCCAGGGTGAACCTGACCAGCCGCGACGGGCCGCTGAACCGCATCTCGATGGTTTCCGGTGCCGTGGCAAGCCGCGCCCCGTCCGCCGGCGAGACCGCTGTCAGCGGCGAATGCCCCACCGCGGCAACCGACAGGAACAGGCCGATGACGAGGACAACATAGTGGGCGGGGTGAAAGCGCATGATGGGATGTATCCGTTCGGTCGGCCGGTCTAGTGGCAGGCCTTGCCAAGCGCCTTCAGACGCCAGTAATTATAGGGAAGCGGGGCCAGGAACCCGGCCAGCAGCATGATCGGCACCACCCACCAGGTCAGCATCGCGCCGCCGGTCAGCAGCACATCGGTGATGTTCATCGCCACCTCCATTCCGATCATCGAGATCAGCGACATGCCGAGCGCCGTTTTCAGCGCCGGGCGAAGCGGCATCTGGCGCGACAGGATCACCGTTTCCAGCGCGATGGATGTCAACAGCCCGTTCATGATGGCAAGCGCCATGATCGCCAAGACCGGCCAGGGAATGCCTGTCACCTGAAAGAACAGGATGGTGCCAAGATCACCGATCGCGCAGCCAAGAAGACACCATGACGTGTTGTATGACGCCCGCCGCCAGGTGTGGCGGCAGCGCCAGCTGATTCCCAGTGATGATGTGATCGCCGTCATCTTGACCTCCGTCCAATCTCTATGTAAGCCTTCCCCCAAGGGGAAGGTAAAGGGCCCTCCTATGAAAAATCAGCAAGCATATGGAGACGTGCCATGCAGATTGGCGAAGCGGCGCGGCGCGCCGGGCTGACGGTGAAGACGGTGCGCTATTACGCGAATATCGGCATGGTGACGCCGCGCCAGAACGCGGTGACCGGCTATCGCGACTACGCGGAGGGCGATGTGGCGAAGCTGCAATTCGTCGGCAAGGCCCGCAAGTTCGATTTCTCGGTCGAGGAATGCCGCGAATTGCTGGGGCTGTATGAGGACCGCAACCGGCCAAGCCGCGAGGTCAAGGCGCTGACGCTGAAGAAGATTGACGAGATCGACCGGCGGCTTGCCGAACTGCAGTCACTGAAGGATGAATTGTCGGGCCTGGCCTCGTCCTGCGACGGCGACAACCGCCCCGACTGCCCGATCCTGAACGCCCTGAGCGGGGGTGGGTAAACCCGTCCGCCCGTTCCGGCCGCTAGTCCTTCTTGCGGATGGTCTCGTCCCAGAAATCATATGCCGCCATCGACATCACGATAAAGGCGATGGCCCAGAAGGGAAGTCCGCCCCAGAAGCCGGCGAAACCGGTGGAAATGCTGTGCGCGAGACCAAAGACGAAGATCATCACAAGCGCCGTGCCGATGGCGGCCGTCAGGAGCCGTGCGGTGGGTGAAAGCATGTGTCTGTCCTCCTGTTGCGACCCGCCAGCCAAGGCCCGGGCCACGATTGTCAAAATCGTTATTCCGCCAGCGCGGCCAGCATCCATTTCGCGGTGCGAAGAAGCCTGTCATCCTCCTCGGCGCCACCGACCAACTGTACCCCGATCGGCAGGTCATTGTCACCGACAAGAAGCGGCAGCGTCAGCGCCGGCAGCCCGGCAAGGGTGAAGATGGTCTGGCAGATCGGATCGCCGGTGCCGGTCTCGAACAGCGGCGCCTCGCCCGGCGCGGCCGGCGAGATCACCGCGTCGAACTCGGTGAACAGCGTCGCGAAGAAGGCCATCGCCTGGCGGCGCATATCCTGCGCCTCGTCATAGGCGGCCTGGCCATAGGTCCGGCCAAGCGCGATGGCGTCCTGCGAGCCCTTGCTGAGCCCGTCGGGATTCTCATCGAGGATCCAGCCGAGAAGATCGGCATATTCATGGCCATGGATGATTTTCTGCGCGGCGATGAAACCGGCAAAGGACTCGGCGGCGTCGATGCGTTCCACCCGGTCGCCAAGCGCGCCGAGAAGTTCTTCCATCCCGTCGCGCGCGGCCGGCGTCAACCGGTCAAAATAGGGCATGTCGAACCAGATGAAATTCGGCGGCATCGGCGCGTCAGCGGTGGCCCCCTGCCGCATCTGCGGACGCGGCCGCGCATAGGAGGCCGCATCGGCCGGGTCATAGCCGCCAATCACGTCGCAGAGCAGGCCTATATCCTCGAGCGATCTGCCGAACACGCCCATCTGGTCGAGCGTTCCCGACGTCGCCAGAACGCCGCTGCGCGGGATGATACCGGCCGTCGGCTTGATGGCGAAGGTGCCGCAGAAGGAGGCCGGACGGATGACCGAGCCATTTGTCTGCGAGCCGACGGCAATCGGCACATGACCGGCCGCCACGGCAGCGGCGGAGCCGGACGAGGACCCGCCAGGCGTGTGCGCCGGATTGACCGGGTTGCGGGTGGCGGCGGGCTGCATGAAGGCAAGCTCGGTTGTCACCGTCTTGCCCATGATGATGGCACCCTCGGCGCGCAGCGCGGCGGCAATCCAGCTGTCACGCTCGGGAACGCGGCCTTTCATCGCCGCCGCGCCGCATTCACAGGGCTGGCCGGCCGTATCGATGATATCCTTCAGACCGACCGGCACACCGTGAAGACGGCCAAGCGGCCTGCCATGCTGGCGCAGCCTGTCGCATTCATCGGCCCGGGCCAGCGCGCCCTCGGCGTCGAGAAAAGCCCAGGCATGCAGATTGGCATCGGCCTCGATCCTGGCAAGACAGTCCTCTACGACGCGGCGCGCCGTCACGCTGCCGGCACGAACTCCCTCAACGATCTCGGTCGCAAGCATCGGGAAACCGGGCCTAGGATGCGTAGGGGCCGAACAGATATTCCGGCAGCCAGAGTGCGATACCCGGGAACTGATAGAGCAGTACCATCGAGAAGATCACGATCGCCAGATAGGGAAGGATTCCCTTGAAGATCTCGATCAGCTCGATCTGGTCCTTCAGCACCCCTTTCAGATAGTAGGCCGACATCGCCATCGGCGGTGTCAGGAACGAGGTCTGGAGGTTCAGCGCCACCAGCATCGCGAAGAAATAGGGGTTGATGCCGAAATTATCCAGCATCGGCAGGAAGATCGGCACGAAGATGATCAGGATTTCCGACCATTCCAGAGGCCATCCGAGAAGGAAGATGATCATCTGCACCATGACAAGGAACTGCCATGGTTCCAGATTCATCGACAGCACGAAATGTTCAATCACATCGTGACCGCCAAGATAGGAGAAAACCGAGGCGAAGGTCCATGAGCCGATGAAGAGCCAACACACCATCGCTGTCGATTTGGCTGTCAGGAAGACCGATTCCTTGACTTTGGCCCAGGTCAGTGAGCGGTAGAGGACGGCAAGTACCAATCCGCCAAGAGCGCCCATAGCGGCCGCCTCGGCAGGCGTCGCAAGGCCGCCCAGAATGGATCCGAGAACCGCGGCGATCAGAACCGTGAGCGGTACAAAGGAAATGGCAAGATCAAGATAGATCTTCGCGGCTGGCGGCACATCCTCGTCACGCGGCTTTGGCGCCAGCGACGGTTGCATGAAGACGCGGATCACGACATAGACGATATAGAGACCGGCCAGAAGCAGGCCCGGGAACATCGCCGCCGCATAAAGGCGCAGCGGGGACAGCTCGGCGATCGCCGAATAGACGATCAGCATGATCGAGGGCGGAATCAGGATGCCAAGCGTACCGCCGGCACAGATCACACCGGAAGCGAACTGCTTGTTATAGTTGGCGGCGGCCATCGCCGGGAATGCCAGCAGGCCCATCAGCGTCACCACCGCCCCGACAATGCCGGACGCGGTCGAGAACACCGCGCAGGTCAGAAGTGCCGCGATGGCCATCGATCCCGGTAAATTGCGGGCGGCCATCTGCAGTGTGAAGAACAGACGGCTGACAATGTTGGCGCGCTCGACGACATAACCCATGAAGAGGAATAATGGCACCGCGACAAGCGTGTCATTCTCCATCACCGAATAGGCGTTCTGGTTCAACAGGTAGAAGATGTTGTTGTTGAACAGATCGGCGACCGTCTCGATGCCACCCTGATAGTAGGCGTAATAACCGAAACCGACGCCCATGGCCAGAAGGGTGAAGGCGATCGGGAAGCCCAGCAGCACCAGGAAGATGAACAGGCAGAGCATCAGAATGGCGACTTGTGGATCAGTCATCGGTCACTCGTATCAAGGGAAAATTCGGGGCAATGGCCGTCAGGCCTGTTCCATGAGGGCATCTTCGGTTTCCCTGACGTCCTCGACGCGATCCATCCAGACACCTGTCTTCATCGCGCGCCAACAACGGACGAGCTCGGCAAAACCTTGCAATATCAGCAGGAAGCCGGCAACCGGGATCAGCGTCTTGAAGAAGTAGATCTGGATTCTTGCGGGTGAATTCCAGCTGACTTCCTTATAGCGCCAGCTGTCAGCGGCGATTTCGGCGCCAAACCAGAACAGCGCCAGTATGCCGGGGAAGAAGAAAAAGAGATAAAGGACAAAATCGATCCGCGCCTGCCACCTGACCGGGAACAGCCTGTACAGAACATCACCGCGGACATGCGCATCCTGCGCCAGCGCATAGGGCCCCGCCATCAGGAACAGCGCGCCATACATCTGAATCATCATGTCGAACGCCCAGACCGTCGGTGCGTTCAGCACATAGCGCATGAATACTTCGTAGGATACCGAAAGCGTCAGGACAAGGATGCACCAGCCGAAGGCGCGCCCAACCCATACACTAAGGCTTTCGATTGCATAGACCAGTTTCGTCAGCATGCGAGCCTCTGCTTCAGGAAAAGCGCTGGAGGCGCGGTTGCGCCTCCAGCTCATAATTCAGTCGGAATGGATTACCCGAAATAGTGCCGGTAAGCCAGCTTGTAATCAGGCTGGTTCAGGTTCAGGTAGTTCATCACGTCCTTGGCATAGGCCTTCTGCGAGGCCACAACCTTGGCAAAGAACGGGTCCTCGGCGGAAATCCGGTCGATGACAATGTCCCAGGCCTTCAGCTGCTCCTGCATCACCGCATCAGGCGTACGGTGGACGCGAACGCCGCTTTCTTCCTGCAGCTTCACGAGATCCTCGGCATAACGAGCCGTGTTGTGCCAATAGAAGTTGGAACTCTCGGCCTCCGAAGCGTGACGCAGAATGGCCTGATGTTCAGCCGGCAGCGAGTTGAACTTCTTCTTGTTGAAGGTCACCTCGAAGAATTCCTGCGACTGGTGGAACGAACCAAGGTGATAATCCTTGGAGACGTCCTGCATACCGAAGTCACGGTCGGAAGTCGGGTTGTTATACTCGGCCGCGTCGATCAGGCCGGACTTCATGGCAGGCTGGATCTCGCCGCCGGGAAGCTGCACGACCGACATGCCCATCTCGAGAAGGACGTCAGCCGCAAGACCGACGGTCCGGTACTTCAGACCGGACATCTGCGAGGCGTCCTTGATCTCCTCCTTGAACCACCCCATCGGCTGCGCCGGCATCGGGCTGTTGAAGAAGGAAACAAGATTCAGGCCAAGGCTGCCCATCAGCTCGTTGAAGAGCTCCATGCCGCCGCCATAGTGGCACCAGCCGAGAACTTCCTGCGACGACCAGCCAAAGCACGGGCCGGTGCCGAACAGCGAGGCTGTCTTCGACTTCGAATACCAGTAGGCAGGCACATAGTGGGCGGCGTCCAGAACGCCACGATGCACGGCATCCTGCATCTGGCTTGTCTTCACGACCGAGTTGACGGCGAGAAGATCGATTTTCAGGTCCTTGCCAGCCATCGCGTGAACGCGGTCAACATAGGCCTTTGCATTCTCAAGAAAGATGCCGCCTCCCCAGGCAGCCTGCATTTTCAGCGTGACCGGTGCGGCCTTCGCGATTGACGGGGCTGCCAGCGTACCGACAGCGGCGGCACCGGCAATGGCACCGCCTTTAAGAAATTTACGACGATTGGTCATGTCGTTCATTAGGTCCTCCTAAGTCCTGGATGTAGACGCACATCCTCACAGATGCACTGTGGAGCGCGCCAGCGGCAAATCAACACCAAAAAAACAAAAATACCCTTATGAATTTTAGAATAATTGCCGCCGCTGCGAATTGCGTGGGCATATTATTTCAGGAAACCTGTTTGACAAAGCAGTTAATATCGACCGGTCGTAAAGAATTACGCCGCAGCGCCAGCCGGGAGCGGCCACGCAACGCATCGGAGAAATGCGGGACAATTTGCCTGATGTGGTGTCAGCTGGCCACCGGCATGTTCTGGCCGCGGATCTGTTCGAGCGCCGATTCGAGATGCGCGACCGTGCGTTCCGGATCACTCAGCTTGTCAAGCCCGAACAGCCCGATCCTGAAGGACGCGTAATCCTCGCGCTCGCCGCACTCAAGCGGCACCCCGGCGGCAATCTGCAGCCCCTGCTCGGCAAAGGCCTTGCCGGATTTCATCTCGGCATTTGGCGCGAAGCACACGACAACGCTTGGTGCCTCAAACCCCTCGGCCGCAACCGATTTATACTGATAGCGCCCAAGAAGCTGGCGCACCTGCTGGCCAAGCCTGATCTGCGCCGCCTTCAGCGCCTCGAGGCCGAATCCCTCGGCCTCGACCAGCGCGTCGCGGAAATGTCGCAGCGCATCTGTCGGCATCGTGGCGTGATAGGCGTGCGCGCCGCCCTCATAGGTCTCCATGATCTGTGTCCATTTCTTCAGATCATTGGCAAAGCTGGAGCTTGTCGTCTCGTCAAGGCGCGCCCGCGCGTGCGGCGACATCATCACCAGCGCCGCGCAGGGTGAGGCGCTCCACCCCTTCTGCGGGGCTGTCAACAGAACGTCGACACCGGTTTGTTCCAGATTGACGAAAACGGTGCCGCTTGCCACGCAGTCAAGGACGAACATACCGCCATGCTCATGCACACAGGACGTGACAGCGGCAATGAAATCATCCGGCATCATCATGCCGGCCGAGGTTTCGACATGCGGGCAGAAAACAATGTCCGGCTTCTCAGCGCGGATTTTCGCCAGGATGTCATCCAGCGGCAGCGGCGCGAATGGAGCATCGGTTTCATCGGCAAGCTGGCGCGCCGCAAGAACCGTTGTCTTGCTGGCCAGACCGCCGGCATCGATGATCTGGCTCCAACGATAGCTGAACCAGCCATTGCGGATCACCATCACATTCGCATCACGAACAAACTGGCGGGCGATCGCCTCCATGCCATAGGTGCCGCCACCGGGCACCACCGCCACCGAAGCCGCGCTATAGGCGTTGCGCATGATCCGTGAAATGTCACGCATCACGTCACCAAAGGCGGCCGACATGGAATTCAGCGACCGGTCGGAGAACACCACGGAATATTCAAGAAGACCATCGGGATCGATATCGTCACGCAAAGCTGGCATGGAAACCTCTGTCAAAAGCTATCAAAATCGCTGAATGCCGCGAGCGCCGGTGGGCACCCTTCAACCATGTAGGCAGCATGAGGAAAAATCAATCGTCCAGATCGCCATATATGACGCAGCCGGGCTTGCTTTACGAAATACGCCGATGCAGCATGTCACCGGCTCCTTGATGTGACTGCGAGAAATCTGGTTGCGCCATCCCGGAGGGTGACTTTCAGCTGCGGTTTTTTTGGACAAGGATTTTGGCGCATGAGCACATCTGTTGAATTCGTGATTATTATGACCATGAGATATATGAATCCGGCACTGATGGGACTGGCGCATGACTGGGCCGAACAGAACGCCCCGAAGGAGATTCCCGGTGCGCACCGCATGCGGTCATTTCATATCGCACCGGATCGCGGCATGACACTCGTCTGGTTCAACAGCCAGGCGGACCTGGACGCTGCGTTCCCGATGATCAAGCAGGTCCAGGGCGAGATGGCCACGAAGTTCGAGGCGCGGGCCGAGATCCAGAAGGGAATTACCAGCCCCGAGCTGGAATTCGGCGAATAAGGATTCGCCTGGCGCGATTCATTCCCCGTCCACCTGATGCACCTCGATGACATTGCCGTCGGGATCGTAGAAGAAGATCTGGTGCCAGCCATTGACCGCGCGCTCACCCCAGTCGGAATAGGGAACACCCCTGGCGTCGAGATGCGCCTTGAAAGCGGCGAGGTCATCGCAGCGATAGGCGATATGCCCGCGTTCCACCGGATTGACGATCAGGCCGGTGCGAAACCCGGCCTCTATATCGCGAGTGGCAAGATGGACCTGGATCGCACCATCCGAGACGAAGGCCACATCGCCGGCATAGCCCCTGGTCTTTTCAAGAACCGGCAGCCCCTCGGTCTCGCGATCAAGCCCCATGATGTCCTGATAGAAACTGTCCATCGCCTCGACATTGGTTGTTGAAAGGTTGATGTGATGAAGCGTGAGTTTCATGATGGTCTCCCTGTCCGCGTCGGCTGATTATTCCGCCGGCCGGACAGCATGGCAACGGGATAAAGTTTCATGCGCTCTGGCAGGGGCATGACAAGGGACATCCGATGTTTCGGGAAAGGTAAAAATCATGACCACAACCGCTCTGGTAACAGGTGCCGCCCGCGGCATCGGACTGGCAACAACCCGCAGGTTTCTTGCCGCGGGATGGCGGGTGGCAATGATCGACCGCGATGACGACGCGCTCGCGGCGGCGGCTGCCGATCTTGCCGACAAATATCGCGACGGCGCGCGACCCTTTGTCTGCGATGTGTCCGATCCGGACGCAGTAACGACGATGATGGAGGCGGTGAACGGCTGGGCCGGCCGACTCGACGCTCTGGTCAACAATGCCGGGGTGGCAGATTTCGGGCCGATCGAGCAGACAAGCTTTGCCAGATGGCGAACCGTCATGGCGACCAATCTGGACGGTGTGTTCCTGTGTTCGCAGGCGGCGATCCCGCATCTGAAGGACACAGGCGGCGCCATCGTCAACATCGCCTCGATCTCCGGTCTGCGGGCCTCCACATTGCGGACAGCCTACGGCACCTCGAAGGCGGCGGTGATTCACCTGACGCAGCAGCAGGCGGCCGAGCTTGGCGAATTCGGCGTTCGCGCCAACTGCGTCGCACCCGGACCGGTCCGCACGAAACTGGCGATGGCGGTTCACACGCAGGACATTATCGACGCCTATCACGAGGCCATCCCGTTGAACCGATATGGCAGCGAGGACGAGATCGCGGCGGCGATCCTGTTCCTGGCCTCGCCGGAGGCAAGCTATGTCACCGGCCAGTGCCTTGCCGCCGATGGTGGATTCGAAAGCACCGGGGTGGGCCTGCCGGCATTGCGAAAGTAATCGACAATCACCCGCGCCACGTTGGCACGGATTCCTGCTGGAAGCGGGCGGCGCTGCGTGGCTGAAGGGCGTAACCGGGCACCAAATAAAAGCGGCAATTTTAACGTTTCGTTAGAGTTTGTGCTCTAGGTTCGAGTCTGTGGCGGTGTGCCCGATGCCACCGTTGCCGGCAACATCATGACCGACCGAAGCAGAGACTCTCCCCGTCGGGAGAATGGACAGGCGAGCCGTGCAGGAGGGATTGCTCCCGGGTCTTTCTTGGCTTTCCTGCTTGCTGCTTGCCGCTTGCGGCGGCGGCGGCGGCGGGCCGCCATCCCCAGTAGTCACATCCTTCATGACCCTTACCGGCCGTGCGATTGACGGCCCGGTTGAGGGTGGGCGCGTCTATGTCGACATCAACGGCAATGGCACCATCGATGATGCCGAGCGGCGTGACGGATATGTCGGCATGACCGATGGTACCGGCCATTACAGCGGAAGCATAAACAGCGCCTACCACGACCGGATGATCATGATCGACCTGTCCGACGCGACCGATCATGGCAGTGATCTTGACGACATTGCGGACAACCAGTCATTCGGGCCAGGCACCTATTGGCGCGCCCCGCCGGGCGCGACCATCCTGTCTCCCCTGACCGAAATCCTGGTGCGGATTTACGGTGTCAATGCCAGTGCCGCGGACAGGGCCGCATTTGCGACAAGTCTGGACCTGTCACGCAACATCGACATCACGCAATATGACGCCTTCACGAACCGCGATACCCCGGAGGGACAGCGACTGCTGGCACTGGGGCGGCTTGCCAGCGAGGTGCTGCGGGACTGGGGCGATACGCCGCCCAGTCAGGGGCGGAGCGGTCAGGCCTATGTAACCGAGATCATCCGCCGACATGAAAATGAAGCGACAGAGCGTGACCAGGCTGCGCCCACGAAGATGCCTTCGGAAACAGGCGCCCCGCCACTTCCACCCGCGCCGGAAATCACGCTCAGCCGTGCGCGGCTGGAGATCGCGCAGAACAGCATCCCGACCGGGCCACTGGTGGTGATCACCGTCGAACATGGTGATGCGCGTGATCTGGCGCCGTTGCCCGATGACAGCCTGTTTGAATATCGCAATATCACGCGCAATCGGGCTGAGCTGTGGCTGAAACAAGGCACGGTGCTGGATCTGGCGCGGGTAGGATCGCATGAAATGACGATTTCCATCCCCGGCAACATCCCCGGCGGGGAACGCGGCCAGCGTTTCGAGTTGCAGGTGATCGATGTCGACGATGTGCCGACAGAATGGCGGCTTCAGCCAAATTATGAAGTTGGACTGACTGACCTCCTTTCTAACGCGGTGTCTTTTACTTCTGTCGCAAACCCGTTACTGGACGTTCCCAGGTCTCCAGCCTATTACCGCACAATCGTCTCACGGGACCTGCGGCCTGACCAGATCGGTCAGCGGATCAAGATCATGGATCTGATTGTCGATGACCCGGATATCAACCCGGACTTCCGCCGATGGGATTTCCGCCTGCATGGCGAGGATAAAAAATATCTCGAAATCATCGACAATGCGATTTACATCAGGGCGGGCGTCGTGACCGTCGAGATGGGGCATCCTGACTATGATTCCCGTGCAATATTGCCTCTAGGCCTTTTCCAAAATCTCTATATTGAGTTGGTGGGGCTGGACAAGGCGTATCTGTTCATGTTTTTCATTGAAGGCAACCGCCCCAGCTATGGCGATTTTCAGCTCCGGTTGCAGACACCCGAGGCCGATCCCGCCACCTATCAGCTGGTCGCCGATACGTCGGGCATCAGCGACAGTGACCTTAGCGAGGGAGAGAGTCTACGTTTCACCTATCGCTGGCAGAAAATCGGCTGGCATCCGGGCACGGGCCCGCTATTGCAGAGAGTGACCGACCAGCCGCATCTGACGATCACTGAAAATGGCGTTTATCGGTTGACCGTCATCGCGCATGATGATGTGCCGCGCCACAACACATCATTCACCACCGAACTCACCAGACATATCAGGGTGGATGAGGGTGCGTTGCGTCCGGAACCTGTGACCTCGCCCGAAGGGGCCATCCAGCACAGCATCCATGAGAACCGGCCGCTATATCTACCAGTCTATGACTTCACCTCTGATGGAACTCCTGATGGCGGATGGCGGATGGCGG
Organism: Rhodobiaceae bacterium; assembly: GCA_018624035.1. Lineage (GTDB taxonomy): Bacteria > Pseudomonadota > Alphaproteobacteria > Puniceispirillales > Puniceispirillaceae > UBA8309. Next base: position 4,736 of record JAAZUU010000046.1, on the reverse strand, counting down.
GCAGGACAATGCGATGTTCCGCATTGATACTGCGACAGGCAAGCTGTGGTTCAACAGCCAGCCCGTATATCGCGTTCTGAATTATGAGAATCCGCAGGATGTTGGCGCCGACAATATCTATGACATCCGCGTTGAACGCACCTCCACCGATGGCCAGCGCGAGGTTGTCGATCTGGCACTCACTGTTCAGGATATTGTGCGCGAGACAAATGGTCAGAACTCACGAGGATGGACATACGGCTTTACCTATGAACAGGTCAGACCGTTGATTGACGCGCAGACAGATTGGACTGCCGAGGAAAGAACCTATGCATCATGGTTGTTGAGTGGCAAGGCATGGACCATGCCAGAGCAGGGGCCATTGATCATTACATGGAGCATACACCCACAGCAGAAAGTGAATGGGAAATTAGTCAACCTCAGCGATGATATGGCCAGCAAAATGCGGAACAGCATGTTGAAAGCCACCGAGGAATTCGAACAAACCATTAACATCAAGTTTCAAGAGGTTGCATACGGACCAGACGACTTCACCGGCCATGCATTGTTAAAACTATATGTTGGCCAAACTTCTGTGAGTTCAGCTTTTCTATGGGGAACGTCGACCTTTATAAGATTTTCCAAATATGCCTTGGAAAATGTTGGCACTTTCAAACACGAAATTGGCCACATACTAGGTTTGAAACACCCGTTTGACGAATCAGGATCGGGCATATCCTTTGCTGGACAGCGAAAAACATTTCCGCGCCGCGAACAGACAGATGAACATGGCAACATCGTCAAGTTCGGTTTTGACAGCATAATGGGCTATGGAAATTGGGGTAAACAAACCATGACGCTAAAGGACATCAAGGTTCTGCAGTTTCTCTATGGCGCACCAAATACGGATTATGAGGGGTTGCAGAGCCTTCTTGACCTCGACATCCCGCCCCCCGCCGTTATTGACTGGCTGTAGTCAGGGTTGGGACTTCATCATGATTGGTAACCAATGCTGATCTGAGAAAGGCGGCCCTGAGCAGTGCCACCTTTCCAGTTCTTTAACGCCTTGTCACGCCACATTGGGCAGGCCGGGATCGCCACAAAGGTCTTGCCATTGGCCTGCCAGACATCACCCCATAGAGGTGTGCTCAGCATGTTGTGCGTTCCATTACCTTCAGCGATTATATCGGTCCGCGTTCCGATGGATGTGCCGTCCGGGTTCTGAGAATGCAGGTCATAGACACGTGCCTGGTTCTTGCCGCTGTACGTGACGATGAAAAACGCCTCGCCACTCACCTCGGCAACCATGCCCCTGTTACCGGTTCCGCCAGTAGACAGGTTCTGGACGAATGTTAGCCAGCCATCATCACCAACCGTGAAAATTGGACTGCCATTTGATTCCGTTGATGCGGCGATCAGGTAACCCCTGCCGGCCACGGTGAAATGGCTGAGGGTCATGACCATATCCAGCGCCATAGCCGCATTGTCCTCAACCTCGTCAACCGGTGTCAGCTGACCGTCCGAGCTTAATGTGAAGTGACTGAACGCCTCATCACCCGCCTAGCAGCGCGAAACCGCCACCAAGCGCCAGCCCGAACACCGCATGCATCACAAGCGCCACCGCGCAGGCCAGTGGCGGGTTCGGGGTCAACCGCGCCATCATCCCGTTGCCAAGCGCCGGCATGAAGAAAAACCAGGGGACGACCACACTGACGAGTCCGAAGATCAGCCCGTCGACGAGGCCGGCATGCAGCCAGCCCAGCTGCATCAGCCCCGCATAGAGCACGGCATAGCCAACCGCCACCACATAATGCAGCGCCCAGCCGGCCATCGCCTCGTTCCGGCGAGCCGGCCTTGCAGCGAGATCAGGAGCGATCACTCCCTGTCCCGCCATCACCCCTAGAAGCCAGCGCCCGACCATGGCCCAGTTGCTGGGCGGTATGCCGGTGAACATGGCGAAGAGGCGCTGCCAGAGATCGAAAACAATACAGGCACCAATGCCCGCAGCCATGGCCTTCAACATGATCGTCGACATGACACCCCCTCACCCGGCCTCTTGATCCCGGCCTTATGATCCCGGCCTTATGATCCCGACCCTAAGGTCTCAGCATGCACATTTACGAACTCATCGACAGCCGGAACACCCTATTTTCGGGTAAAGTATTTCCTGAAACGCGGCCGCGAGCCAATGTGGAGGATCAGCGCGCAGAGACCGAAAAAGATGGGCACGACATATTCATGCGGCGGCACCCCGGCCTTGATGAACACCACGATTCCGACAGCCGTGAGAACGAACAGATAGACCTTCAGGAAATGGATCGGATATATCTCGCGGCTGCCATTCACCAGATGGATGACAGCGTAATAGGCAAAGGTCACGAACACCGACAGTCGCGCCGATTGCCAGCGATGTTCGGGGATATTTTCCGCACCGGCCACCCGAAAAGGAAAATATACCGTCACGCCCAGCAGCGTCGTGACGGTGGCAAGCACCGCCCACAGGGCAAGACCCACGATGACGACGTTTGATGCAATCCGAACCCAATTCATGCCGCATGGTATGGCAACAGGCCCCAAAAAGGCAAATCCCGCGAGCCGCATGAGGTGCCAAATGAAGGAATGGCGAAAATTGAGCCGATGGCCTGCTCGCCGGAGCGTGAGGGCTTTGAGGTACAATTCACATCATTCCGGGGTGGCCGCCGATAGCGGCACCACGGCACGAAAATTGATCAGGGGATCGCAGTGGCTGGATGTGAGCGCGCTGCCGTCATATCGCAGATGTTCTCGAAATGGTGCGGCCAGACCACGCCTGAGACCAGGATGGCGCGGCAGGGCATAGGAATATCGGCTTCTCGGCCGCACCATTTTCTCCCCCATCGTGCCCACGATAACCACGTCAACCCACTGTTATCCAGAGCTTTTCGGTGTGTAACTGCGTGGGTGGTTTGTTCACCTAGGTGTGCACTCTGTGATTTTGGCTTTAAAGGTTTGCACAGAACCGATACGGTCTGACTAGAGCACCTTGAAACTGAGGTCGTAGTGTACAGCCGCAAATTCGCAAACTTGCTGATTGGCTTGCTTTCTCTCTGGGCAATTTACTCCATCCTGTCCACCGCGTTTGGTGTATTCGTGGTATTTCCCTTTAGGGCAGTAGAAATCGACGGGGTTCCGGAAGGTCGCTTGCACTCAATCAGACTTGCTGTAATGGGAACCTTTGCGTTTTACGGCACCATGCACCTCCTGCAGGGCAGCAAAGAAGTCTACCCAATGCACTTCCTGAAAACCTTTCTGTTTTTCCTGGGTTTGATGGGGGCTTTTTTTGTAATGCGAGACACTTTTGAAGGCGTGGATGTTGTTTGGACAGAATGGTCACTTGTCGTCTTTTGGCTTTGGGTGGCGCTTGTGCTTCATTTGGCTTCAGCCCCAAAATACAGGCGTTATTTTAGCAAAAAGTAATATTTAGTCGTATTTCTAGTCAGGCTCTTTGGTATTCGGCCTCTCAAACTTCGTATGCTCATGACTGATCGCCGACAACCACTCCCACTTCTTGTCCATGGCGTAGCCATCACCATACGCCTGACCGACGCCAGCCGTGGCCCAGCCACCTATCTGGTCAATCATGTCGGAAGGGCACTCTACGGCCCTCAGGCGGTCTCTAAGCGAGTGTCTGAAGGAGTGGATGACACATCCCTCTGGCACCCGTGGACGAAGCCACTTGTTGATGGCGGCAGAGGCTGAGTTGGCATTTGTGGTGGTCGTCTTGTTGTATCGAGGAAAGGCGTAGGTGGACGAACCATTGGCCTCGTTGATGCGTCTGGCAGCCCAGAGAGCCGAGCCAACCAGCGGTATTTGCCTCTGGCTTCCCTTCGTCTTCAAAGACCGCCAAGGGTGCTGTGTGAGGTTGATGTAGGGAGTGTTGTCTTCTAGGACGATATCGTCGATGTGAAGACCGGCAGCTTCAGACAACCTCATGCCTGTGTCGGCGATGAGAGCGACAAGCCACCTGGCCTCATCGTCCTCCACCCTACAGTCTCGCTGTATGCGCCTGATGTTCTCCAGTGGTATGGGCTTGCGTCTCTTGTTGTCCTCAAGGTCCGGTAGGTAGACACGAGAGAAGGCGTTCCGGCAGTCGAGGCCATGCTCCTGGATGCACAGGTTGATAATGGAGCGGATGGTCGAGAAGTTGCGCTTCACCGAGTTCGTCGTCAGCCCCTTGGCCAGAAGGTAGTCACGAAGGGATGCAGCGTCAGAGGACGAGTAGGCGTCAATCGGTCTATCGCCCAAGACGTCTATGACGGTCTGGATGTTCCTCTCCGCTCCTCGACGGAACACCTTCCCCTTACCAACGCCCTTCAGCCTCAGGTAAAGCTCCAGCGCATCATGGAGTGTCAGTGATGATTTAGAGGTGGTCGGTAGTGGTCTATCCCGAAGCAGATGCAAGCCGGGGATGTCGAGGTTGGCCAGTCTTAGCGACAACCAGTAATCCTCGAGCCTTTGGGCGATAGACATCCCAGCCCGGACAGCCTGGTCACGTCGGCTTGTCTTCAGACAAATGACCACCCTCGACGACTTGTAGTGACGCTGGACATCCTTAGGGACACGCCTGACGAAGTAGTAGGTTGTGCCTCTTTGGTACACATATTGTACCACTCTACGGTTACCCATGAACAAACCACCCACGCAGTTACACACCGAAAAGCTCGGGATAACAGTGGGTTGACGTGGTTATCGTGGGCACGATGGGGGAGAAAATGGTG
>JAAZUU010000002.1 GCA_018624035.1 Rhodobiaceae bacterium | reverse complement strand
GGCGCGAATGCCGTCGCCCGAATAGACATAGAGCGGGGTACCGTGCGCCGCCGCGATATCCTCCAGCACGAGGCCGCCGACGGTCAGGCGTCCGCTGTCATCACGCGTAAAACTGCTTGTCATGCCGCTTGCATCCCCACCGGTGTCAGGAGGCGCTGTCGGCGGACTGCGCCGGGATCTCGGACGGGCGATAGGGATCGCCCCGCTTGCCACAGGCGGTCAGACCGCCGGCGACAAGAGCCAGCACCAGCATTGCAAATCCGAAACGCTTCATTGTCATTTTCCTTCCCGCTCAGCCTTCATCCAGCGCATAGCGCGTCCGCGCCTCGGCAATCCGCGCGCGCACCTCTTCAGGCGCGGTACCACCGTAACTGCGCCGCATCGAGACCGCCGCCTCGCATGACAGCACTGCCAGCACATCGGCGGTGATGCGGGGCTCTACAGCCTGCATGTCGGCAAGGGCCAGCGCGTCAAGGTCGCATCCCCGCTCGGCGGCGATGGCGACAATGCTGCCGCTGACATGATGCGCCTCGCGAAAGGGCAGCCCAAGCTCGCGCACCAGATAGTCCGCAAGGTCGGTGGCGGTCGGAAAGCCTTGTGCCAGCGCGGCGCGCATGGCTTCGGGCCTGGCGGTCATGTCGGCAACCATGCCGGTCGTCGCGGCGATGGCGATGCCAAGCGCGTCGGCGGCATCAAAGACGCCTTCCTTGTCCTCCTGCATGTCCTTGCCATAGGCCAGCGGCAGTCCCTTCAGCACAATCAGGAGTCCGTTCAGCGACCCGATGATCCGGCCCGGCTTTGCACGCACAAGCTCGGCCGCGTCGGGGTTGCGCTTCTGCGGCATGATCGAGGATCCGGTGGTGAAGGCATCGGACAGGGTGATGAAACCGAACCTGTCCGAACACCAGATCACCATCTCTTCGGCAAGCCGCGACATATGGACGGCGCACAGCGCGGCGGCGGCGAGGAACTCCACGGCGAAGTCGCGGTCGGAGACCGCGTCCATGGCATTCGCCGCCGGCCGGTCGAAGCCCAGCAAATCGGCTGTCATGTGACGGTCGGTCGGAAAAGAGGTGCCGGCGAGCGCCGCGGCGCCAAGCGGTGATTCATTGAGCCGCCGGCGCGCATCGGCAAAGCGCCCGCGATCGCGCCCGAACATCTCGACATAGGCCATCAGGTGAAAGCCGAATGTGACAGGCTGTGCTGTCTGCAGATGGGTGAATCCCGGCATCAGCGTGTCGACATGCTGCTCTGCCCGCCGCAGCAATGTCTGCTGCAGTTCGGCCAGCGCGGAATCGACCGAATCAATGAGCTCCCGCACCCACAGCCTGAAGTCGGTCGCCACCTGGTCATTGCGCGAGCGCGCGGTATGGAGCCGGCGCGCCGGCTCGCCGATCATTTCGGCAAGCCGCGACTCGATATTCATGTGGATATCCTCAAGAGCGGCGGAAAAGGCGAAATCACCGCGCGTGATTTCATCAAGGATGCTGTCCAGCCCCTGGTGGATCGCGTCACGGTCAGCCTCGCTGATGATGCCGCAGGCCGCCAGCATCGTGGCATGCGCCTTCGAGCCGGCAATATCCTGACGATAGAGTCGTCTGTCATAATCGATCGACGCATTGATGTCCTGCATCAGCTGCGACGGTCCGCTTGAGAAGCGGCCGCCCCAGATGCTAGACTTCGATGGGCCGTTGTCCGGCGATGTGTCCCTGTCGGTCATGGCCTGATCTGTCCGCGCACCAGCTTTATGGCGCCCTCATAATCCGGAAAATTGCATGAGTTATAGACGGCTTTTATCGATTTTACAGCCAAAAACACCGGTGTTGGTGCCACGGTCGCCGGTCCCGGTCCTGTTGCTGTTCCTGGTGCTGGCTACCGCTATGCCGTCCCTGACGGGCGCATCCGGCGCGCCCGAGGCACCGCCACGCGAAGCGCCGCCTGATCTGACCAGCCCGATCACTGACCGGGCCGGTGCCGAAATCAGAATCTCGGATTTCATCGGCCGGCCGGTGCTGATCAACCTCTGGGCCACATGGTGTGCCCCCTGCATTGCCGAACTTCCGGCATTGTCGCGCGCCGCCGCCGCGCTTGCCGGTGACGAGGTCACCGTGCTGCTGGTCTCGATTGACCGGGGCGGGGCGGCAAAAGCCATGCCGTTTCTGGAAAAACATGGGGTCACCGGCGTGCGGCTGGGGTTCGACCCGAAGGCACGGCTGTCGCGCGGGATGCGGGTCCGCGGTCTGCCGACGACCATTCTGCTGCCGGCCAGGCAGGATGCGGCCTGGCGTTTTGTGGGCCCTTTCGAATGGGATGATCCGGCAATGCTGACACTGGTCCGCGATCTTCTGCCCGAGTGATCGCCCCCTTGCGCGCATAAACCTCCGGCCAATCCCGGGCCAATCCCCCGGCCAAACCCCAACCATGAAAAAGGGCGGCCGCAGCCGCCCCTGTCACAGATTTGTGCCGTGCCGGATCAGCCAAGCGTCGTTTCCAGCTCCGGAACGGCGTCGAACAGGTCCGCCACAAGGCCGAAATCGGCGACCTGGAAGATCGGCGCCTCTTCATCCTTGTTGATGGCGACAATCACCTTGCTGTCCTTCATGCCGGCGAGATGCTGGATCGCCCCCGAGATGCCGACAGCCACATACAGGTCCGGCGCGACCACCTTGCCGGTCTGACCAACCTGATAGTCGTTTGGCACGAAACCGGCATCGACCGCCGCGCGGGATGCGCCGACCGCCGCGCCAAGCTTGTCGGCGACCTTCTCCAGCATCGCGAAATTCGCGCCATCCTGCATGCCGCGGCCACCCGAGATCACGATTGGCGCCGAGGTCAGTTCCGGACGCTCGGAGCTCGAAAGTTCGGATTTGACATAGTTCGACAGGCCGACATCTGCGGATCCGGACGCGGATTCGATGGCGGCGCTTCCACCCTCGGCGGCGGCGGCCTCGAAGGCCGTGCTGCGAACCGTCACCACCTTGATCGCCTCGTTCGATGTGACGGTGGCAATGGCGTTGCCGGCATAAATCGGACGCTGGAAGCTGTCCGCGCTCTCGACCTTGATGATGTCGGAGACCTGCATCACATCGAGCAACGCGGCGACGCGCGGCATGATGTTCTTGCCGGTCGTTGTGGCCGGTGCCATCAGATGTGTGTAGGACGACGCCATCGACTGCATCAGCGGCGCCACATTTTCCGCGATGCCATGCGCAAGCGCGGCGTCATCGGCTGTCAGCACCTTTGACACGCCGGCGATGGCGGCCGCGGATTTTGCGACCTCGCCGCCGGAATCTCCGGCAACGAGGATATGGATGTCGCCACCGATCTGGGTGGCGGCGGTGACGGTGTTCAGCGTAGCCGGGGCCAGCTGGCCGTCATCATGGTCTGCAAGGATGAGAATGCTCATGATCAGATCACCTTTGCTTCGTTTTTCAGTTTGTCTACCAGCTCGGCCACATCGCATACCTTGATTCCGGCCTCGCGGGCAGGTGGCTCTTCGACGCGGGTAATGGTCAGCCGGGGTGCGATATCGACGCCAAGATCGGCGGCACTCATCGAATCAAGCGGCTTCTTCTTCGCCTTCATGATATTCGGCAGCGACGCATAGCGCGGTTCATTCAGACGCAGGTCGACGGTGACGACGGCAGGCATCCTGATCTCGAGATGTTCAAGACCTCCGTCAACCTCGCGAATGACGGCGGCGCTGTCTCCCTTGATCTCGATTCCCGAGACAAAGGTTCCCTGCGCCCATCCAAGAAGCGCGGCCAGCATCTGGCCGGTCTGGTTGCAGTCATCATCGATGGCCTGCTTGCCGACAAAGACCAGTCCGGGTTCCTCGCGCGCCACCACTTCCTTCAGCAGCTTGGCAACGGCCAGCGGCTCAATCTCGTGCGGTGCCTCGATATGGATGCCGCGATCCGCGCCCATCGCCAGCGCGGTGCGGATGGTTTCCTGATTCTGGGTCGGGCCGATCGACACGGCGACGACTTCGTCCGCACCGCCGGATTCCTTCAGCCGCAGGGCCTCTTCAACGGCGATCTCGTCGAATGGATTCATCGCCATCTTCACATTCGCCAGCTCAACGCCGGTGTTGTCGGCTTTCACCCGCACCTTGACGTTGTAGTCGATGACCCGCTTGACCGGGACTAGCACCTTCATCTGTCACTCCTTGCAAAGAGAGATTACGAGAGATCACACAGCCTGTGTTCAAAATGTCTCTCTGTCTGGAATAATACCCCGAACAGGGAAAAACTTGCTCATTTCTGGCCAGAATTTTGTCCGGGACGCCACAACACGTCGGTTTCACCACCTGTGTTGAGAGTCCGGGCCAACACGAACAGATGATCCGACAGCCTGTTGATGTACCGCATCGCCGCCTCATTGACCACTTCCTCGGACGCCAGTTCGGTCATCCGGCGCTCGGCCCGGCGTACCACCGTGCGGCCTAGATGAAGCCATGCCGACGCTGGTGACCCGCCCGGCAGGATGAAGGATGTCAGCGGCTTCAATGATGTGTTCAGCCGGTCGATTTCGGACTCGAGGCGCGCCACCTGCTCGTCGGTGATTCGCAGTGCCGGCGTATCGCTTTCCGGCGTGGCGAGGTCGGCACCAAGATCGAACAGATCATTCTGGATGCGACCAAGCATGGCGTCGGCGTCGGCGTCATCCTCGCAATGAAGCCGCGCCAGCCCGATCACCGAATTGGCCTCGTCAACCTCGCCGAACGCGCTTGGCCGGCGTGATGATTTGGCGACGCGGCGCCCGTCGACAAGGCTTGTCTCGCCATCATCGCCGGTACGGGTATAGATCTTGTTCAGTTTCACCATTGTGGGAGGCGTCTCCTGTGGACGTCCGCGGTTTCGCGGCTGGCCTAGCTGCTGGCCTGCCGGAACCACATCAGGATCAGGATCAGGGCCAGCGCGACCGCCTGGAAGACGATCCGATACCGCATGATCCGGTTGGAATTCTTGACGTTGTATTCACCACCACGCGCCATCGTGATCACACCCCAGAACAGGATCGCGGCGACGATGCCGAGCGCGGCAATGAGGATGAACTTGTCTGCGGCCATGGAAGAGGGCTGCCTTGTGAAGGGGATGGGTGCACGCGCTGATGCCTGATAAATAGGATGCCACGCGGCAAAAAGCTAGAGATCGGCGAGCTCGGCGTCAAAGCGTCGCGCGGCGGCAACCAGCGTGTTGCGAAGAAGGCAGGCAATGGTCATCGGACCGACGCCGCCCGGCACCGGCGTGATGGCGCCGGCAACAGCCGCGGCGCTGGCGAAATCCACATCGCCGGTAAGCCGGAATTTCCCTTCGCCGCGCTCCGGCGCCGGCACCCGGTTGATCCCGACATCAATGACCGTCGCCCCCGGCTTGATGAAATCGCCGGTGATCATCTCCGGCCGGCCGACCGCCGCAACCAGGATATCGGCGGCGGCGCAGACAGCCTGCAGATCGCGCGTTCGCGAATGTGCGATGGTCACCGTACAGCTTTGCTGCACAAGCAGCTGGGCCATCGGCTTGCCGACGATGTTGGAACGGCCGACAACAACCGCGTTCAGGCCGGACAAATCGCCAAGATGATCCTGCAACAGCATCAGGCAGCCATAGGGCGTGCAGGGAACAAGCGCGTCCTGGCCGGTGGCAAGTCGCCCGGCATTCACCACGTGAAAGCCGTCGACATCCTTGTCAGGCGAGATGGCGTTGATCACCGCGGCCTCGTCGATCTGCGGCGGCAGCGGAAGCTGTACGAGGATGCCGTCGACACCGTCATCCGCATTCAGCTCGTCGATGATGGCCAGAAGCTCGTCCTGACCGGTTGTCGCGTCAAGACGTCTTTCGATGGAGCGCATGCCGGCGGCAGTTGTGCGTTCGATCTTGTTGCGCACATAGACGGCGCTTGCCGGATTGTCGCCGACCAGTACCACCGCCAGCGCCGGTGCCCGGCCGATCCGGGCGGCCAATGCGGATGCGGCATCGGCGACGCGCGTCACCAGCCGGTCGGAAAAGGCCTTGCCGTCAATCACCGCGGCGCCGGTTGTCGGTGCCTGCGTGGCTCCTGTCTGTGTCATGATATCCCCCACATTATCCGGTGCCCCACTGAACCCGGCACGTTCGCATTGTGCGGCGGCGCTGCGGATTGTCCCGCCGGGTATACGCCGTTTTGTTCGCCCGAGGCGACATGCCGGACGCGGCCGGGCTCTGTCAGGTCGGTCCGGCGAGAAGGCCGATGACAAGATTGCGCAGGAACTGCACCGCCAGAAGAAGGATGATCGGGCTGACATCGATGCCGCCAAGATCCGGCAGCACGCGGCGCACCAGGCTCATCAGCGGTTCATGGATGCGGCCAAGAAATGTCAGCGCCATGCGAACAAAGGGCTGCCATGGATTCACGATCTTGAAGGCGATCAGCCAGGTGATGATGATATAGGCCACCATCGTCCAGATATAGAGATTGACGATCTGGTCGATGAGAATGATGAGAGCGGTCATGCGATCCTGTCCGGGCTTGTCTGCCTGTCTGCCTGTCTGTCTGCTTGTCGCGCAGACTACACGCACTGGCCATGCCGATTCAATGACAAGGATGTGCCCGGGATCGGATCAGGGATCGGATCCGGGATCAGGATGTGGCGGGAACAGGACAGGAATGGGCCGGCCCTCCCCTGTCCGCCTCGATTTCCGGTTGCGCCGGGCCGAGGCAGGCACTAAACCACGCGCCATGGGACATGCTGCGCGAAAAAACGGTGGCCGCCGGATTGTCATCGCCGCCGTCATCGGATTTTGCCTCCTTGCCGGGGGCGTGTTCTGGCTGGCCGAACGGCAGGCCCGGCAGATGGATGCCGGGTTTGGAAATTTTCAGGATCAGGCCTTCGAGCTAGTTGATCAGACCGGCACAATGCGGGGCAATGTCGATTTCGCCGGCGCGCCGGTGGCGCTGTTTTTTGGATATACCTACTGTCCGGATGTCTGCCCGATGACGCTGACCCTGCTTGCCAGCTCGCTTGACGAGGTGGCGGCGCGCGGTGGTGATGCGCAGGCGCTACAGACCATCTTCATAACCGTCGATGCCGAGCGTGACACGCCGGAACAGCTTGCCGCCTATCTGTCGCTGTTCGACCTGCCGGTCACCGGCCTGACCGGCAAGGCCGGACAGCTTGCCGATGCGCACCGGGCCTTCGGGGTCTATGCAAAGCGCGTCGAGGAAGAGGATGGTGTGGTGTTGTTCGACCATACCGCCACCGTCTATCTTTACGATCGGACCGGCGCCTTCACCGGCACCATCACTTTCAACGAGCCGCCGGAATTCACCGTCGAAAAGCTGGCAAGGCTTCTCTAGCTCACGTCAACCCCCGCCCTGCCGATGTCTGACTGGCCAACCACCAGCAGGTTTTTCGCGCAATCCGGGATTAACCCGGGGCATCATGCTTTCGGATCATTATCCGCATAGGGGAGGCATGTGCGTATCCGGGCGGTATGGCGGCTCGCCGGTATGGCGATGCTATTGCTTGTCTGTGGCTTTCTGACCCACCCCCGTCCGGCAAACGGGGCAGACCCCGGCCCGGCCATGTCACGGCCGCAGGAAGCGGGTCCGCCACTGCAGTCCGGCGCTGCCCAGTTCGATCCCGCCCAGTTCAATCCCGCCCGGCCCGATCCCGCCCGACAGGTTTCGGTGGTGCTGCCCGCCATGTCGGCGGCCTGGTTTCTCAATCGGACAAGAGGCCTGCTTCATGATGGCCGTGCCGCCGAGGCATATCAGATCGCAAGGGCGGCACTGGACCTCTACCCTGATTCGGTCGATCTGCGGCTTGGCGCGGCGTTCGCGGCGATGCGGTCCGCTCGCTGCCAGTCCGCCATCCGGCACCTTGACGCGCTGCGCGGCAGACGGCTTTCAGCGGGGCATCGCCGTCGAACCGACATCGTGCGCGCCGGGTGTCGGGGGCCGTGGCGGTGGCAGGCGCTGATAGGCGCGGTCGCCGGTTACCGGCCGTCGCTTGTCGACCGCCAGCGCGATGTTGAAATCAGGCTGCAGCCCGGATCCCGCCTCTATGGGCTCTGCGCGCGCCTTGTGTCGCTGTGCGATCCCGACCGCCCTCTTGTTTCTCGCGGTCAGCCGGACAGCGGCATCGATCTGTGGGTGAATCTGACGGTCCGACATCTCTATCGCGCCGGTGGCGACTGGAACCTCGATCTTGAGACGACCCTGTTCCGGCGGCGGCCGCGCCGACCGGGCTATGCCGGTGAGGGTGGTATATTGCGGGCCATGGCGACATACAGTCAGGCTGCCGGTCGGCAGGTCCGGATCGGAGCCGAAACAGGCCACTCCCATTTCCAGCAGGGACGCGCCGATCTCGGCATCTCGCAGCGGCACCGTCGCGGTGAAATAGGCCTCTCTTTTGCCCACGCAGCCGACCTGCAATCCGAAATCGGCGTCTCGCACCTTGCCGTGCGCTCGCAATGGCTCGATCTGAACCAGCGGAGATATGAATACAGGCTTGGCAAGACACTACACAGGACGACGACATTATCATTTGCCGGTGCGCGTGAAATTTCACGTCAGAAGGGGCCCGGCCTGATTCCGGGATCGCGGGCCCGCGAGGTCGGAATCGGTCTGCACTGGCGCGGCGATCATGTTGCGGCCCATCTTCATCACGGGCACCGGCGCGAAGCCTTTTTCGGCCAATTGCCCTTCCTTGCCGCCCCGCACCGCGCCGGAATACGCACCACAAGGCTGGACTTGATGACAACCGATTAACTGAGATGGTTTAACCTTAAGGTTGTGATTTCCATGGAGTATCGAAAAATTTCCACGCCCAATCCGTACCTTCTGCCATCAAACAAGACTTTAATGGTGCGAATATCCCGTGAAATCTTCAGCAGCCGCTAGTGCAAAAACACTATTATCGGTTGATTTGTTTACAAAAAATCATGTGCGCATCGCGGCCTGTGCGGATAGCTTGAGTGAAATGATACTCAAATATCATTCATTTTGATCACTCGGACTCTTTGAGCGGACTCTTTGAGCGCCGATATCCGAACAGGGGGTAGGGATGCGCATTCTGCTGGCCTTTGAAAACAGCCTTAGCCGCGACTTCGCGCAGAACCATCTGGCGACGTCAGATCCCGGCCCTGTCATGATGACCGCCGCGAGCCTTGCCGAGGCGCTGGCGCTGGCGAATGAGGCGCAGGATCTGGCCGTGGTGGCGCTGGACCTGCAGATGCCGGACATGCGGGGCCTCCGGGGCCTGCGGCAGTTTCGCCGGGATTGCCGCCACCGCGTGCCCGTCGCGGTGATGGATTCGCGCCCCGACATGATGTCTGTTGCCGATCTCACGGCGGCCGGGGCATCCGGTTTTCTGCCCTATAATCTCGGCCCCGCTGCGTTTCTGGGGGCGCTTCGCCTACTGGCCGCCGGTGAGCGCCATTTTCCCGTTGATATGATGAATCTGCCGCCACCCTTGTCGATCGAGCTGACGCGGCGCGAACATGATGTGCTGGCCGGCCTGCGCGGCGGGCTCAGCAACCGTGACATCGCCAAGTCGCTGTCAGTCAGCGAGGTCACGGTGAAACATCACATCAAGAGCCTGCGCGGCAAGCTTGGCGCGCGCAACCGGCTTCACGCTGTCTGCCGGGCGAACGAGCTGCAGATCCGGTGACGGACACCGCCGCCGGTCCACCATTCGGCGAGGAAGCCGCTAGCGGTTCTGGCGATTCTCCACCAGGTCCGTCACGACATTGGGGTCGGTCAGGGTCGAGGTGTCGCCAAGGTCGGCATAGTCATTCGCGGCGATTTTCCGCAGGATGCGACGCATGATCTTGCCGGAGCGTGTCTTTGGAAGCTGCGGGGCCCATTGCAGAAGGTCGGGCGTGGCGATCGGGCCGATTTCCTTGCGGGTCCACTGCCTGAGTTCGGCAACCAGCTCATCGCTTGGCTCGCACCCCTCGATCAGCGTGACATAGGCGTAGATTCCCTGCCCCTTGATATCGTGCGGATAGCCGACGACAGCCGATTCCGCCACCTTCGGATGCGCCACCAGCGCTGATTCGACCTCCGCCGTGCCCATCCGGTGGCCGGACACATTCAGCACGTCATCGACCCGCCCGGTGATCCAGAAATAGCCATCCTCGTCGCGCCGCGCGCCATCGCCCGAGAAATAACGTCCCGGGAAGGTGGTGAAATAGGTTTCGATGAAACGCTGATGGTCGCCATAGACGGTCCGCATCTGTCCCGGCCAGGACCGGGCGATGCACAGATTGCCGTCCACCGCGCCATCGAGGATGTTGTTGTCGCCATCGACAAGAACCGGCTCGATCCCGAAGAATGGCCGCGTCGCCGACCCCGGCTTGGTGGTGGTGGCGCCGGGAAGCGGGGTGATCAGGATGCCGCCGGTCTCGGTCTGCCACCAGGTATCGACAATCGGGCAGCGGCCATCGCCGACAACCTCGTGATACCACATCCAGGCCTCGGGGTTGATCGGCTCGCCAACGCTGCCGAGAAGCCGCAGTGACGAGCGGTCGCAGCCCTTCACCGGTGCCTCGCCCTCGCGCATCAGCGCCCGGATGGCGGTCGGCGCGGTGTAGAAGATATTGACCTTGTGCTTCTCGACAACCTGCCAGAAGCGCGAGCTGTCGGGCCAGGTCGGCACGCCTTCGAACATCAAGGTCACCGCGCCATTGGCCAGCGGGCCATAGACGATATAGCTGTGGCCGGTAACCCAGCCAACATCGGCGGTGCACCAATAGACATCGCCATCATGATAGTCGAAGACATATTGATGCGTCATCGAGGCATACACCATATAACCGCCGGTGGTGTGCAAAACGCCCTTCGGCTTGCCGGTCGACCCCGAGGTGTAGAGGATGAACATCGGGTCCTCGGCGTTCATCTCCTCGGCCGGGCAGTCGGCTGAGGCCCCTTCCATCGCCTCGTGATACCAGACATCACGACCCTCGACCCAGTCGACCGTGCCGCCGGTGCGCCTGACGACAATGACCTTGTTGCAGTCGGGGCAGGCGGCAAGCGCGGCATCTGTGTTCGCCTTCAGCGGCACGGCACGGCCGCCACGAACTCCCTCATCGGCGGTGATGACCATGTTCGAATCACAGTCCTGAATACGGCCGGCCAGCGCGTCCGGCGAAAACCCGCCAAACACCACCGAATGGACGGCGCCGATTCGCGCGCAGGCCAGCATCGCGACGGCGGCCTCGGGGATCATCGGCATGTAGATGGTGATCCGGTCGCCCTTCTTTGCCCCCTCGGCCTTCATCACATTGGCGAAACGGCAAACCTCCTCATGCAGTTCGGCATAGGTGATGTGACGGGAATCGGCCGGGTCATCACCCTCCCAGATGATCGCCGTCTGTTCGCCGCGCGCCGCCAGATGGCGGTCAAGGCAGTTTGCCGCCGCGTTCAGTGTGCCGTCGGCGAACCAGCTGATATGCAGGTCGCCGGCATCATAGGAAACATCGCTGATCCGGCTATACGGCCTGATCCAGTCGATCCGTTTTCCATGCTCGGCCCAGAAGGCGTCGGGATCGGCGATCGATTCGGCGTACATAGCCTTGTAGCCGTCATTATCGATCAGCGCGTTCTCAACCGTCTCCTTGCCCGGCGCAAACAGTCTGTCCTGGGTCATCGATAGTCCTCCTACCCGGCGTGCCGCCCGTCACGCATGATCCCCATGTCGTGCAACATCCGGAACGGCTGTTGAAATCTGGCCGGTATTTTAGACTGATGGCATGACGCATCGCAAGGCGGGCTGGCAAGGCGGGCTGGCAAGGCAGGCGTGTCGTCTAGACCCGGAGTTCATCGGCCAGCCGCTCGGCCGCTTCGGCATCCTCAAGATCCATCACCCGGCGGGCGATGCCGAGTGTGAAGCCGGCCCGCGCCAGCGAGGCCAGATGGCGTTGCCGCGTCGCCTCGTCGCCGGGCCGCGTGGCAAAGGGGCCAAGCCGCCGCCGGGCCGCATGACGAAGCGCCGCCGCCAGCTCGCCGTCGCTGGTGTCCTCGTCGGCAGCGGCAAGCGCCTCATCGACAAGATCCGGATCGATTGAATGCTCCTGCAGGCTGCGACGGATCGCCAGCGCCGAGCGCCCGCCGCGGCGCTTGCTTCTTGCCCTGGCCAGCGCGAATGCTGAATCATCGACATAGCCAAGCCTGACGCAGTCATCGATCACCGCCTCGATGGCGCGGGCGAGCTCGGCCTTGTCGTGGGACTCAAGCTTGCGGACCGCAAAGCGCCGCAATACCTCGCGAAGACGCTGCCTGGACGCGGTGTAGCGGCCGAGATAATGGACGGCCTTGTTCATCAGGCGGCGTTCTGCGGCCGGCTTGCTGTCGGTCATCGGGTTCGGCTCCCTGTCGGGCTGTCCCGCAGTCTAACAGCCGCATGCGCCCCCCGCCACCACCGCAACCGGTGTCGCCGACATTGCGAAACCATCCCGGCGGGCCTATCTTCTGCGACATGAATGACCAGACTTCCTCGATCCCTGCCGATGATCCGGCCGCCGATCCCGAAATTCACCATCTGACCAGGCCACATCCGGCACCGGTGCGGCCGGTACGGATAGAGCGCGTCAACTGGATCGGCCTGTGGACGCTGTATCTTCGCGAAGTGCATCGGTTCGCCAAGGTGGCGATGCAGACTGTCGCCGCCCCGGTGATCACCTCGATGCTGTTTCTGATGGTGTTCGCGGTGGCGATTGGCGATCGTGCCAAACTGGCCGGTGATGTCGACTTCATCACCTTTCTCGTTCCCGGGCTGGTGATGATGACGGTGCTTCAGAACGCCTTTGCGAACAGCTCGTCCTCGCTTGTCGTGTCCAAGGTGCAGGGCAATATCGTTGATCTGCTGATGCCGCCGATCGGCCCGGCCGAGCTTCTGTTCGGGCTGGCGGCCGGCGGGATGACGCGCGGCATTGCTGTCGGTCTTGTCGCCGCACTGGTGCTTGGTCTTTTTGGTGGATTGTCCTTGCCGGCCGCGCCGCTTGTCGCCTTTGCCTTTCTCGTGCTCGGATCGCTGGCGCTGGCCTTTGCCGGGATCCTTGCCGGGATCTGGGCCAACAAGTTCGACGAGATGGCCGCCATCACAAATTTCGTGATCCAGCCGCTGGCCTTCCTGTCGGGCACCTTCTACTCGGTGGAACGGCTGCCGGCGCCCTTTGACACCATCGCCACGCTGAACCCCTTCTTCTATGCCATTGACGGGTTCCGTTATGGGCTGATCGGAATCGCCGACCGACCCGTCGCCACCGGTCTGGTCTGTCTTGTCGTTGTGAATGGCGTTCTGGGATGGCTGTGCTACCGTGTGCTGAAATCCGGCTATCGGCTGAAGAGTTGAAGGAAACGGCGCATGACAGGCGGCGGAGTGACGGTCACCACCATCAGGGCCGGGACAGGAACGGGTAAACCAGAATGAGTGCCAGTTTGAATGAAGGCATCCTGCCGGTGCAGGAGATTCGTGATGCCATTGACTCCGGCATGATTGCCGCGGCCACAGCGATCAGCGATGCGCAGCTGCAGCCGGCAAGCCTTGATCTGCGGCTTGGCAGCCGAGCCTGGCGGGTCCAGTCATCCTTTCTTCCCGGCGCCGGCATGCGCGTCGAGGACAAGCTTGCCCGTGTGGCCATGCACCAGATCGACCTGACCGGTGGCGCGGTTCTGGAACGTGGCTGTGTCTATATCGTCGAGCTTCAGGAATCGCTTCGCCTCGACACGGGGATGAACGCGATGGCGAACCCGAAGAGTTCGACCGGACGGCTTGATATTTTCACCCGCCTGATTGCCGATCAGGCTTCCGAGTTCGAAACCGTTCCCGACGGCTATCAAGGCCCGCTCTATGCCGAGATTTCGCCACGGACCTTTTCGGTTCTGGTGCGCCCCGGATCATGTCTGTCGCAGCTTCGCCTGCGGCGCGGGCCGGCAGCCCTGTCGGACGCCGCGATGATCGCCCTGCAACGTGACGTCGGGCTGGTACGCGGGGCGGATGATGTCGACATCCGCGACGGCGTGGCGCTTGGCGTCAATCTGACAGCGACAGCGGCCGACGGCATCATCGGCTGGCGCGCGCGCAAACATGCCGGGCTGATCGATATCGACGCGCCGGCAAGCTGTGAGGTTGACGCCTTCTGGGAACGCCTGACGGCGGCTGACCTTGTGGCTGGCGGGCTGGTGCTGCATCCCGATGAATTCTACATTCTGGCAAGCCGCGAATTTGTCACCGTGCCGCGCGACCATGCGGCCGAGATGCGGGCCTATGATACCCGCGTGGGCGAATTCCGCGCGCATTATGCCGGCTTCTTCGATCCCGGATTCGGGATGGCGGAGCTTGGCGCCGGCGCGACCCGCGCGGTTCTCGAGGTGCGCTCGCATGATGTGCCGTTCCTCATCGAGGAGGGCCAGACGGTCTGTCGTCTTGTCTATGAGCCGATGGCGGCGGTGCCGGACAGCCTTTATGGTGCCAGCGGCTCAGGGTCGAACTACCAGTCCCAGGGTCTTCGTCTGGCCAAGCATTTCATCCAGGACTGACCGGATCGGACACGGACCCGCAAACGCCTTGACAAGTTTGCCGGAAATGCCGAATTTGACACCTTTCCGATGCCGCGAACAGAACCACCGGTGCCGTCGCCGACGTGCTGGTGGTTTGGTTTTTGGGGTATGGGCCGGGCGCGCCGCCGGGGTGTCCGGAATGTGATGCTGAATGATCATGGTCCGGTCAATGAACGGGCCGATGGAACGGAATTCGACATGACCGCCTCGCAACCAGCCAAGACGCCGACATCGGCGGTAATGAAAACCTATGGCCGCGCCGATCTGTCCTTCGTTCGCGGGGACGGGTGCTGGCTGATCACCGAGGATGGTGATCGCTATCTCGACTGCGCCAGCGGCATCGCTGTAAACACACTTGGCCATTCGCATCCGCGGTTGATCGAGGCACTTCGTGACCAGGCTGGCAAGCTGTGGCATACATCGAACCTCTACCGGATTCCGGGGCAGGAGCGTGTGGCTGGGAAACTGACCTCCTTGACCGGTCTGGATCAGGTCTATTTCTGCAATTCGGGCGCCGAGGCCAATGAATCCGCGGTGAAGATGGCGCGCCGCGCCGCCTACGAAAACGGGCAGCCCGATCGCACGACCATCCTGTGCGCCACCGGGTCATTCCACGGGCGGACACTCGGCATGCTTGCGGCCACCGACAAGCCGGTGAACCGGACCGGTTTCGGCCCGATGCCGGATGGTTTCGACCATGTCCCCTTCGGCAACCTGAACGAGCTTCGCGCCGCGCTTGGCGAGCATGTCGCGGCGGTGATGATCGAGCCCGTGCAGGGCGAGGGCGGCGCGCGGGACGCGCCGGATGACTATCTTCGCGGTGTCCGCGAGGCGGCCGATGAGTTCGGCACGCTCGTCATCGCCGACGAGGTGCAATCAGGCATTGGCCGTACCGGCACGCTGTTCGCCTATCAGACCTCCGGAATCAAGCCCGACATCATCGCCATGGCGAAGGGTCTTGGTGGCGGGTTTCCGGTTGGCGCGGTCATCGCAAGCGAGGCGGTCGGCAACGCCATGACCCCGGGAACGCATGGCTCGACCTTTGCCGGCAATCCGCTGGCGATGGCGGTGGCCGAGGTCATTCTCGACGAGGTGACGGCGCCGGGGTTTCTTGAGGATGTACGCCGCCGCGCCGATGTCATGCGCGGCCTGCTGGCCGAGGTGGCCGCGCGCCATCCGGATGCCATTGCAGAAATCCGCGGGCGCGGTTTCCTGTGTGGGGTGCGGCTCGCCGATTCCGTGCCGGCCGGCGATCTGGTGGCGGCGCTTCGCGAACTGAAAATACTGACCGTGCCAGCCGGCGAGAATACCGTCCGCTTCCTGCCGCCGCTGATCATCTGCGAGGACGAGATCAGGCTGGCGGTAAAGAGCTTCGACACGGCCCTTGCCGGGATGAATTCTCGGCAGACCCCTCAACAGGACAGGCTCTAATGCGACATTTTCTGGATATCAGGGATTTCAGCACCGAAACGCTGCAGGTGATGCTGGATGATGCCGCGGCAACAAAGGCGGCGCTGAAGGCGGGAGCCGAAACGGCCAAACCGCTTGCCGGCAAAAGCGTGGCGATGATCTTCGAGAAACCCTCGACCCGCACCCGTGTGTCTTTCGAGGTTGGAATCACACAGCTTGGTGGCACGCCGCTCATGCTTTCGGCGCAGGATCTGCAGATTGGCCGTGGTGAAAGCATCGAGGATACGGCGCGCGTGCTGTCGCGCTATGTCGACGCCATCACCATCCGCTGCTTTGCGCATGAGACCCTGTTGACACTGGCCGCGCATGCCAGCGTGCCGGTGGTCAACGCGCTGACCGAACGTTCGCACCCCTGTCAGATCATGGCCGATCTGCAGACGATGATCGAACGGCATGGCGCGCTTGATGGCCAGATCGTGACCTGGATTGGCGACGGCAACAATGTGGCGGCAAGCTGGATCGAGGCGGCGGCAAGGTTCGGTTTCCAACTGCGGCTTGCCTGTCCGGAAGGTTATGCCCCTTCGGCTGAGCTTCTGGCCTGGGCACGGGCCGAGGGCGCCGATCTGGTGCTGTATGATTCGGCGATCGAGGCGGCCACCGGCAGCCAGACCCTGGTGACCGATGTTTGGATTTCAATGGGCGATGAGGAAGGTAGCCGGCGCGAGGATTTCAGGCCGTTCCAGGTCAATCGCGAACTTCTCGAAATGGCGGCTGGCGATGCCATCGTTCTGCATTGCCTTCCGGCCTGGCGCGGCATGGAAATCACCGCCGAGGTCATTGACGGCCCGCAATCGGCGGTGTTTGACGAGGCCGAGAACAGGCTTCATGCGCAAAAGGCCATCCTGTCCTGGTGCATGGCCGGCAATTAGGCGAAACCCGGGCTGGCGGCCCGTCAACACAGCGGAGAGACATGTGGCGTCAATCGATGCAGGCAGCGCCGGCGCGCAGATCGTGCCCTTCTATCTTGCCGGCGAGACTGACGATACCGCGCTGATCAGGGGGCGGTTCGCCAGTGTCGGCGTACCGGCGACCCGGATTCTGACACGCCATGGTTATCCCGAGGCGGTAGCCAGCCTTCAGGCCGAGGCCATGGCCATTGCCGCCTGCCTGTCGACCTTCATGAAGTTTAACGGCGTGTTCACCCTGCAGGCCAAGGGCGACGGCTATGTGAAGACGCTTCTTGCCGACATGACCTCGGAAGGCGCGCTGCGTGGCTATACCGCTTTTGACGAGGGCGCGCCGCCACCGGTCGGGATAGACATGGCGGAAAGCCTGCCAGCCAGCGTTCCGGCGCTTCTTGGCTCCGGCTATGCGGCCTTCACCGTCGACCAGGGAAGCGAGAATGGCCGTTATCAGGGTATCGTTGAACTGAGTGGCGAGACTTTGAGCGACGCCGCGACGGCCTGGTTCGCCAATTCCGAGCAGGTTGACAGCCACATTGTCGCCGCGGCCGGGCGGACAGGAGACAGCTGGACAGCCAGCGCGATGATGGTGCAGCGCGTGGCCGCTGATGGTGGCAGGCTTGCCGGTGTTTCGCGTGATTCCCGGGATGATGCCTGGACGACGGCGGAAATGCTGCTTCGTTCGGTCCGCCGCGAAGAGCTTGTCGACCCTGATCTGGCGCCTGAGGCGTTGATTTTCCGGCTGTTCAATTCACTTCGCCCGCATGTGGCACCGGCGCAACCGGTCGAGGACAGATGCCGGTGCAGTCCTGACAGGGTGGTTGCGGTTCTGGAACGCATGTCCGCAGCCGAACTGGCCGATCTGGTAACGGAGTCAGGCACCATCGATGTCACCTGCGAGTTCTGCAAGACCACACGCTCCATCGAGCCGCCCTTCGCGAATACGACCCTGACGCGACAGTGATGTCGCCATAATCATGCCGCCTTCTTGTCGTATTGACCAAATCCGGTCAAACGGGGAGATGCCGAAAGATGCTCAAGCGCGTGGTCACCTTGGCGATGCCAATGTTTATGCTGTGGCTGGCCCTTGCAGCCTGCACGGCCACCTCCCCGGCACCGGCGCCGGTATCGGTCAAGTCGGCCGGGTTCGAGGCCTTGCCGCTGAATGCCAGACAGCTCGAGATCATCGAGAACTGGGAGATGCCCATCAAGCCTCCCTATATTGGCCATCTGCAGCAGCCCTATCCCGGCAACCTTGTGTCGCAATGGGCGACCGGAGTGCTGATACCGGCAGGGGGCAGCGGTGAAATGATCCTCGATATCACCCGTGCCGCGGTCACCAAGGTCAAGCTGCCGCCGCAGACCGGTCTGGCCAGCGCGCTGACCGACCAGCAGGACAGCGAGATCAGGGTCGAGTTCGAGGCACAGCTGATGTGGCTGCAACCTGTTGGCGGGTCGCAGGCGATGATCAAGCTGGCCGCCTCGCATTCCGTGACAATCCCGGAATCATCCTCGGCGAATGATGTACAGCGCGCGGTGAACGGGTGTCTGAACAGGGCGCTTGTCGGGCTGGACAGCCAGGCGCGGACCGAACTTGCCAAACTCGATAATGTAATCCTGCCCTAGAAATGATTCTGCCCTTGGAATGATCCTGCCGAAGGGTCGGCGTTACACAGGTTTCAGTCACCTTGTTGGACAGCCGTCCATGGCCGCCCCTAGCGGCGCCAGAATCCCGGGTTCAGCATGACAAGAACGGTAAACAGCTCGAGCCTGCCAAGCAGCATGCCGAAGGCCATGATCCATTTCGCCAGATCCGGCAATGACGAGAAATTACCTTCGGCCCCGATCAGATTGCCGAGCCCGGGCCCGACATTGCTGATCGAGGTCGCCGCGCCTGACAGGGCGGTGATGAAATCAAGGCCAAGGGCGCCAAGCAGGATTGCCAGAACGACGAAACAGATGATGTAGAGATAGAAGAACCCCATCACCGAATCCATCACCTCGTTTGCCACCGGCCGGCGGTTGTAATAGGCGAGGATCACCGCGTGAGGGCGCAACAGCCGGCCAATCTGAACCCGCGTGGTCGTCGCCAGAACCTGCAGACGGAACATCTTGATGCCACAGGTTGTCGAGCCGCCGCATCCCCCGATGAACATGGTGATCAGCAACAGAGTGGAGGCGAAGCCGCCCCAGGCGGAGAAATTCGCGCTACCATAGCCGGTCCCGGTCATGATCGAGACGGCGTTGAAGCTCGCCTGGCGGATCGCCACCGTGACCGGCATGCCGTCATTGCTGAGGAACCAGATCAGCACCAGAACAACCGTGGCAAGCAGTGCCAGGAACCATCGCACCTGCGGATCCTGAAGAAGCGGCCGCCATCCACCGCGGACCATCGCCAGATAATGCGCAAAGGGCAGGCTGCCGACGATCATGCCGAAGATGATGATCCATTCGATGGCCACCGAATCAAAGGCGGCGATCGACGCCGTGCGCGTGGAATAGCCGCCGGTTGCGATGGTCGTCATGGCATGCGCGACCGCGTCGAAATTGCTCATTCCGGCGAGCGACAGCATGATCGCCCAGCTGGCGGTCAGCCCCGCATAGACAAGCCCGATACCGCCGGCAAGCTGTGTCGCGCGTGGCACGACCTTGTCCGCGGTGTCGTAGGATTCGGTGCGGAACAGCTGCATCCCGCCAACCGACAGCATCGGCAGCACGGCCATCGCCATGACGATGATTCCCACTCCGCCGAGCCATTGCAGCAGGGCCCGCCAGATCAGAATCCCGGGCGAGGCCATCTCGATGTCCTGCAGAACGGTCGATCCCGTGGTGGTGATCCCCGACACCGATTCGAAAATGGCGTCGGTAAGGCTGAGCTGCAATTCGCAGAACATGAAGGGAAGGGCACCGAAGATACCGATCGAGATCCAGGACCCGTTGGTCAGCAGGAATGCCTGCCGCAGGCCCAGATCAAACCCGTCACGCTGCGAGGTGGCAAGCCAGACCGACACGCCGACAAAGGCGGTCAGCAGCGCTGAGAGCGCAAAAACCTGCCAGTCGGAAGATCCGAAATACAGGTCAACACACATCGGAATCAGCATAGCCGCCCCCAGAATGGTGGTCAGCAGGCCAAGGATGTTCAGCACCGGTGAGAGGATCATGTCTCGGGCACCCGTTTTTCCCAGTGTTGCGGGACCCGGTCTTGCGGGCCGTTTTCCCGGGAGCATAGCCGATCACCCGGTAAGGTCACACAAAAATCCGGCAGCAGGGGTAAAGGTTGCCAGCCGCGATCAAGCCAGCGTCAGAGATGCCGTGCCTGGTCGAGGAACCTGTTGCGAAGGTCTTGGTCGTCCTGAAAGGCACCGGTGAAGCGGGTCGTGACCATCGACACATCCGGTTTGTGAACGCCGCGGGTCGTCATGCATTGATGCTGCGCGTCGATCAGCACCGCCACGCCGCGCGGCTGCAATGCTGTCTGGATACAGTCGGCAACCTGCGCTGTCAGCGTTTCCTGCGTCTGCAGACGACGGGCGAAACTGTCCAGCACCCGCGCCAGCTTAGAAATGCCGACAACGCGCCGGTCGGGAAGATAGGCGATATGGGCGGTGCCGAGAATCGGCACGAGATGATGCTCGCAATGGCTCTCCATGCGGATCGAGCGCAGCATCACCATATCGTCATAGCCCTCTACCTCGTCGAAGGTGCTGCTCAGCAGCGCGGCGGGATCCTCGCCATAACCGGAACAGAATTCCTCCCAGGCGCGGACCACGCGGGCCGGTGTGTCGGCCAGCCCCTCGCGCGCCGGGGATTCGCCCATCCAGCGGAGCAAGGTCTCGACGGCGGCCTCGGCCTCTTCGCGCGTCGGACGCGCGGCAGTATCCTGTTGATCGGCCGGCTTGGCGGGTTTGCCGTTGGCGTTGTCATATGGTGTCATCACGTCCCTCTGCCGCTCTGCCGCGGTGCGCCCCGGCAGGCGCCCTTACATGCGCCCTTACATGCGTTCTTTCCCCTGAGCCTATATGGCGTTAAAGGCCGGTCAAGGCAACAGGTTAGGTGTCTGTGGCTGGTTCGCACGAAAACAGCCGGTCCGGGCGACAGCGCAAACCCTTCGAAAAATCACTTGTCCGGACAGTTTAAAACCGACAGACTTCGGGCGGTTTGCGGGTGTAGCTCAGTTGGTAGAGCACGAGCTTCCCAAGCTCGGAGTCGCGGGTTCGAACCCCGTCGCCCGCTCCATTTGCCTCATCCTGCGGTGTCGGGGTGTGAAATACCCAATACCTGACACCATATGTGCCTGACACCATATGTGCCTGACATCATATGTATCTGACATCATATGTATCTGACACCGTATGTATCTGTCTCAATGGCTGAGTATCTGGTCCAGAAACAGTTTCGCGCGCGCTGATTTCGGCCGTTCAAAGAAATCATCGGGTGGCTGGTCCTCGACGATCCTGCCATTGTCCATGAAGATAATCCGGTGGGCCACGCTTTTCGCAAAATTCAATTCATGCGTCACACAGATCATCGACATTCCGTCCTCGGCGAGACTCACCATGGTATCAAGAACCTCCTTGATCATTTCCGGATCGAGGGCGGAGGTCGGCTCGTCAAAGAGCATCAGCTTTGGCTCCATACAAAGCGCCCTTGCTATCGCGACGCGTTGCTGTTGGCCACCTGACAATTGCCCGGGCAGTTTGTCCGCCTGTTCCGGAATCTGTACCCTTTCAAGATATTCCATGGCTTTTTCGTGGGCTGCATTTTCGTCCAGTTTCCCGTTGCTGATCGGCGCCAGCGTGCAGTTCTCAAGAACGGTGAGGTGTGGGAACAGATTGAATTGCTGGAAGACCATTCCAACATTCTCACGCACCTGTCGCACAGCTGAATCCTTGCCGGTCAATTCGGTGCCATGAACGGTAATTGTCCCTGACTGATGTTGCTCAAGGCCATTCAGGCACCGTATCAATGTGGACTTGCCGGAACCTGATGGCCCGCAAATCACGATTCTCTCACCCTCGAAAATCGTCAGGTCGACGTCACAGATGGCCTGGAAATCGTCAAACCACTTGTTGACCTTCTCCATCTTCACGATGGCGTCTTCCGCGTTCTTTGGCATATGCAGTGCTCGCTCTGGAGGATGGGAGGGGCGAAAACCCGAGGTGCCGGTTGTCACCCCTCCGAAGGTTAAGGCGACCTACAGGGCCGGCAGGGGTGGCAGGGCCTGACCCAGCCATTTTCTGGAAATGGCATCGAGGTTGCCGCCAAGTTTCTTGTGCAGGATGAAGACATTCACCCAGCGCAGCAGATCCTCATTTCCCTTTTTGACGCCGATGAAACACGGGCTGTCCTTGATGATGTATTTGCGCTCAAGATCAAGGTTCGGGTCCGCCTCGGTAAGGGACGCGGCAGCCGTGTTGCCGGTGACGAGCACCTGAACCTGACCGGAGGTGAAGGCGCTCAGGGTGGCCGCATTGTCGCCAAACCTCGTGATCTTCGCGTCGGACGGGGCAACCTTTGTAAGCTCCAGATCTTCCAGCGTTCCTCCGGTCACGCCAACAGTCAGTCCGCTCAGATCGTCAGGAGACGAGATATCCAGCTTCGATGATGCAAAGGCACCCGAATAGAACGGGGCGTAGGCACTGGAAAAATTGATCGACTTGGCACGTGACGGGTTGGCGCCCATTACCGACACCACCAGGTCTACGCGATCGGTCTCGAGGAAGGGGATACGTTGCTTGGATACGACCGGAACAAGTTCCAGCTTCACCCCGAGGTCTTCGGCGATCAGCTTCGCCACATCGACATCATAGCCTTCATGCTCACCTGATGCGCCAACGGACCCGAAAGGGGCGAAGGATTCCGGAACCGCAATCTTCACAACACCATCGGCCAGAATTTCTGACAGGTCGCCAGCCTTTGCCATGGTAACCGAAGTTACAGTCAGCAACGCCGCGGCGAATATGCTTAGTATCTTTCTCATTGAATTACCTTTCTGTTGGGGGGGATTGCTAACTTCCTGTTAGCGACTTTGCCTCCAGCTTGCGTGCGAAGATCGCAAGCGGGTAGCAAATACAAAAATACATGACCGCCATAAGCGGAAATACAACAAATGGCTCGGAGCCGAGGACCGGCGCGTTGGCCCATCTTTTTCCGGCCAGCATCAGATCGTTGAATCCGATGATATAGGCAAGGGAGGTTCCCTTGATAATCTGAACCATGAAGCCGACGGTCGGGGCTATTCCGAATTTGATCGCCTGCGGCAGGATAACTCTTCTGAGCAGCAGTGAATATCGGATGTTGAGCGCAAAACTGGCTTCCCATTGCCCGCGTGCCACTGATTCGATGGCGCCACGCCAGACTTCGGCCAAATAGGCCGATGTGAACAAAATCAGGGCCACGGTAGCCGCCGTCCAGGGGTTCACGTTGATGTCGAACAGTCTTGGCACGCCAAGGCCGATCAGGAACAGAAGCATCAGCAGGGGTACGGACTGGAACATCCAGATATAGGATGTGGCGAGTCGTTGAAGCGGTGGAATTTGCGAGATCCGAAGAAGCGTGACCATGCCGGCGACCGCCCCGCCCCCCAGAAACGCGATCAGGGAGAGGTAAATCGTGAACCGACAGGCGGACAGGAGTTGAAAAATGATGATGCCCTGCGGTTTGCCGAAGATTTCAATCAACAAATCTGCCATCAGGCCATTCTCCGACCCAATGTCCTGGCAAACAGGTACTGCAAACCGGCTTTCAGGGTGAGGGCAAGGGCCACATATAATGCCGTCAGCGTGATGAAGACCTCAAACGACCTGAATGTCCGGCTGTCGATATACAGACCGGCATGG
Organism: Rhodobiaceae bacterium; assembly: GCA_018624035.1. Taxonomy (GTDB): domain Bacteria; phylum Pseudomonadota; class Alphaproteobacteria; order Puniceispirillales; family Puniceispirillaceae; genus UBA8309. The sequence continues at coordinate 31,205 of JAAZUU010000002.1, read as the reverse complement.
GTGAGATCCTCGACACCTATCTCTGAAATCACACCTGTCGTCAGAAACAGGAAAATGAACTGGCTGGAAAGCGACGGGAACATCTTGATAAGTGTCTGGGGAACGATGATGGATTTGAAAATCGTGCTGTTCGACAGGTTCAGCGCCGCCGCCGCTTCAAGCTGGCCCTTCTGTGTCGAGGCGAACCCGCTTCTCAGGATTTCGGCGAAATAACCGGAAAAATTGATGGTCAGCGCAAAAAGCGCGTGACACCAGAACGGCCACACATATCCGAACAGCATGGGAAGCCCGAAAGCTATGAAGAATAACTGCACGATCAGCGGTGTGTTTCTGATGAAATCGATATAGGCGGCGGCCATGTAGTCCAGCACCGGGACTTTCCAGAACCGCAACGCCGCCAGCGCGAAGGCCACCATGAACCCCGCGATGCCCGCGGCAACGGTCAACCCCAGTGATATCAATGCACCATCAAGAAGAAGGCCCAGATATTCCTGGGATCGGTAAAGTTCGAAAAACCGCAAATCCAAGGAGGACCTCATCTGTACGGCATGGAAATGTAACGGGGCTTTTTGGTCTGGTCGGCAACGCAACTGTTTCGTCAGGCAGGTTCACTTCTGCGGAAATCGTATCATTCGATATCCGAGAGTCCAGAATTTCTTGAAAAGAGTGGGCCTGATCAACCTGTTTGCCAGGTGGTCAGCAGCCGCGCGCCCGCCGTGAATCGATCAAGGGCAAACGAAAAGGGGCGGGAAAACCCGCCCCTTCGTCATTCCGGTGATGAATTCGGCAGCGCGGCAGGCCAGGTCAGCAGGCGGCCACGGCGCGTTTCGCGATCTCGCGAACAAGATGCGCGCGATAATCGCCGGAGGCGTGGATATCGCTGATCATCTCGTCGGCATCGACGGTGATGCCGTCAAGCGAGCCGGCGCTGAAGCCGGCATCGAGCGCAGCCTCCATGCCGGCATGGCGGAAGACACCATCACTGCCGGCGCCGGTCACGGCAACGCGTGTTCCGTCCACGGCGCTGGCGACGAACACCCCGACCATGGCGTAGCGCGACGCCGGGTTGGGGAATTTCACATAGGCCGCCTTGCCGGTTTTCGGAAAGCTGACCGCGGTGATCATCTCGTCCTCGTCAAGCGCCGTCTCGAACATGCCGGTGAAGAAATCATCGGCCGCGATGTCGCGTCTGTCGGTGTGGACGGTGCCGCCGAGGCCGAGAACCGCCGCCGGATAGCAGGCTGACGGGTCATTGTTGGCAACCGACCCGCCAATGGTGCCGCGGTTGCGGACCTGACGGTCACCGATGCCACCGGCAAGCGCCGCCAGCGCCGGAATGGCACCGCGGACAAGGTCGGATCCGGCCACATCGGCATGCCTTGTCATGGCACCGATCCTGATCGAATCACCCTGATCCTCGATCCCGGCAAGGCCGCAGCCGGCAAGATCGACCAGCGTCTCGGGATTGGCAAGCCGCTGCTTCATCGTCGGGATCAGCGTCATGCCGCCAGCCAGAAGCTGGCCGCCATCGGCCATTCTGGCGACGGCATCGTCGGTGTTGCCGGCTTTCATATAGGTTGTGTGATGCATGATGGTCCTCCTTTATTCCGCCGCTTCGGTCTGCGCGTCATTGATCGCGCGCCAGACCTTTTCGGGCGTTGCCGGCATCGACATGTCGGTGACGCCAAGCGGCGCCAGCGCGTCGATGACGGCGTTGATCAGCGCCGGTGGCGAGGCAATCGCCCCGGCCTCGCCGCATCCCTTGACGCCAAGATCATTATGCGTGCAGGCGGTGACCGTGTAATCGACCTTGAAGTTTGGCAGATCATCGGCGCGCGGCATGCAGTAATCCATGTAGGACGCCGTGATCAGCTGGCCGGTCTCGTCATAATGGGCGTTTTCCAGAAGCGCCTGGCCAACACCCTGCGCGATGCCGCCATGAACCTGCCCCTCGACAATCATCGGGTTGATCAGATTGCCGAAATCGTCACAGCAGGCCCAGTCGACAAGTTCGACAACGCCGGTTGACGGGTCGATCTCGACCTCGGCGATATGCGTTCCCGACGGGTAGGTGAAGTTCAGCGGGTCATAGAACGCTGTTTCCTCGAGACCCGGCTCCAGCCGGTCATGCGGATAATTGTGCGGCACATAGGCCGCCAGCGCGATCTCGCCAAACCCTTTCTCATTGTCGGTGCCGGCGACGGTGAACTTGCCGTCGGCGAACACCACATCGGCATCGGCCGCTTCCATCAGATGCGCGGCGATGATCTTCGATTTCTCGATCACCTTGTCGACCGCCTTGGCGATGGCCGCGCCGCCAACGGCAAGCGAGCGCGAGCCGTAGCTTCCCATGCCGAACGGAATTCTGTCCGAATCGCCATGGATGATCTCGACGCTGCCGATATCGACGCCAAGCTTGTCGGCGACGATCTGCGCGAAGGTGGTGTCGTGGCCCTGGCCATGGCTGTGCGTGCCGGTGAACACATTGACGGTGCCGGTCGGGTCGACACGAACCGTTGCCGATTCATACAGGCCAACCCGCGCGCCAAGCGCGCCGGCAACCGCCGACGGCGCGATTCCGCAGGCCTCGATATAGCTCGACAGGCCGATGCCGCGATATTTGCCGCGCGAGGCGGCCTCGGCACGGCGGGCCTCGAAGCCCTTGTAGTCGATCATCTCCAGCGCCTTGTCCAGCGGCGGCTCATAGTCGCCGATGTCATATTGCAGCGCCACCGGCGTCTGGTACGGGAAGGCATCCTTCGGAATGAAGTTCATCCGCCGGAACTCGGCCGGGTCCATGCCGACCTGACGCGCAGCGGTGTCCATCACCCGTTCAAGGAGGTAGGTCGCTTCCGGACGGCCGGCGCCGCGATAGGCGTCAACCGGTGCGGTCGTTGTCGCCATGCCCTTTACATTGGTGTAGATCGCCGGGATCCGGTAGCAGCCCGACAGCAGCGGGGCATGCAGGATGGTCGGCGTCACAACCGAGAAGGCGGACAGGTAGGACCCGATATTGGCCACGGTATCAACCCGCAGGCCGGTGATCCGGTTGTCCTTGTCGAGCGCCATCCGGACCTTGTTGATGTGGTCGCGGCCATGCGCGTCGGCGAGGAAGGATTCACTGCGGTCGGCGGTCCATTTGACCGGGCGTTGCAGCTTCTTGCTGGCCCAGGTGCAGACCGCCTCTTCCGGATAGACATAGATCTTCGACCCGAACCCGCCACCGACATCGGGTGCGACGACACGAAGCTTGGATTCCGGAATGCTCAGCATGAAGGCCCCGATCACAAGCCGCGTCAGATGCGGGTTCTGCGAGGTCGTGAACAGCGTGTAGGAATCATCGATCGGGTCATATTCCGCCAGCGCTGCCCGCGGCTCCATCGCGTTCGGGATCAGCCGGTTGTTGCGCACCTCCAGCTCGACCACGGTCGCCGCCGAATCAAGCGCCGCCGCGGCTGCCGCCTCATCACCAAGCTCGAAATCGAAATACATGTTGCCAGGCACGTTTTCATGGATCTGCGGGCCTGATCCGGCATGTGCCAGATCAACCACCGGTGCCAGCACCTCATAATCGATCTCGACCAGCTCGGCGGCGTTCATCGCCTGTTCGAGCGTTTCGGCAATCACCGCGACGACATGGTCGCCGACATAGCGCACCGCGCCATTCGCCAGAATGGGATGCGGCGGCTCATTGGTTGGTGATCCGTCACGGTTGGTGACGACCCAGCCGCAGATCGGTCCGCCAATTCCGTCGGCCGCAACATCCTCGCCGGTGAAGATGGCGACAACGCCCTCGGCGGCCGCGGCGGCGTCCTTGCGGATCGCCTTGATGTTGGCATGCGCGTGGACCGAGCGGATGAAATGAACGTGAAGCTGGCCCGGGCGGGTGATGTCAGCCGTATAACGACCGGATCCGGTCAGGAACCGCTTGTCTTCCTTGCGGCGCACCGAGGCGCCGATACCGTCTTTGATGCTTCCTTCAGGCATGTCTCACCCTCCCATCATTTTCGCGCCGGCTTGCACGGACTTCACGATATTGTGGTAACCGGTGCAGCGACAGATATTGCCTTCGAGTCCCTCGCGGATTTCGGTCTCGCTCGGGTTTGGATTGTCCTGGACCAGTTCGATCGCCGACATCACCATTCCGGGTGTGCAGAAACCGCATTGCAGTCCGTGGTTCTCGTGGAAAGCCTGCTGCATCGGGTGCAGGCTGTCACCATCGGCGATTCCCTCGATGGTGGTGACGCTCGCGCCCTCGGCGCCGGCGGCAAGCATGGTGCAGGATTTCAGCGATTCACCGTCAACATGCACGACGCAGGCGCCGCACTGGCTGGTGTCGCATCCGACATGCGTGCCGGTCAGGCCCATTGTTTCCCTGATGAAAGTGACGAGAAGTGTATTGTCAGGCACATCCGCGCTGACCTGTTTCCCGTTCAAGGTGAGGTTCACCATTGTCATTCCATTCCTCCATAGTTCGCGGCGCGTTCTTCGCATTTTGTGCACTTATGCAGGCGCGCCCTTGAATATCGTCTAGCCTTGCAAACATCATGTAAACAGATTTGTGTGCACAATCGCGTGTAGTGGCGGTGGCAAATCGTCTCGCCCATATCGCTTTAACCGGGTGTAATGTGGTGATGTCGACAATGTTACAGCAGCCCGCGAGGCGCTGTCATACGTCGATGCAGGGAGGGGCCAATGGTTCCGGATAGGCCAAAACCAGAAACGCCGAAAACCGTGTCATCACTGACCGAGGACATGGCCGGGCAGGATTATATTCTGTCGGACGGGCTTGCTGTGAGCCTGTTCCTTGCGCTTCGCAGGCAGCGGCCACTGTTCCTCGAGGGCGAGGCCGGGGTCGGCAAGACCGAGGTGGCAAAGACGCTGGCGGCGTTGCTTGGCCGGCGTCTGATCCGGCTGCAATGCTATGAGGGGCTGGATATCGCCGCCGCCGCCTATGAATGGAATTATGCTCGCCAGATGATCGAGATCCAGAGCGCCGGCCAGGGCCGGCTGTCGAGCGCCGAGCTGTTCACGGCTGAAAATCTGATCGAGCGGCCGTTGCTCGAGGCGCTCCGCGCTGATGAGGCCGGCGCGCCGGTGCTGCTGATCGATGAACTGGATCGCGCCGATGAGGCTTTCGAGGCCTATCTGCTGGAGATCCTGTCGGACTGGCAGGTGACGATTCCGGAATTCGGCACCGTGGCGGCCGCCACACCGCCGATTGTCATCATCACCTCGAACCGGACCCGCGAAATCCATGACGCGCTGAAGCGCCGCTGTTTCTATCATTGGGTTGACTATCCCTCGCTCGAGGACGAGCTGGCGATCCTGAAACGCCGCGCCCCCGAGGCGCCTGCCGACCTCAGCGAACATGTCGTGCGGTTCGTCCACAAGCTTCGCGATGCGAACCTGTTCAAGGCCCCCGGCGTTGCCGAGACGATCGACTGGGCGCAGGCGCTGGTCGAGCTGGACTGTGTCGCCATTGATCCTGCCCAGGCCGATTCGACAATGGGCGTATTGCTGAAATATCAGGATGACATCGCCCGGATCACCGGCAGCGAGGCGGCGCGCATGCTGACCGAGATTCAGGCTGAAATGTCGGGATATCGCACCGGATGACGACACCGAATGCCACGATCATTGATTTTCCGGCGCCGCGACGGCGCCGGGTGTCATGGCGTGGCATGAAGCTTGCCGAGAATATCACCCATTTCGTGCGGACGTTGCGGCGCGCCGGCATGGCCGTCGGCCCGGCCGCGGTGCTGGACTGTGTGGAAGCAAGCCGCGAGATCGATCTTGGCAATCGCGACGAGTTCTATCACGCGCTGGCAAGCTGCCTTGTGAAGCGTCCGGAGGACCGGTTGTTGTTCGATCGGGCCTTTCACATCTTCTGGCGCAATCCGCGCCTGATGGAAAAAATGCGCGATCTGCTGCTGCCGACGCTGGCACGGGAGGGCGAGAGCGAGGGGGCACCGGCAACGGCGCGCCGTATCGAGGAGGCGCTGCGCCCGGACGCGCCGCCGCCAGAGTCCGGGATCGAGGACAGCGAGCGCGTCGAGATCGACATGTCGATGACGTCATCGGCGGACGAGCATTTTCGCGGCATGGATTTCCAGCTGATGTCGGCGGCCGAGATTGCCGAGGCCGAACAGGCCATTGATATGATGCGGCTCCCCCTGCCACACCGTCCCTCGCGTCGCTTCCGGCCACATGGCAGCCGCGGCCGCCTGTCCTTCCGGCAGACGCTGCGCCGGGTGACCCGAAATGGCGGGTTGGCCTTGCCGGTCCGCGAGGCGCCGCGCCGGCACCCGCGCCCGCTTGTCGTGATCTGCGATATTTCCGGGTCGATGGAGCGCTATTCACGCATGCTGCTTCGCTTCACCCATGCGCTGACGCAGCGGCGCGGCACCGTGCACAGCTTTCTGTTCGGCACCCGCCTGACGAATATCTCGCGGCAGATGCAGGGTCGTGACCCGGATGCGGCGCTGCGGAATGTCTCCATGCTTGTCGAGGACTGGTCGGGCGGGACCCGCATCTCCAGCGCTGTTGCCAGTTTCAACCGCGACTGGTCGCGCCGTGTTCTTGGTCAGGGGGCTGTCGTGCTGCTGATTACCGACGGGCTGGATCGTGACAGCGACGGCAATCTGGGTTTCGAGATCGAGCGGCTGCACAAATCCTGCGCGCGGCTGATTTGGCTGAACCCGCTGCTGCGTTTTGACGGATTCGAGCCGCGAAGCACCGGCATCCGGCAGATTCTGCCGCATGTCGATGCCTTTGTGCCGATCCACTCGCTTGACAGTATGGCCGACCTTGCCGGTGTTCTCGCCGCTGACCTGCCGGCAGGCTGGCGGCACCATGACCTTGACGGATGGCGCGACCGGCTTCGGGCCGTGCAGGCCGAGGCGTAAGGAGGCAGAGATGACCGGTCAAAGCACCGATACAATGACCAATGCCAGCCTGATCGCGACGGCACGACAATGGGCGGCGGGTCATGGCGTGGCGCTTGCCTTTGTCATCCGGACCTGGGGGTCATCGCCGCGTCCGGTCGGCAGTGTGATGGTGGTGCGCGACGATATGAGTGTCGAGGGGTCGGTCTCGGGAGGATGCGTCGAGGGCGCGGTGATCGACGCCGCGCTGGAATCGCTTGCCACCGGCACCGGCACGCGACTCGATTTCGGCATTGCCGACGCCGCCGCCTGGGAGGTGGGGCTGTCCTGCGGCGGCCGGATCGCGGTGCTCGTGACGCCGGTGGGTGAGGACGGCCTGCCGCTGGCGGATCTTGAAACGCTGGCGGATGACATGGCGGCACGGCGCGCCGGGGCGGCGATGTTTGATGCGCGGACAGGTGCGATGCTGAAGATATATAGCGGCGCGGCGGGTTCAGATTCCGCGCTGTCCGGGGATGAGGCGCAGTTCACCTTCAGCCATCAGCCGCCGCGTCGTGTTGTCGTGATCGGCGGAGTGCATATCACACAGTTCCTGGCACCGATGGCGCGGCAGGCCGGCTATGATGTCGTCGTTATCGACCCGCGCGCCGTGTTCAGCAGTGAAAGCCGGTTTCCCGGCACGACATGCCTGACCGCCTGGCCGGACGAGGCGCTGGCCGAACTGCGACCAGACGCCGGCACCGCCGTCGTGACCCTGACGCACGATCCAAAGATCGATGATCCGGGACTGCAGGCGGCGCTGGCGAGCGAGGCGTTCTATATCGGGTGCCTCGGGTCGCGGCGCACGCATGCGGCGCGCTGTGACAGGCTTCGCGAGGCCGGATTCTGTGATCGCGACCTGGCACGAATTCACGGGCCGGTGGGGCTGGATATCGGGGCGAGGACACCGGCTGAGATCGCCGTTTCCATCCTTGCCCAGATGATCGCCATAGAGCGAAAGGGCATGCCGGCATGAAGTTCGGACCGGCAGCACCGGACACCTGTGAGGGTGCCACCCTTGCCCATGCCGTCTATCTTCCGGATGGCCGGATCCGCAAGGGCACCAGGCTGGACCGTGCCGATATCGCGCGGTTGATCACCGCTGGCATCGGGACGATCACCGTGGCGCGGCTGGAGCCGGGAGATCTTGACGAGGACAGTGCCGCCGACAGGCTGGCGACAGCGCTGGTGCCGCCCGGTCTGCGGATGTCGCCTGCCGCCACTGGCCGCGTTAACATCTATGCCGTCGGGCGTGGTCTTGTCAGGTTTGACAGACAGCGGCTGAAACAGCTGAACCGGGTGGATGAGGGAATCACGCTTGCCTGCGTGCAGCATAACCAGCTGGTCGAGGATGGCGACATGATCGCCACCCTGAAGATCATCCCCTACAGCTTGCCTGAACCGGTCATAGAGGCGGCCATCACCGAGGCCGGCGGTATGCCGGTTTTCAGTTTTCATCCTCTTCACGCAAAACCCTTCGCGCTGATCCAGACGCGTGTCGAGGGGATGAAGCCGGCGCTGCTGACGGCCACTGAAAAGGTGACGAAGCAGCGCCTTGACCAGCTTGGCTGCGCGCTTGTCGACAGCCGCATCGTTGCCCATGCCAGCGCCGATATTGCCGCCGCCATCGGCGAGTCGCGACGCCATGGCGCCGAGGCGGTCCTGATTTGCGGCGCTTCGGCCATTAGTGACCGGCGGGATGTTGTGCCGATGGCCGTCGGGGCGGCCGGCGGCAGGATCGACAGGCTCGGTCTGCCCGCCGACCCGGGCAATCTGCTGATGATGGCACGGCTTGGCGAGATGCCGGTGATCGGCATGCCAGGCTGCGCGCGCTCACCCCGGTTGAACGGGTTCGACTGGGTGCTGCAGCTGGTGCTGGCCGGTATCGAGATCGATGATGACGAAATCGCCGATATGGCCATTGGCGGGCTGCTGATGGAGATCGCGTCGCGCCCCCTGCCACGAAAGATGGTCGAACGCCGGCAGCCGGGCACCATCACCATTGGCGGCATCCTGCTGGCTGCCGGATCGTCCCGGCGAATGGGCGATGTCAACAAGCTCCTCATCGAGATTGACGGCGAGCCCCTGGTGCGGCACGCCGCACGGGCGATGCTGGATGGCGGGATCAGGGATCTCGTCGTGGTGACCGGCCACCAGCATGAGGATGTTGTCGCGGCGCTTGCCGGGCTGGACGTCACCTTTGCGCATAATGCGGACTTTGCGGCTGGCCAGGCCGGGTCGGTGGCGGTCGGGATCGCCGGCCTGCCGGATTCGGTGTCCGGCGCGCTGATCGCGCTTGGCGACATGCCCTTCATCGCGCCCGATCTTGTGACCGAGATGATCCACGATCATGGCGGCCTTGGTGACCATGAAAGCCGGGTTTCATTCCCGGTTTATGAAGGGAGGCGCGGCAATCCGGTTCTGTGGGGCCGCGGGTTTTTCGTGGCGCTTGGAGGGCTCAGCGGTGACATGGGTGGCAGGCGCGTCCTGAGCGAGAATCCGGCCGCGGTGAACAGCATCGGCTGGCATGATGACAGCATTCATCGCGATATCGACACTGCCGATGACCTTGTCCGCTCCGGACCGGAACCGGAGAGCTGAGCCGGCTTCTGACAATACGGGGTTGAACCTGCCGCAAAGGGACTGTATATCAGCGTCAAAATCTCGTCACCGCCTCCAGCCAACATCCGCCTCCGGACAGTCCCGTCCGACGTCTGGCGGGTGGATTCACAGGGTCGGATCACGGGTCGTCGCCTTTCCCAGCACAGGAGCTTGATAGATGCAGCTTTCCAATTTCACAGGCAAAACCGTCGCCATCATGGTCGCCAGCGGCTTTGACGAGGACATTTTCATCGCCATTCAGCGCGCCATGATGTCCGTCAACGCAAAACTGCGTGTCATCTCACGCGATGCCGGCCTGACGAATGCCTGGAATGGAAGCGGCTGGGGCATGTCCTATCCTGTTGATTCGACGCTGTCGACGACGCTCGCCATTGATTATGACGCGCTGATCATCCCGTCGGGTGAGCGGCATGTCACGACTTTGTCCCCGGAGGCGCACGCCAAGCGTCTGATGCGGGCCTTCACCCGCGAGGAAATGCCGGTGCTGGCGCTTGAAGAGGCGGGCGCGCTTCTTGAGCTTGTCGATCTGGCCGTGCCGGCGCGCGATGGCGACACCGGGGTCGGTGTCGATGGCAAGCTTGTTGTCGCCGGCCGCGAGAACCTTGACGCGGCGCTTGCATCATTGAACGATGCGTTGCTGTCTGACGACGGTGAGAGCGTCGCTGCCTGACCACCGGACGGCCCGCCAACCACCGGCAGGGGATGAGACGAGATGAGTCGCGCGACAGACAATGCCGCCCTTCCCTCACCCTGCATTTCGGTTTGTCGGCTCGACCCTGTTTCGGGTCAGTGTCTGGGGTGTTTTCGCACCGGTGCTGAAATCGCCGCCTGGCGGTCGATGGCCGCGGATGAGCAGCGTGCATTGCTGGATGAACTTCGCGGCCGCCGCGCCGCCGCGACCGGCGTCACGCGGCGGCCGACCCGCCGCCGTCGCAGCTAGACAGGAATCAGGCAGACAGCCTACAGAAAGACCAGCCATCCGCCATGACCAAACTGAATACAATCATCGCCGAGACAGGCTGGCTTCTTGCTGACGGTGCCACTGGCACCAACTATTTCAAACAGGGCCTTGAGACCGGCTATCCGCCCGAATTGTGGAATATCGAGCGGCCGGAGGAGGTCGAGGCGCTCCACGCCGCCTTCATCGACGCCGGCGCGCAGCTCGTGTTGACCAACTCCTTTGGCGGCACGCATCATCGGCTTCGCCTTCATCAGGCCCAGGACCGCGTCGGTGAACTCAATCATGCGGCGGCGCGTCTTGCCCGTGCGGCGGCCGATGCTGGCAAGGATCGCAATGGCCGTGCGGTTCTTGTCGCCGGCTCCATCGGCCCGACCGGCGAGCTGTTCGCCCCGATGGGCGCGCTTGATTATGATGACGCCCGCGCCGCCTTCACCGAACAGGCCGAAGCCCTTGCCGAGGGCGGAGTCGATTGTCTGTGGGTCGAGACGATGTCGTCGCTGGAAGAGGTGCAGGCGGCGATCAATGCCGCCGCATCAACCGGTCTTGAAGTGGCGGCCTGCATGACATTCGATACCGCTGCCAGATCCATGATGGGTGTCATGCCGGCCGATTTCGCACGGCAGGCCGCCGGCTTTGGCGCCGCCTGCGTCGGTGCGAATTGTGGCATCGGTCCGGCCGAGCTTCTGCATTCGGTGCGGGAGATGGTGCCGGTGGTCGAGACGCCGGTCATCGCCAAGGGCAATTGCGGTATCCCGGAATATGCCGATGGCGGTATTCATTATCACGGGACGCCCGAATTGATGGCCGAATATGCCTGTTTCGCGCGTGATGCCGGGATCAGCATCATCGGTGGCTGTTGCGGCACCACGCCTGATCATGTGGCGGCGATGGCGGCGGCGCTTCGGGCCACCCCGGCCCGCGCGTTCGACAGTGATGCCGCGCTGGCCGCGCTTGGCAGGCCATGGAAGGATGTTCCCGCACCGGGTGAGGCGCGGCCCGAGGGCGGTGCCGGGCGACGTGGCCGCGGCCGGCGGCGCGGCCGCGACTAGCCCTTATGGAACTGCCGCCGGACCACCGTGACAAGCATGTTGCGGAAGCCCGGCAATCTTTGCATACTGCGCGCGCCTTTCAAGGCAGACGGCCCCCGGACCGGCCACCGGGACCGGCCCCAGGACCGGTTTTGTCGCCCCCAGTTCCCAGTCGGAGTATCAAGATGCACGCCTATCGCTCACATACATGCGGCGAGCTTGCCGAGGCCAATGTGGGCCAGTCGGTTCGCCTGTCGGGTTGGATCAACCGGAAGCGCGATCACGGCCAGCTGGTTTTCGTCGATCTTCGCGACCATTACGGGCTGACACAATGCGTTGTTGACTCCTCCGACCCCAGCTTTGCCGCTGTCGAGGCGACACGGCTTGAATCCGTGGTGACCATCACCGGCACTGTCCTGAAACGCAGCGATGAGACGATCAATGCCGGGCTGCCTACCGGACATGTCGAGGTTCGCATCGAGAGTTTCGAGGTGCAGTCGGCGGCGGACACACTGCCCCTGCAGGTGAATTCGGACGCTGATTCTGGCGAGGAGACGCGGCTTCGCTATCGCTATCTCGATCTGCGCCGGACCCGCCCGCACGACAACATCATGCTTCGCGCCAGGATCATCCAGTCGATCCGGGCGCGCATGGTGGCGCAGGATTTCACCGAATTCCAGACACCGATCCTGACCGCGTCATCGCCCGAGGGCGCGCGTGATTTCCTCGTGCCGGCGCGCCTTCACCCTGGCAAGTTCTATGCGTTGCCGCAGGCACCGCAGCAATTCAAGCAGCTTGTCATGGTCTCCGGATTCGACCGCTATTTCCAGATCGCCCCCTGTTTCCGTGACGAGGACAGCCGCGCCGACCGCAGCCCCGGCGAGTTCTACCAGCTCGACCTCGAGATGAGCTTTGTCGAGCAGCAGGATGTGTTCGACGCGGTCGAGCCGGTCATCCGCGGGGTGTTCGAGGAGTTTTCCGACAAGAAGGTGGACCAGGAGTTCATCCATCTCCCGTTCGCCGAGTCGATGCTGAAATATGGCAATGACAAGCCGGATCTGCGGATTCCCATCGAAATTCGTGACGTCACCGACATCTTCCGCGGGTCGGGCTTCTCGATCTTCGCCAGGGCTGTCGAGGGCGGCAGTGTCGTGCGCGCGGTGCCGGGGCCGAAATGCGGCAGTCGCGCCATCGCCGACCGGATGAACAGCTGGGCACAGTCCGAAGGCGCGCCCGGCATGGCCTATATCATCTATGGTGATGGCGAGGCGCGGGGCCCGGTGGCCAAGGCGCTGGGGCAGGAAAAGGCCGAGGAGATTCGCCTGGCGACGGGTGTCGGTGACGGCGATGCGGTGTTCTTTGCCTGTGCCGAAGAGATGGCGGCGGCACAGCTGGCCGGCCGCGCGCGGGTGCGGATCGGCGAGGAGCAGGGGCTGATCGACGAGAATGTCTTCCGCTTCGCCTGGATTGTCGATTTCCCGATGTATGAGCGTGACGAGACAACCGGCAAGATCGATTTCTCGCACAACCCTTTCTCGATGCCGCAGGGCGGGTTGAAGGCGCTTCAGGAACAGGACCCGCTGACCATCAAGGCCTGGCAGTATGATCTTGTCTGTAACGGGGTCGAGCTGTCATCCGGGGCCATCCGGAACCATCTTCCCGACGTGATGTACAAGGCGTTCGAGATTGCCGGATATGACTCGCAGGTGGTCGATGACAAGTTCCCGGCGATGATCAATGCGTTCCGCTTTGGCGCGCCGCCGCATGGCGGCATCGCCCCCGGCATCGACCGCATCGTGATGCTGATCGCCGACGAGCCGAATATCCGCGAGGTCATCCTGTTCCCGATGAACGGCAAGGCCGAGGACCTGATGATGGCGGCACCGTCCACCGTCGATGACAGCGCGCTGACCGAACTTTATATCCGCCGTGCGCCGGTGCCGAAAAAAAGCTGACCCCTCAGCGCGCCATCCGGTGTGCTGTCCAGACGACACTGCCAAGAAGCAGCACCGCGCCGGTCTGATGCATCGCGCCAAGTGATACCGGCACGCCATGCAAGAGCACGGTGATGCCGAGTATGAACTGGCCAAAGACAAGCAGTAGCGCCAGCAGTGCCGGGCCGCGACTTGCCGGCTGGCGACGGGCCTTCACGACAAGCGTGACCACTGCCAGCACGGCCAGCGCCGCGATCCAGCGATGGTGGAACTGCGCCGAGGCGGGATTCTCGAACGCATCGCGTATCCCCATCTCGCCATATTCGACCGGCACCAGACCGGCACCCATCATCGGGTAATGATTGTACAGAAGGCCGGCATCCATGCCGGCGACAAGCGCGCCGGCAAAGATGGTCAGCGCGACAATCAGCAGGGTGCCGCCGGCATGCCCGCCCGGGAAACCGGCCCGCCCGTAACGGACGTCGAAGGCGGTCCACAGAAGCAGCGCGAAAATCACCAGGGCCATGCCAAGATGCACGGCCAGACGGTATTGCGATACCGTGGCATCGGCCGTCAGCCCGGACTTGACCATCCACCAGCCGATCACGCCCTGGAGGCCGCCGAGGATCAGCAACAGGAACAGCCGCCCGCCGAATCCGTTTGGCACCCGGCCGCGAATAATCATCCAGACAAAGGGAATGACGAAGGCGATACCAAGGAGCCGCCCCCAGAGACGGTGTACATATTCCCAGAAGAAAATCGTCTTGAAGCCGGCCAGATCCATCCCGTAATTGAATTCCGCATATTCGGGCGAATCGACATAGAGCTGGTAGACCCGGTCCCATTCGGCGGCGGTCAGCGGTGGCAATGTTCCCATCAACGGGCGCCACTCGACCATCGACAGGCCGCTGCCGGTCAGGCGTGTGACCCCGCCGATCAGCACCATGATGCCGACAAGGCCGGCCATGACGATCAACCACCAGAAGGTGAAATTGTCAGTGCGCGCGCCAAGCGGCGCGCGGTTGGCAACCTCGGTTGCGGACATGTGAGACGGCATTGCAGACCCCGAACGGATTCCCTGCCGGGAAGGCTTCGATAATTCGTGTGCGGATATAACAATTTCGACACCGGCCTGCAAACCATCAGAATTGCCGCATCGGCACGAGCGGGGGCATCACGCTTCTGCTCCGATGTCGCGGGCAGGAAAAATTTCGTCAAATTCGCCCACGCAGGAAAAAATCTAATTTCCGAGGCGCGAAACCATTCCGATTCCAGAAAATCATTTCAACAATGGGCCGCGATGGAATTTGAAGCGATTGGACATGGCAATGCCGCACGATGAATGGATGGAACCGGACGGTGTCTTCACAACGCTTGCGTTGCTGCCGAATGGCGAGAGCCACAGCTTGCAGGCGCCGGCCGGCTGGCGCCTGATGGAGGTCTTGCGTGACCATGGCCTTCCCATCAGGGCCGAATGTGGCGGTGCCTGCGCCTGTGCGACCTGCCATGTTCATGTCGCGGGGCCGGGACGCCTGCCGCTCAGCGCGCCTGAAGGTGACGAGCTGGACCGGCTTGCCGAGATTTTTGACGCTGATGACAGCTCGCGCCTTGCCTGCCAGATCCTGACCGGACCGCAGACCGACGGCCTTGCCGTGAGGCTGGCGATGGATTCGCTGTGGGATGATTTTGTGGCGGGGGGTGTGTCATGACGGCGGGCCGGACGAGACCGGGGCTGTTTCCCTGTTTTCTCACCGTCGATTCGGTGCCGCCGCTTGTCATTGGCAATGCGGCGGTTCTGGAAGCGAAGATCAGGCTGCTGCTGAAATTCGCGCCGATTGTCGATCTTGTCACCGATATGCGGCCGGTCTCGCGCCTTGGCGGTGACAGGGCTGTGCGTGTCCTCGCGGATGTGCCCTGCCGCCGGGCGCATGACCACATTGCCGGACGTCCGCTGGTCATACTCGACACCGCCGACCCAGCGCTCAACGCCAGCCTGTCGGCGGTGGCCCGCGCCGCCGGCGTGCCGGTCAATGTTCCCGACAATACCGCGCTCAGCAGCGCCTGGCTCGGTTCGATTGTCGACCGCGCGCCGGTCCTCATCGCCATCTCGACCGCCGGTGCGGCGCCGGTGCTTGGCCAGCGGGTTCGTGCCCGCATCGAATCCATGCTGCCTGCCGGGTTCGGCAGGATTGCCACCTATCTGAGCCGTCGCCGGGACGAACTGCAGGGCCTGGTGCCGGCGCGGCGGCGCGCCATCCAGCATCGGATTATCGATGGTCCGGCGGCAGCGCAGATCATCGCCGGTGATGAGTCCGCCGCCGACAGGCAGCTTGCCGGTCTGATCGCGGCGGATCGCGCAAGGGCTGCCGGACAAATGAAAGCCGGGCAGATGAATGCCGGGCAGATGAATGCTGGGCAGTTCAAGATCATCGATATGGGCAGCGGTGATGTCGGCCTGCTCAGCCTTCGCGGCGTCGAGGCCATCCGCAATGCCGATCTTGTTGTTCATCAGACCGGCACCGATGCGGCGATCATCGACCTGGCGCGGCGCGAGGCCGATTTCGCCGCGCTTCCGGACGGCCTGTCGGGCCGGGCGATGCGCGGTCCTGTCAAGAAGGTTGCAGACATGGTGGTCGACGCGCTTCTCGGTGGACAGTTCGTGGTGCTGTTGCTGCCGCCATCATCGTCGCTGATGATGATGCTTGTTGATCGGCTTGCCGCCAGCGGTCAGAACGCCGCCATCATTCCGGCAGCCAGACCGTTTGACGATGCTGGCACTGGGTGGTCCGGCATTGGGCGGTCCGGCATTGGCCGACCCGGCACCGGGGCCATGATTCCTCCGGTCGCCCAGCCTGCCATTCAGTCCGCGGGACGGGGTGGCAGGGCGCGGCATTCGGGAGACCGGCCGTGAGCGATGTGATGTTCACCGCCAACAGGCTGGATGACGGAGCCGTCATATGGCTTACGGGCGCGCTGAGCTGGAGCGAGGCATCAACGCAGGCCGCCGTCTTTTCGGATGATGGCGCCGAGGCGGCGCGCGACGCGGTGGCCATCGCCTGCCACCGGAATTTCATCGTCGCCGCCTATGAGGTGGCGGTGGATGGCCGCGCCGACACATCCATGCGCGAGCGCATCCGCGCCGGCCGTGGCCCGACCATCACCCCGCCGCAGGATAACCGGGCGCGCCCGGCGCGGCCCGCAACAGGAGATCGATGAATGTATCGCTATGATGAATTCGACAGGGGGTTTGTGGAAAGCCGGGCGGCACAGTTTCGCGACCAGGTCGACCGGCGGCTTCGCGGCGAGCTGAGCGAGGATGAATTCAAGCCGCTGCGCCTGCAGAACGGCCTCTATCTGCAGCTTCACGCCTATATGCTGCGTATTGCCATCCCCTATGGTGTGCTGTCGAGCGACCAGCTTCGCGGGCTGGCCGGCATCGCCCGTGATTTCGATCGTGGTTTCGGGCATTTCACGACCCGCCAGAACATCCAGTTCAACTGGATCAGGCTTGTCGACGCCCCCGATATTCTTGACCGGCTGGCGGCTTTCGACATGCACGCCATCCAGACATCGGGGAACTGTATCCGCAATGTCACCTGCGACCCGCTTGCCGGCGCGGCGCATGATGAAATCGAGGATCCGCGGGTCTGGGCCGAAATCATCCGGCAATGGTCGACGCTGCATCCCGAATTTGCCTTTCTGCCGCGCAAGTTCAAGATCGCCATCTCCGCCGGTGCCGAGGACCGGGCGGCGACCGGGTTCCATGATATCGGTGTGCGGCTTGTCAGGAATCGCGGTGGCGAGACAGGGTTTCGGATTCTTGTTGGCGGTGGCCAGGGGCGCACGCCGCGGGTGGCCCGCCAGCTGGCGCATTTCATCCCGAAGCGCCACCTCCTGTCCTATCTCGAGGCGGTGATGCGGGTCTATAACGCCGCTGGCCGGCGCGACAATATCTACAAGGCGCGGATCAAGATCCTTGTCGATGCCATGGGAATCGGTTCCTTCGCCGAGGCTGTCACCACCGAATGGGGTCTGATCAAGGACGGCGCTGCCGACCTGCCGGAATCGGAATATCGACGCATTGCCGATTATTTCGCGCCGCCGGACCTTGCCGCCGCGCCGCCGGTGCCGCAAGCGCTGGCGCTGGCGCAGCGGCATGATGCCGGCTTTGCCAGATGGGCGCGGCGCAATTGTCTGCCGCATCGGCTTGCGGGCCATGCCAATGCGGTCATCTCGCTGAAATCGGCCGGTCGGCCCCCCGGCGATGCCTCGGCCTCGGAAATGGAGGCGATTGCCGGTCTTGCCGATGATCATGGCACCGGCGAGATCCGTGTCACCTATCAGCAGAACATCATCATCCCGCATGTCCGGCGCGACGCCCTGCCGGCGCTTTATGAGGATGCCCGCGCGGCCGGCCTTGGTGGCGGCGAAAACGGGCTGGTCAGCGACATCATCGCCTGCCCGGGTCTTGATTACTGCAACCTTGCGAATGCCCGCTCATTGCCGCTTGCCGACCGCATCTTTCAACGTTTCGATGACCCACAAAGACGCATGGCGATCGGCAGGCTGCAGGTGAATATTTCCGGCTGCATCAATGCCTGCGGTCATCATCACGCGGCGGATATCGGCATTCTGGGTGTCGACAAGAAAGGGGTCGAGCATTACCAGATCACCATTGGCGGGCGCGCTGGCGAGGCGGCGGCGATTGGCCGGATCATCGGCCCGTCCTTTGCCGGCGATGAGGTGCCGGCCGTCGTCGAGACCATTATCGACACCTATCTGGCTGGCCGTGAAGGGAATGAGAGTTTTGCCGCCTATGTCGCGCGGTCCGGCACGGACGGGCTGAAGGCGGCTGTCTATGATGATGGCGCTGCAAGGGCGCGCGCATCATGACCTGGTTTGACCTTGCCAGCGGCAATCTTCTGCGCCGCGGTGTGATTGGCCATGTCCTTTCCGGCAACGCACCCCTGGCGGACATCACCCCCGCCGATATCGCGGGGCTTGGCGGCGCGGCGCTGGCGGTCCGGTTTGACAGATTTTCCGACGGGCGGGGTTTTACCGCCGCCCGTCATATTCGTGAGATGCTGGCCTATGAAGGCGCGCTTGTGGCGCAGGGACATGTCATTCCCGACCAGGCCGACTATCTGCGGCGTTGCGGCTTCACCCATGCCGAAATCAGCCTTTCAGCGGCGCCGCAATGGCGCCGTTCGCTGGCACTGGCACCGCCCGCCATGCAGCCTGTTCTCGGTTCGCCGCGCGCCCGCTCACTGGCCGCGTGCCGTCGTGTCCAGAACCCGAAACATCGGGACCGCCGACCGGACTGATGCCCGGACTGACGCCCGGGCCGACCCTCTCAGGCCAGTTTGTCTCACCTCTTCCTCTATTGCCCTGACGCAGAATTCCCCCTATCTAGTCGCTGGGCGCCGCGCCCGCGCCGCAAGTGTTTTTCAGACGAGCCACAGTCATGACCGATCCGCAAAAAACCGACATCATCATCATTGGCGCTGGCCCCTGTGGTCTGTTTGCTGTGTTCGAGCTTGGTCTTCTTGATCTGCGTTGCCACCTTGTCGACATTCTCGACAAGCCCGGCGGGCAATGCGCCGAGCTTTATCCGGAAAAGCCGATCTATGACATACCGGCATTGCCTGTCTGCACCGGCCAGGAGCTGACCGACCGGCTGATGGAACAGATCGCGCCCTTTGACCCGGTCTTTCATTATGGCCAGATGGCCGAGGCGCTGGAAAAGCTTGATGACGGAACCTGGCTGCTGACGACAAGCGATGGTGCGAAGCTGAACGCGCCGGTCGTGGTGATTGCCGCCGGCGGTGGATCCTTCGTGCCGAAGCGCCCGCCTCTTGACGGCCTCGATGCCTATGAGGCGACCGGCGGTGTGCAATATGCGGTGCGCCGCCGTGATACGCTGGCCGGCAAGAGGCTTGTCATCGCCGGCGGCGGCGACTCGGCGCTTGACTGGACTGTGAACCTGGTCGATATCGCCGAATCGGTGACGCTGGTGCATCGTCGTGATGATTTCCGCGCCGCGCCGGACACGGTGGCAAAGATGCGCGCGCTGGTCGATGAAGGCCGGGTGACGCTGCAGATTGGTCAGCTGAAGGGGCTCGAGGGTATGGACGGCCAGCTTGGCAAGGTGCTGGTCCAGGCTGCCGGCGCCGACGCGCCGACGGCGCTTGACGCCGATGTGCTGCTGCCGTTCTACGGTCTCACCATGAAGCTTGGCCCGATCGCCGGTTTCGGCCTGAATCTCGAGGAAAACCTGATCCCTGTCGATACCGAGCGGTTCGAGACGTCCGAACCGTCGATCTTCGCCATCGGCGATATCAACCATTATCCCGGCAAGCTGAAACTGATCCTTTCCGGCTTCCACGAAGCGGCGCTGATGGCGCACGCGGCGCATGGTATCGTCCATCCCGAGAAGAAGATCAGGTTCCAGTACACGACCTCGTCATCATCGCTTCAGCAGAAGCTTGGTGTCGCCTGATTTTTTTCGTCGGAATTTCTTGACAATCCGTGGCATTGCGCCCACCTCTGGCGTGTGCTGGCTGGCACTCGCTTTCGGTGAGTGCCAGCAATCGATTACAAACCCAACTGGAGGAGAAAGAGGCATGAAGTTCAGGCCCCTTCACGACCGTGTGGTTGTTCAACGGACCGAGTCCGAGGAAAAGACCGCAGGTGGCATCATTATCCCGGACACCGCCAAGGAAAAGCCGATGGAAGGCAAGGTCATTGCCGTCGGTGGTGGCGCCCGTGACGAGCAGGGCAAGGTACAGCCGCTCGATGTCAAGGCAGGCGACGCCGTTCTGTTCGGCAAATGGTCCGGAACGGAAGTCAAGATCGATGGGCAGGATTTCCTGATCATGAAGGAATCCGACATCATGGGAATCATCGAGTAACCGGTCCCGACCATCGTCTGACCACATACAAATTAGAAGGATGAAAAGAAATGGCTGCTAAGGAAGTCAAATTCGGCTCTGACGCCAGGACAAGGATGCTCGAGGGCGTCGACACCCTGGCCAACGCCGTGAAAGTCACGCTCGGCCCGAAAGGCCGCAATGTCGTGCTCGAGAAGTCGTTCGGTGCCCCGCGCATCACCAAAGACGGTGTGACCGTCGCCAAGGACATCGAGCTGAAGGACAAGTTCCAGAACATGGGCGCCCAGATGGTGCGCGAGGTGGCCTCGAAGGCCAATGATGTTGCCGGTGACGGCACCACCACCGCGACCGTTCTTGCCCAGTCGATCGCCCAGGAAGGCGCCCGCGCCGTGGCCGCCGGCATGAACCCGATGGATCTGAAGCGCGGCATCGACATGGCTGTCGAGTCGGTTGTCGCCGAGCTTGAGAAGCAGTCGAAGAAGATCTCCACTTCCGACGAGGTTGCGCAGGTCGGCACAATTTCGGCGAATGGCGAGGAAGAAATCGGCAAAATGATCGCCGAGGCCATGGAGCGCGTCGGCAATGAAGGCGTGATCACGGTCGAAGAGGCGAAGAGCCTCGACACCGAGCTTGACGTCGTCGAGGGCATGCAGTTCGACCGCGGTTACCTGTCACCCTATTTCGTGACCGACGCCGAGAAGATGCGCGCCACGCTCGAGGATCCGTACATTCTGCTCCATGAGAAGAAGCTGTCCAATCTTCAGGACATGCTGCCGATCCTGGAAAAGGTCGTGCAGTCTGGCCGTCCGCTGCTGATCATCGCCGAGGATATCGAGGGCGAGGCGCTTGCCACGCTCGTCGTGAACCGCCTTCGTGGCGGCCTCAAGGTTGCCGCCGTCAAGGCCCCCGGCTTTGGCGACCGCCGCAAGGCCATGCTCGAGGACATCGCGATCCTGACCAAGGGCACCGTGGTGTCCGAGGAAGTCGGCATCTCGCTCGACGCGGTGACACTGGACATGCTCGGCTCGGCCAAGCGCGTCGAGATCACCAAGGACGAGACCACCATTGTCGACGGCATTGGCGAGAAGTCCGAAATCGAGGCCCGCTGCTCGCAGATCCGCGCCCAGGCCGAGGAAACCACCTCGGATTATGACCGCGAGAAGCTGCAGGAGCGCCTTGCCAAGCTGGCTGGCGGCGTTGCCGTCATCCGCGTTGGCGGTGCCACCGAGGTCGAGGTGAAGGAACGCAAGGACCGTGTCGATGACGCGATGCACGCCACCCGCGCTGCCGTCGAAGAGGGCATCGTGCCGGGCGGCGGTGTCGCGCTGGTCAAGTCGATCGCCGTCCTCGACAAGCTGAAGCCCGCGAACCGTGACCAGGAGGTCGGCGTCGAGATCGTGCGCCGCGCCCTGCAGTCCCCGGCTCGCAACATCGCCGAGAATGCCGGTGCCGAGGGTTCGGTCATCGTCGGCAAGCTTCTCGAGAGCAAGGACGCCAACGAAGGCTATGATGCCACCACCGGCACCTTCACCAACATGGTGAAGGCCGGTGTCATCGACCCGACCAAGGTTGTCCGCTCGTCACTGCAGAACGCCGCCTCGGTTGCCGCGCTGCTGATCACCACCGAAGCCATGGTGGCCGACCAGCCGGAGCCGAAGGAAGCAGCCCCGGCAGCGCCCGACATGGGTGGCATGGGCGGTATGGGTGGCATGGGCTTCTAGCCCGGCATCACCCACGCACCGAAATCAGGCCGGAGGGCAGCCGCCCTCCGGTTTTTTTATGTTTCGCCCAGGAAATCTCCGGTCAGACGGATGGCGTCGGCGAGCCCGACCCGTTCCACCGTCGTGCCGGCCGGAAAGGCGCTTGTCAGGCGCGTCGGCAGGCGGCTGTCCAGCATCACGAACACGCCCCGGTCGGTGCCGCGCCGGATCAGCCTTCCGAAGGCCTGGCGCAGCTTCAGGCGGGTCACCCTGTCAACCCAGGCATCGCGCCCCTGCCAGTCGGCCCGCGCCTTGAACAGGATGTCGGCACGCGGCCAGGGCATGCGGTCGAAGATGATCAGCCGCAACGCCTCGCCAGGCACATCGATGCCATCGCGCACCGCGTCGGTGCCAAGCAGGCAGGAATGCCGCTCCTCGCGGAAGATCTGCAGCAGTGTCTGCAAATTCATCCGGTCCACATGCTGCGCATAGAGCGGCAGCCCCTCGGCCTCAAGACGGCTTGCCAGTTCGGGATAGACGGCGCGGAGCCGCCTGATCGCGGTGAACAGCCCCAGCGCCCCGCCACCCGCCGCCGTCATCAGCGCCGCCATCGCCGCGGCGATGGCCGCCGGCCGTTCGCGCTCAAGATCATTGACCACCAGAATACGCGTCTGCGCGGCATAGTCGAAGGGTGACTCGAACGCCGCCCGCATCGACGGATGTTCCAGATGCAGCGCGCCGGTCAGCGCCATAGCTGAATCCCAGGGGGCCGGCTCCGGCGTCTCTGCCCCCTTTGTCGCCGGCAGTGGGTCGCGAAGCGTCGCCGAGGTGACGGCGACGCCATGCGCCGGCTGCAGCACCATGCTGGCAAACGGAATGGTCGGATCCAGCCAGTGCCGCGCCACCCCGACATCACGGTCTGTGCCGTCGATGCGGTCGATCTGCATCCAGTCGACAAACCCGTCGGAAGGGCCGGACAGCGCGCTGTCGAGAAGCGCCTGCCAGCCTGATACGGGCCCGGCGGCGCGAAGTTCCAGCCCCCGTATCGCGCCTTCAAGACGCGCCCGCTCGGCGCTCTCCAGCTCCTCGGCGCGGTTGTCCAGAATGGCCCGAAGCCGCGCCGCCAGCTTGTGAAGCGGGGTGGCAAGACCGGCCAGCGCGGCGCCAAAGGGCGTGATGGTCGCCAGCAGCGGTTCCGGTGCCGGATGGAAATGCGCCTGCAGGTCATAGGGGCTCTCGACATCCTCGACACGGCCATAGAGGGTCTGGCGAAGCACCATGAAGAACTGTTCGGCCGGCCCGACCGGCGCGGCGTTGCTGATCCGTTTCTGCCAGCCCTGCCCCGGCAGCGCCCGCGCCGCCTCGAGCGCCGCCTCGAGATCGGCAAGCGCTTCCGGATCATCGGCCAGCAGCTCGTCAAGCCGGCGTTTCAGCCCCCGCGCGCGGCCGCGCCGCCCGTCTTCGGCACCGCGGATCCAGCCCCGAAGCTCGGCCGCCTCCTGCGCGCTGAGATAGAGCGAGAAGGCGCTGTCGGCGGCGTCGAACAGATGATGCCCCTCATCGAAGACATAGCGCATCGGGCGCCGACGCTCGCTGCTGCGCTCGTCATTCGGGTCGGGGGGCGGGGCGTAGGCGGCGTTGATCATCACCAGCGCGTGATTGCTGATTACGATGTCGGCGCGGCGCGAGCGACGCACCGATTTCTCGACAAAGCACCGGTTGTAATGCGCGCAGGCGCTGTGAATGCACTCCCCACGCCGGTCGGCAAGGCCGATTGTCTGCGCCCGTCCGACAAGGTCGGTCAGCCAGGCCGGAAAGGTCGCGCCTGTCAGATCGCCATCATTCGTCGTCCCGGCCCAACGCGCCATCAGCCCCAGCGCGGTGCCGCGCCGCGGCGCGCCGGCAAGCTGGCCAAGCGCCTCTTCCAGATTGAGAAGGCACAGATAGTTCTCGCGCCCCTTGCGGATCACCACCTTGCGCGCCCAGTCGGCGGGATCGGGATAGAGGCGGGTCAGTTCGGCGGCGATCTGATGCTGCAATGTGCGGGTGTAGGTTGAAATCCAGACCGGCGCCGCGTTCGTCTCGGCCCACAAGGTCGCCGGCGCCAGATATCCAAGCGTCTTGCCGGTGCCGGTGCCGGCCTCGGCAAGCACCATGGCGGGTGTGGGCCCGGCCTCCGGCGTGTCGAATCCGGCCGCCAGCGCGGCGGCGTAATCGGATTGGGACTGCCGCGGCTCGGCACCCGTTCCCAGCATGCTTGCCAGCCGCCGGCGCGCGGTATCGGCGATCACCGGCGCGGTGCCGGGCGGTGGATTGGCGGTGAAATCGGTATATTCGGCAAGCCGGTGCCAGATCGCCGCCTGCCGGCCATCCGGCGGCGCGGCCGCTGGCATGGCCATCCCGAGATGTGCGAGAATGATTGGCCCCCACGGCCAACCCGACGCGGCCATCATCGTTGCAATGGCGGCGGCCTCGCGGCGCTGCGGGTCAGGTGCCGCGGCAAGTTCATCAAGAAGCGTGTAGGCGGCGCGTGGCAGCACCGCCGCCATATCCTCGCCCGCGGCCGGTCGCGGCAACGCCAGCTGTGCCGCCAGCCCGCGCGGTGTCGGCAGACAGAACCGCGCCGGCCGGACGAAGGCGTAGAGTTCCATCACATCAAGGCAGGTCGCAATCTCATGGCCGGCCCGCGCCTCGCTCCAGCGCCGGTGGCAGACAATCGGCACCTCGCGGGCAAGCCGGGCCGTTGCTGTCTGCCGATCGATGGTGGCAATCTCGCCGGCGTCCGAAATCCAGATCAGCCTGGTGCCGGCCGGGTAGAAGACCGGCGCCGCATGCAGCTCGGGAATGCTGATCGTCGTCAGCCCGAGCCCGTCTGAGGGGAGAGAAACCATACCCCTGATATAGCCGCAAACATGGTGGGCGACCAGCCGGCAAATAGCCGTCCATGGCAAGGTGTCCCGCCTGTCCATATCCGGCAAGCAGGCTTGCCTGCCGGGGTGTTTTGCGGCATAGATGGCGCGATCCGCCAGCAGCGCCCTGCCGCGCGGTTCGACCGGGACACAGGATACGAGACATGACCGACATTGCCGCCGAACTGAAGGCCGTCGCCAGCGACGCGAAAGCCTGGCCCTTTGCCGAGGCGCGCGATCTGGTCAAACGGCTCGACGGCATGAACCATCATGGCGAGGTGCTGTTCGAGACAGGCTACGGCCCGTCAGGACTGCCGCATATCGGCACATTTGGCGAGGTTGTGCGGACCAGCATGGTGAGGCATGCCTTCGAGGTGATGACCGGCGCAGCAACACGGCTTGTCTGTTTCTCGGACGATATGGACGGGCTTCGCAAGGTGCCGGACAATGTCCCGAATGGCGAGGCTTTGAAAGCGGATCTGGGACTGCCGCTGACATCGGTTCGCGACCCGTTTGGCACGCATCCCTCCTTTGGCGCGCATAACAATGCCCGCCTTCAGGCGTTTCTTGATTCCTTCGGCTTTGACTATGAATTTGTCAGCTCGACCGACTGCTATCGCTCCGGCCGCTTTGATGACGGGCTGCGCGGCGTACTGGCGAATTACGATGCCATCATGGATATCATGCTGCCGACCCTTGGCGAGGAACGCCGCGCCACCTACAGCCCGTTTTTTCCGGTCTGTCCGGACAGCGGACTGGTGCTGCAGGCCAAGGTCATCGCCACGCATCCGGAGCGCGACGCCATCACCTATCTTCATCCCGACACCCATGCCGAGATCGAGACCGGAATCACCGGCGGCGCCTGCAAGCTGCAATGGAAGGCCGATTGGGCGATGCGCTGGTTCGTCTTTGGCGTTGATTACGAGATGGCTGGCAAGGACCTGATCGATTCGGTACGGCAATCCTCGAAGATCACCCGCGCGATGGGCGGCACGCCGCCGAACGGCATCTCCTACGAGCTGTTCCTTGATTCCGCCGGCGAGAAAATCTCCAAATCGAAAGGCAATGGTCTCAGCATCGAGGAATGGCTCAGCTATGGCAGCCCGGAATCGCTGTCGCTGTTCATGTATGCCCAGCCGCGCCGCGCCAAGCGGATGCATTTCGACGTCATTCCGAAGACGGTCGACGAATATTACCAGCATCGCGGCAAGGCGGCGTCACAGACACCGGCCGAACTGCTGGAGAACCCGGCCTGGCATATCCATGCCGGCACACCGCCTTCGGACAGCCTGCCGGTCAGCTACACATTGCTGCTGAACCTTGCCTCGGTCTGCCTTGCCGAAACGCCTGACATTGTCTGGAACTATGTCAGCGACTACGCACCCGGGGTCAGCCCCGAAACGCATCCCGAACTCGACCGGATGATCGGCTATGCGGTCACCTATTATCAGGACCGGGTGCGCCCGCACAAGACCTACCGGCGGCCGGATGATGATGAAGCCGGCCATATCACCGCGCTGATCGAGGCGATCCGCGCGCTGCCGGCCGACGCCGACGCCGAGGCCATCCAGTCCGCCGTCTATGCCACCGGCAAGGCGGCCGGCTATGAGAATCTGCGGGCCTGGTTCCAGTGCCTCTATGAGGTTCTTCTTGGCCAGTCGGAAGGCCCGCGCATGGGATCTTTCTTCGCGCTCTATGGCCGCGAACAGTCGGTCGAGCTGATGAATAGTGCGCTCGCCGGGGAATTGGCCGGGGAGTTGGCCCAAGACGGAGACGCGGCTTGATCTGGCGCCTCGCCGCCGGCATGGCGCGGCTGCTGCCGCCCGAGGCAGCGCACTGGGCGGCGGTGATGACGCTGCGGCATGGCATCGGCCCGGCACCCGTGCTGCCGACTCTCACGGTCAGTGTGGCCGGCCTTGATTTCACCAATCCGCTTGGCCTTGCGGCCGGCTTTGACAAGGATGCGACCTGCCCTGACGGCGCGCTTCGGCTCGGCTTCGGTCATGTCGAGCTTGGCACCATCACGCCCCATCCCCAGCCCGGCAACCCGCGGCCGCGAGTCTTTCGGCTCGCCGGTGACGGCGCCGTTATCAACCGCTACGGGTTCAACAGCCGTGGTTTGGAGGCGGTGGCGGCGGAACTGGCGCGGCGGCGTCGGTCCGGCAGGAAGCAGGGCGGCGTCATCGGAATCAATGTCGGGGCCAACAAGACCAGCGCCGCGCCAACCGAGGATTACCGTATCGCCGTGGCGCGGCTTGCCGGCTTTGCCGACTACATCACGCTGAACATTTCCTCTCCGAACACGCCGGGGCTTCGCGATCTGCAGACAGCGGACAATCTGCGCCTGCTGATTGCCGCCGGTCGCAACGGGCTGGTCGATGCCGGCTGTGAGCGCCCGCTTTTCATCAAGCTTGCGCCGGACCTGGCACCGGCCGATATCGAGGCCATCGCCGCCACGGCGGCGGATGAGGGCGTTGCCGGGCTGATCGCCACCAACACCACCATCAAGCGGCCTGACGGGCTGCGCTCGGCGCATGCCTTTGAGGCTGGCGGCCTGTCCGGCGCGCCACTGTTTGCGATGTCAACGCATGTGCTGGCTGAAATGGCCGGATGGCTGCCCGCCGGCGGACCGGTTCTGGTTGGCGCGGGGGGTGTTGCCAGCGGCTGGCAGGCCTATGCGAAGATTCTCGTCGGCGCCAGCCTGGTACAGCTTTATACCGCGCTGGCGCTTGAGGGGCCGGACCTGCCGGCGCGCGTCATCCAGGAACTGGCGGCATTGATGGCGGCGGACGGCATTACCGACATTGCCATGGCCCGCGGCCAGATTCCGGATGCGGACAAGGCTATGCAACATGCGCTTCGTCTTGCGCAAAGCGCCTGAGCGCCAGCGGTAGCAGGGGGATTGGCGGGTCAGCTGGCGCCGGGGCCCGCAACAGCCCTTCCTGCTGCAGGTGACCCAGATCGGCATCGACAAAGGGCGGGCTGTTGATCTGGCCGAGAAGTCGGAAATAGATCAGCACGACAAGCCTTGCTGACGACGCCATGCTGGAATTCCGGCGCGTATCCTCGACACGGTTGCAGAATTCGTCGAGCGATACCGCCTCGCGCAGCAGCATGCTGTCAATACTGTCCCAGACATAGGCCTCCAGCACGATCGTCGTGCGGCGCTCGCCAATGCGGACGTTGCGTTTCAGGCGTCGTCCGGTAGAGGCCGGGTTTGGCTGGGGCCCGCGGCGCGCCGCGGTGAGGGAGGGTTCGTGTCCATGCATCATTTGTCGTTACTCCGGGCGTCCACGACCCTCTCGGTGGCACCAAGGGGTGTCGCGGGGCGGTGGATATGATCCTTTCGGGTGATCCATGATAATCCGAAAGGTTTAATATTCCGCTAAGGCCATGTCGTTTTTACGAGGGGCCTGTATCGGCCGGGTTGGCCGGTGATTCGGTCTTGACCTGATCCGGGTCGTGGCCTATACCCACGCATCGTTATTCACATCATTATTCAAGGCAGACCTGATGGTCGCCACGCCGCGTCGGACGCGGCGGATATCTGGAAAGATGGGAGCCGAAATATGGCCAAGCGTTGTCAGATCACCGGCAAAACCGTGATGTCGGGCAATAATGTCAGCCACGCGAACAACAAGACACGTCGGCGTTTTCTTCCGAACCTGCAGCATGCCACGATGCAGAGCGAGGTCCTTGGCCGCCGGGTCAGCCTGCGGCTGTCGACCAGTGCCATGCGCACCATCGAAAAGCATGGCGGCCTCGACGCCTTTCTGATGCAGGCCCGCAATGCCGAGCTTGCCGATGAGGCACGCCAGCTGAAGCGCGAGATCATGGCCGCCCGGGCCGCCGGCTGAACTGCCCTGTCACGATTGTAAGGGCCCCGCTGTCAGGCGGGGCTTTTTTTATGCGTCAGGGTGTCGGCAGGGTGTTCGGGCCGGTTCCGGTCACATGAGGGACCACATGACGGCCCGGGTGACGGATCGGGTGATGGATCGGGTGATGCGCCGGGTGAGGGGTCAGGCGACGCGGCGCTGGCGCCGGTTGGCATCCTCGTCGAACAGGTCGGTCAGCTGGCCGACAACCGCCCCGCCAAGCTGGTCGACATCGGTGATGGTGACCGCCCGGCGGTAATAGCGGGTGACATCATGGCCGATCCCGATGGCGAGAAGCTCGACCGGCGAGCGCGTTTCGATATAGCCGATCACCTCGCGAAGATGTTTTTCCAGATAGCTGCCACTGTTTACCGACAGGGTTGAATCATCGACCGGCGCGCCGTCGGAAATGACCAGAAGGATGCGCCGGTCCTCGGTGCGCGCCAGCAATCGTTCATGCGCCCAGAGCAACGCCTCGCCGTCGATATTCTCCTTCAGGATGCCCTCGCGCAGCATCAGGCCAAGCGATTTGCGGGCCCGCCGCCAGGGCGCGTCGGCGCCTTTATAGATGATGTGCCGCAGATCGTTCAGTCGTCCGGGTGCCGGCGGCTTGCCGGCCTGTTGCCAGATCTCGCGCGACTGACCGCCTTTCCAGGCGCGGGTCGTGAAGCCGAGGATCTCGACCTTGACGCCGCAGCGCTCGAGTGTGCGGGCCAGAATGTCGGCGGTGACCGCGGCGATGGTGATCGGCCGGCCACGCATTGATCCCGAATTGTCGAGAAGCAGCGTCACCACCGTGTCGCGGAATTTCGTGTCCTGCTCCATCTTGTAGGATAGCGGGCTGAGCGGCTGCGTCACCACGCGGTGAAGCTTGCCGGCATCAAGAATGCCCTCCTCGAGGTCGAAATCCCAGGACCGGTTCTGATGCGCCATCAGCTTGCGCTGCAGTCTGTTGGCAAGCTTTCCGACGACCGAGGCGACATTCTCCATATGCCGGTCCAGCATCATGCGAAGCCGGTCCAACTCCTCCGGGTCGCACAGATCGGCGGCCGCGACTATTTCGTCAAAGCGGGTTTCGAAGACACGGTAGGCATCCCTTGTCGGGCCGCGGTCCTGATTGTGGCCCTGCATGTCGGAATGTGGCGAGTCACCGTCCGACATGCCGTCCTCGGCGCCGTCGGCATCGACCATGTCGCCATCCTCGGAGGCGCCGCCATCACCGGCATCTTCCATGCTCTGGCCGTCCTCGCCCTCGGACTGGTCCTCGCCGACCGCCGACTGCTCGCCGCCATCCTCATTCTGCTGGTCGCCGCTATCCTCCGACTCATCGCCATCATCCTCCGACTCGTCCTGGTCGGAGGCGGAATCGCCAAGATCGGTTTCCAGCGCGCCGATGAGACGGCGTGACACCTCGGCAAACCGGGCCTGATCCTCAAGTGAGTCATCAAGCTCGGAAAACAGCTCGCCGGCGCGGCTTTCAACCCAGGGCCGCCACAGATCCATCACCATCGACAGGTTCTGCGGTGGCGGTGCGCCGGTCAGTTTCTCGCGAAGCAACAGCCGTACCACCTCGGCGATACCAGCCTCGTCGGCCTGTCCCGGGGCTTCGATCTGGCGGCTTTCGTAGCGCTGGTTCAGCGCCGCCTCCAGATTGTCGCCAACGCCTTTCAGGTCACGGGCACCGATGGCCTCGACACGGGCCCGTTCGGCGGATTCAAAAATCGCCCTCGCGCCATCCAGGCTTGGGCACAGCTTGCGGTGCGTGGCGTCATCATGGTGCGCAAGCCACAGCGCCGCCCCGTCGGCGGCACCGCGCAGGCTGGCGCGTTGCTGGGCGGTGGCGCGTGGCGGCAAGGCCGGAAGCCGCACTTCCGCCTTGCCGACATGCGTGTCGGTACCGGCATAGCTGACCTGATGATCAACACCGCCGGCCACCGCGCGCATCGCCGCGGCAGTCGATTTCAGGAATTGCTGGTTCGCGTCACCGTTCGCCATGCGGCATGCCTAGCCGGCGGTTGCCTGACGGACCGGCGCTTCCGGCAGGTCGATGCCAAAGCAGCGCTGGTAATATTCGGCCACGGTCGGGCGCTCGACCTCGTCGCATTTGTTCAGGAAGCTCATCCGGAAGGCCAGCGTCATGTCACCGAAGATCAGCGTGTTCTCGGCCCAGGTGATGACCGTTCGCGGCGACATCACTGTCGACAGGTCGCCCGACATGAACCCGCTTCGCGTCAGATCGGCCATGCGCACCATATTGGCAAGTGTCTCGCGCCCCTCGGCACTGTCATAGGATGTCAGTTTCGCCGCCACGATATCCACCTCGTCAGCATGCGGCAGATAGTTCAGCGTGGTGACGATCG
>JAAZUU010000045.1 GCA_018624035.1 Rhodobiaceae bacterium | reverse complement strand
TCCCGCATGTGGAATCGCCGAATGGCAAGCGTGTCGAGGTCCGGTTCCCGGACGCGACGGCGAACCCGTATCTGGCCTTTTCGGCGATGCTGATGGCCGGCCTTGACGGCATCCAGAACAAGATCCATCCGGGCGATGCCATGGACAAGGATCTGTACGATCTGCCGGCCGAGGAACTGGCCGAGATCCCGACCGTCTGCGGCTCGCTCCGCGAGGCGCTCGACAGCCTCAGCGCCGATCGCGGCTTCCTGACCCAGGGCGGCGTGTTCAGCGACGACCAGATCGATGCCTATATCGAGCTGAAGATGGAAGAGGTCATCGCGCTGGAGCACACCCCGCATCCGGTCGAATTCCAGATGTACTACTCGGCGTAACCACCGCCGACCGTTCGCGCCCGCCGCGAACACACACCGCATACAAAAACCCCCGGGCGAAAGTCCGGGGGTTTTTATTGTGCCGTTAACGCCCTCCCCGTTTCGCACATCAAAACCGGCTATATCTCGCGGTTTGGCTTGGATGCCGCCGCAAGATACGGTAGACATACGCATCCGGTGAAAAGTTCGTTGGGGCATCCGCGCGCCGGTGCCGCATTCGTAGCTGCGTTCGGGACCGCAATCATGACCGCATTCGGGACCACAATCATGACTGCATTCGTGAAATATTTGTGACGGAAGATATCTGACAGATGGCCGATCTTTTTGGCAGCGGGGCATCCGCCGATGGCTATGACGCCTCGAATATCGAGGTTCTGGAAGGGCTGGAGCCGGTCCGGCACCGCCCGGGCATGTATATCGGCGGCACCGATGAGCGGGCGCTTCATCATCTGGCAGCCGAAATCCTCGACAATTCGATGGATGAGGCGGTGGCCGGCCATGCCGGCCGGATCGACATCCATCTCGAGGCGCGCGACCGGCTGACCATCCGCGACAATGGCCGCGGCATGCCGGTCGGCGAGCATCCGAAATTCCCCGGCAAGTCGGCGGTCGAGGTGATTTTGACGACGCTTCATGCCGGCGGCAAGTTTTCCGGCAAGGCCTATGCCACCTCGGGCGGGTTGCACGGGGTCGGCGCGTCGGTGGTGAACGCGCTGTCATCCGATCTGCATGTCGAGATCGCGCGCGAAAAGAAGCTGTACCAGCAGCGTTTCTCGCGCGGCGTGCCGGCCGGACCGCTTGCCGAGACGGGCGCGGCGCCGAACCGGCGCGGCACCGCCGTCAGCTTCACCCCCGATCCGGAGATTTTCGGCGAGAGGCCTTATTTCCGGCCGGCCACCCTCTATCGCATGGCGCGCTCGAAAGCCTATCTGTTCGCCGGCGTCGAGATCCGCTGGCGCTGCGATCCGGCGCTGCTGGCGAATGACGATCCGGTGCCGGCCGAGGCCACCCTGCATTACCCCGGCGGGCTGGCCGATTTCCTGACCGACGCCACCAATGACACGGCGCTGCTGATCTCCACCCCCTTCGCCGCGCAGGTGGAACTTGACGGCCAGAAATTCGAATGGGCCATCACCTGGCTTGGCGCCGGCGAGGACGGGTTCTTCCATTCCTATTGCAACACCGTGCCGACCCCTTCCGGCGGCACGCATGAGACCGGTTTCCGCCAGGCCATCACCCGCGCGCTGCGAAGTTTTGGCGACCTGGCCGGCAACCGCAAGGCCGCAGACATCACCGCCGATGACGTGTTCGCCGGCACCGCGGTGATGCTGTCGGTGTTCCTTCGCGACCCGCAATTCCAGGGGCAGACCAAGGACCGGCTTGTCTCGGCCGACGCCACAAAGCTGACCGAACAGGCGGCGCGCGACAGGTTCGAGCAATGGCTGGCGGCCGATGCGGCGCGGGCGCAGTTCCTGCTGGATGCCGCCATCGAACGCGCCGAGGACCGCAAGCGGCGCAAGAAGGAACGCGAGGTGGCGCGCAAATCGGCGACGCGGCGGCTTCGCCTTCCCGGCAAGCTTGCCGACTGCACCGCGAATGACACCGATGTGACCGAGCTGTTCCTTGTCGAGGGGGATTCGGCCGGCGGGTCGGCGAAACAGGCCCGCAACCGCAAGACCCAGGCGGTGCTGCCGCTTCGCGGCAAGATCCTGAACGTCGCCAGCGCCAGCACCGAAAAGCTTGGCGCCAACCAGGAACTGTCCGACCTCGCGCTGGCGCTTGGCGTGCGGCCGGGCAAGGATTTCCGGATCGACGATCTGCGCTATGGCCGGATCATCATCATGACCGACGCCGATGTCGACGGGGCGCATATCGCGGCGCTGCTGATGACCTATTTCTATCGCGAGATGCCGGCGCTGATCGAGGCTGGCCGCCTGTTCCTGGCACAGCCGCCGCTCTATCGCATGACACAGGGCGGCACGACACTCTACGCACTTGACGACGCACAGCGCGAGGAACTGACGGAAACCGGTTTCGACCGGCGCGGCAAGATCGAGATCAGCCGCTTCAAGGGTCTTGGCGAGATGCCGCCCGGGCAGTTGAAGGAGACAACGATGAACCCGGCCAGCCGCCGCCTGCTTCGGGTCGATCTGCCGCGCCGCGACAGCGCCGGTGCCGATGCCCGCCGCGGCGTCGACCAGCTTGTCTCGACGCTAATGGGCAAGAAGGCCGAGTTGCGCTTTGGCTATATCCGCGACCATGCCGAGGAGGTATTGGCCGACCTTGACGTCTAGCGCCTAGACATCAAGGCTCGCCAGAAACGCGTTCAGATGCGCGGTGACCCGCTCCGGCGCCTCCATTGTCGACAGATGCCCGACCCCATCAAGGATTACCAGTTCCGCCTGCGGGGCGAGCGCCGCCATCTCGCGCGAGATGTCAGGCGGCGTCAGCGTGTCCAGACTGCCGCACAGCACCAGCGCCGGCACCGCCAGGCCGCGCAGTGTGTCCGATTGGTCACGGCGGTTCAGGATAGCCTGCTGCTGAAGTACGAAATTATCGCGGCCGACCGCCTCGGCCATCGCGATCACCCGCGCCACCAGCGCTTCGTCCGCCATCGACGCCGGCGACAGAAAACTTTTCATCAGATGTCTGGTAACGCCGCGGAAGCGGTCACTCTTCGCCATTTCGATGGTCGCAAGGCGCTGCTGGCGCCGCTCGGGCCCGTCAGTGCGATAGGCGGTGTTGAGAAGCGCCAGGCCGGCGATACGCTCCGGCGCCAGGCGCGCCATCTCCAGCGCCACATAGCCGCCCATCGACAGCCCGACCGGCACCACCGGCCCGTCCACCATGGCGAGCGCCGCGCCAGCCATGTCGGCAAGGCTGTCACGGCCAAGCGTATCGGCCACCAGCGGGACGACGGGATGGGTCAGGCCGGCCTGCTGGTCGGCAAACAGATCGGCCGTGCAGACAAGGCCCGGAATGAAGATCGGGGTTGGAATTGCTGTCATCCTGAAGAAACCCTGCCACCATGCCGGGGCGTGGGCGCATTATCGTTGACCTTTTACCGGGAAGTATGTACATCTCTGCGCAGCATAGCCCAGCGTGGGACCGCCGATCAACAGAACGAGACCGTTCAAGACATATCGATCAGGGTCACCTTAAATCGTCTGGGGCTTCTCCCCCGTGCACATTGTTGAACACGTAAACAACCACGTTGCCAAAGGACGCTCCCGTTGAATTTTTCTGATCTTGGCCTTTGCCCGGAACTCAGCCAGGCTGTCGCCGATCTCGGCTACACGGCCCCCACCCCGATCCAGGAAAAATCCATCCCCTATGTGTTGATGGGGCGCGATATCCTCGGTTCCGCGCAGACCGGCACCGGCAAGACGGCTTCTTTTACCCTGCCGATGATCGAAATCCTCGCCTCGGGCCGCGCCAAGGCCCGGCTGCCGCGATCACTGATCCTGGCGCCGACGCGAGAACTCGCGGCCCAGGTTGCCGACTCCTTTGAAAAATTCAGCACCTATCACAAGCTGTCGATGGCGCTGCTGATCGGCGGTGTCAGCTTTGCCGACCAGAATGCCGCCCTCAGCAAGGGCGTTGACGTGCTGATCGCCACACCGGGAAGACTGCTTGATCATTTCGAGCGCGGCAAGGTTCTGCTGACCGATGTGAAGATCCTTGTCATCGACGAGGCCGACCGCATGCTCGATATGGGATTCATCCCTGACGTCGAGCGCATTGTCGGGCTGCTGCCGCCGCTCCGCCAGACGCTGTTCTTCTCGGCCACATTGTCTGATGACATCAAGAAGCTGAGTGACAAGTTCGTCTCCAACCCGAAAGTGATCGAGGTGGCTCCGCCGGCATCGACCGCCGACACCGTCGCCCAGCATCTAGTCTGGACAAGTCCGCGCGGCAAACGCGAGGCGCTCCGTGATCTGCTGCGCAACGAGGATGTGAGGAATGCGGTGATCTTCTGTAACCGCAAGCGCGATATCAGCACCCTTGTCACCTCCCTGAAACGCCATGATTTCAGCGCCGTTGCCCTGCATGGCGACATGACCCAGTCGGCCCGTCTCGAGGCGCTGCAGAAATTCAAGGATGGCGAGGTGCCGCTGATGATCGCCTCGGATGTCGCGGCGCGCGGCCTCGATATCGTTGGTCTCAGCCATGTGTTCAATTTCGATGTCCCCGGCAATGCCGAGGATTATGTCCACCGCATCGGCCGCACCGGCCGCGCCGGAAAATCCGGTCGCGCCTTCACCATCGCCGCCGGCGAGGATGACCGCAAATATGTGGGCGCCATCGAAAAGCTGATCGGCAAGTCCATCCCGCTGACCGAGGGTGGCGAAACCGCTCCGGCGAAGGCGGATGACAGGAAACCCGGCAAATCGGACAGA
This sequence comes from Rhodobiaceae bacterium, assembly GCA_018624035.1. Classification (GTDB taxonomy): domain Bacteria; phylum Pseudomonadota; class Alphaproteobacteria; order Puniceispirillales; family Puniceispirillaceae; genus UBA8309. Next base: position 14,158 of record JAAZUU010000045.1, on the reverse strand, counting down.
TCGAAGAAAGCGAAGACGGCTGACAAGACGCCTGAAAAGACAGCCGGCAAGACCGCCGACACTCCCTCCGGATCCAACTCGGATACGAAATCTGTTGCCAAATCTGATGCCAAATCCGAGAACCGGGCCGAACCGTCCGGCAAGGGCCGTGGCCGCGGGCGCCGTGGCAAGGAAAACGTGGCTGGTGAGCTGCCGGCACCGCCCGATTGCAAGGGCAATACGCTACAGGATACAGGGCACGTCCCCGCCTTCCTGCTTCGCTAGACGGCCAATTTCGGGACGGGCAATTTCGGGACGGCCAATTTCGGGACGGGCGCGCTAAAGCGCCTTGTCGACAACCTCTTTCAGATCATTCGACCCCGCGCCGGCCCTGATCGTGGCCAGCGCCGCGCGCATCAGTTGCTGTCTTGACCCGTCATAATTCGCCATGCGGGTCATCGGCAGCGCCATGCGGGCCGCAATCTGCGGATTGCGTTTGTCGATCTCGACCAGCCGGTCGGCCATATAGCTGTAGCCCGACCCGTCGGCGGCATGGAAGCGCGGCGTGTTGCCAGCCATGAAAGCCCCGAGGACGGCGCGGACCTTGTTCGGGTTCTTCGGGTCGAACCCGGGGTGCCGCATCAACTCGTCAAGCCGGTCCAGCGTCCCGCCAACCGATGACATGGATTCCATCTGGAACCATTTCTCCATCACAAGTGAATCCGCCTGCCAGCGGTCGTGAAACGCCTTCAACGCCTGTTCGCGTGCCGGATCATCGCTGTGGATCAGCGCCTTCAGCCCGCCCTGCGAAATGGTCATGTTGCGGTCTGCCACCATGTCGGCGGCAGCGGTGATGGCGTGCGCGTCGCCGGCCGCGACGCCAAGCTCGACAAGTTGCGTCAGCAGCGCGCGGCCACCGGCAGTTTCCACCATCTTCCCACGGGCATCGATCGCCGCGGCGATCTGCGAGGCCAGCGCCCGCCCAAGCGAGGCCAGAAGGCCACGGCGCGCGCCAAACAGCGCCACCGGGTCGGCCGGGGAACGTGCTGCCTCGAGGACCGCAAGGCCGGGAAGTCGTAATGTGCCGGCCTTGAACTCATCCAAGAGCATGCCGTCACCAAGAATCCGGCGATAGCCGGCAGCCAGCGGTTCGATCGCCACCGCCTCGCCACCCGCCAGTGACAAGATGGCGCCGGTCGCCAGCATCTGTGCCGAGTCCCACCGGTTGAACAGGTCACTGTCATGGGCCATCAGATGCAGGCGTTCCTCATCACTGAGATCATCGACAAGGCGTACCGGAGCCGAGAACCCGCGCAGCAGGCTTGGCGTCATCGGACCTGAACCCGCCTCACCAACAAAGCGGAATGCCGCCGCCGCCCCGTCAAGCAGAAGCACATGCTCATCGCGCGCCTCGTTCTCGCCGTCGAGACGTGTCCTGACCGGCTGTCCGTCAGCGCCGATGAAACCGAGACGGACCGGCACCGGCAGCGGCTCGCGCGGGGTGTCGGCGGCTGTTTCCGGCGTCGCCTGCGCAAGGTCAAGGGTGATGCCGTCGGGCTCGATCCGCCGCGAGACGCTCAGCTTCGGCGTGCCAGCCTGCTTGTACCATCCCTGGAAGGCCGACATGTCGCGGTCATTGGCATCGGCCAGCGCGGCCACAAAATCGTCACAGGTCACGGCGTTGCCGTCATGGCGCTCGAAATACAGATCGGTCCCGCGACGGAACCCGTCCCGTCCCAGATAGCCCGCCATCATGCGGATCACCTCGGCCCCCTTTTCATAGACGGTGGGGGTGTAGAAATTATTGATCTCACGGTAGGATTCAGGGCGGATGGGGTGCGCTGTGGGGCTCGCATCCTCGGGGAACTGGGCAGCCCGCAGCAGGCTGACATCACCGGCTCGCTGCACACCCTCATCATGCATGTCGGCTGAGAAACACTGGTCCCGATAGACCGTCAGCCCCTCCTTCAATGTCAGCTGGAACCAGTCACGGCAGGTCACGCGGTTGCCTGTCCAGTTGTGGAAATATTCATGCGCGACAATGGATTCCACGCGGTCGAGATCCTCATCCGTCGCCGTTGACGGGTCGGCCAGCACGAATTTGCTGTTGAAGATGTTGAGACCCTTGTTTTCCATCGCGCCCATGTTGAAATGGCTGACCGCGACGATCTGGAACAGATCGAGGTCATATTCCAGGCCATAGCTGTCCTCATCCCACCTCATCGACCGCTTCAGCGATTCCATCGCGTGGCCGGTCAGATGCGTGTTGCCTTTCTCGACATAGATATGGAGATCCACATTGCGTCCCGAGGCGGTGGTGAAATTGTCGGCGGCAAGGTCAAGATCGCCGACAACACAGGCAAACAGATAGCTTGGCTTCGGGTGCGGGTCATGCCACAGCGCGTAGTGTCGGTCATCGCCAATCTCGCCGGTCTCGACCAGATTGCCATTGGACAGAAGCTGCGGAAACTCCCGGCCGGCCTCGATCCGGACAGTGAAGACCGTCATCACGTCGGGGCGGTCGGGGAAGAAACCGATGCGGCGGAACCCCTCCGGCTCGCACTGCGTGCAATACATGCCGCCGGACAGATAGAGCCCCTCAAGCGCGGTGTTGCTTTCCGGGTGGCATTCGGCGCGGGTGCGGACAACACATTTCGCCGGCAGTCCTTCAAGGCTGAGCCCGGCCTCGCTCACCGGCCAGTCCGCTTCGTCAAGAACGCGTCCGTCGATGCTGAGTTCATGCAGCGTCAACTCGCGGCCATTCAGCAGGAACGGATCATCACCGGCGCGCTCAAGCTCAAGCGTCGTGGTCACAAAGGTCCGGTCATCAAAGATGGAGATGTCGAGGCCGGCCGAGATGACCTTGCAGGAGGCCGGCCGGTAGTCAGCACGATATTTCAGCATCGGGAGAACTCCGGCCCGGGCAGGACAGGAATCATCACCCGGGCGGTATGGATTAACGACTGTCACGCGAGGTGGTGTAGGCCTCCTCGCAATGTTTCAGACAATAGGGCTTGCCGGGAACCACACGTGCCCCGCAGAAGGAAAACCCGCTCAGCTTGGGATCCCCTGTCGGCCAGCAGCATTTGCTGCGCGACCATTGCAGTTTGCGAAGCTCGAGCCGCAGGGGAAGATTGACCGGCTCGGCCGGCGCCTTTGGTTTTGCCGGCTTCTTCACCTCGGAAGCGGCCTTGGAAATCGGTGATGGCCGTTTCGGCAGACCCATCCGGTGCGCCTTGCCGGCGATGGCGTTGCGTGAAACACCGAGCGCGTCGCCGATCTGCGAAATCGAGAGCCCGTCATCCCACAGCTTACGCAGCGTTGCGAGCCGGTCCTCGGTCCAGGCGTTGTCCGTCATGTCACCCTCATTCGCTGTCAAGCCCCCGCTGTCACACCCCCACTGTCATGCCTTGGGGCGCTGACGCGGGCACGATGTGCCACTGCGTCATCGGCAAGAAACCACCGCCAAGATATAGTGTCCAGAACACAGAAACTCAATCGGCAATTGGCCGCGCCGGCCATCGGGGCGGCGTCTCAGAGCGCGCCGATGAACCTTCCGATCAGTTCAACCTGATAGTCCAGCATATGGCGCCCGTAATGAGTCGTCAGCCCACGCGACTCGGCCGCTGCCAGCCAGTCGGTGCGTTCGGGCACCATGATAATCTCGGCGATCAGCGTGTCAGCTCCGACAGCATCTAGAGCAATGGGAAGATCCTCACCCTCATGCAGACCAAGGCTTGTCGTGTTGACGATCATGCCAACATCGCCGCCATCATGCCCGGGCACGCTCTCGACCTGGTGATAGCCTCCGAGCCGCGCCAGCTCTTCGGCGATGGCCTCGGCCTTTTCAGGCGTCCTGTTGCGGATCAGCAACCGCTCCACACCGGCATCGCACAGGGCCAGCGCGATGGCGCGCGCCGCGCCGCCCGCCCCGACCATCAACACTGTGCTGCCAGCCGGGTCATGGCCATTCTGGCGCAACCCCTCGACAAAGCCTGCCCCGTCGAAATTATCGCCGTGGATCGTCCCGTCGGAATCAAAACGCACGGCATTCACCGCGCCGGTCAGCTGCGCCGTCGGCCCAAGCGTGTCGCACAGTTTGGCAAGTTCCATCTTGTGCGGGATCGTCACCGCCATGCCGCCGAAATTGCTCATCCCGCGAAGCCCGTCAATCGCCGCCTTCAGCGATTCCGGTGGCACGCTCATCGGCACCATCACACTGTCCAGCCCGCGCTCGGCGAAGATCGGGTTGAAAACCATCGGTGCCCGGACATGATCCGCCGGGTTGGCGATGGTCGCAAAGAAACGTGTCGTACCTGTCACCCACGGCATCTGGCCGGTCATTCCAGTCTCCCTGCCCTTGCTGCTGAAAATGTGGCAGGCGCTGCCACAAGAAATCCCAAAATCATCATCACCCTGCCCGCTTTGTGCCCTTTTCTGGACCGAGAACGGGGCGTGGCGCCGGTGCGCTGGGCACGACCACCCACCGCAGGCCAGTGTACCGGTGTCACACCACCCCTTGCAACCTCCACCAACAGGAAAACCACGATGAAAACTCTCAGCAAAACAATGGTAATCGCGGGCGGCCTCGCGCTGTCAGGGATGATTATCGCCAGTCTCGCCGTCGCCGGAAATTTCGGTGACCACCACAAGCGCGGCCATATGTTCAGCGCCGCCTCGCTTGACGCGGATGGTGACGGTGCCCTGACGCAGGATGAAATCCTGGCGCACAACCGGGTTCGTTTTGACAGGCTCGACAGCAATGGCGACGGCGCCATATCGGCTGACGAGTTCAGCGCCAGGCTTGTCGCCATGTTCACCCGCATGGATTCCAATAATGACGGTGTTCTTGCCGGCGATGAACTGCCCCGCCGGATGGGCCATCACGGATATCATCGCTCCGGTCACCATCATGGCATGAAGAACGCACAGCCGTCAGGGAATGCCGGGTGATGCCGGACACCAGCCCGGCGGTTCGGGGCGCGCGGACCTAGTCCTGCGCGTCCCGGAAGCTGAGTGAGGCTGAATTGATGCAGTAGCGAAGGCCCGTCGGAGCCGGACCGTCGGGAAATACATGGCCAAGATGCGCCTCGCATCGCGCGCAATGCACCTCGGTCCGCCGCATGAACAGGCTGTTGTCCTCGGTCTCGCCGACCGCATCACCGTCAAGCTTGTCATAGAAACTTGGCCAGCCGCTGCCGGAATCGAACTTTGTTTCGGATGAAAACAATGGCGCATCACAGCAGATGCAGTGATAGGTCCCGTCATCATAATGCTTGTCAAGCACACCGGTGAACGCCCGCTCGGTGCCATGTTCACGGGTGACGTAATATTGCTCGGCGGTCAGCTGGTCACGCCATTCCGACTCGCTTTTCACGATCTTGTCACTCATTCCGCCGCCTCCGATGCCGCCGCCGCCGATGAGGGCGAGCCATGAAGCGCCTCCCAGATCGCCGCCGGTGTAGCCGGCATCTCAATATGGGTCACGCCAAGCGCGTCGGTCAATGCTGCGATAACCGCCTGCGGCGCGCCGATGGCGCCGGCCTCGCCAGATCCCTTCACCCCGAGGACATTGTTCTTGCAGGGAATGTTGCGGAAGCTGATATCGAACCGTGGCAGATCATCGGCACGTGGCAGGGCGTAATCCATCAACGAGCCGGCGACAAGCTGGCCCTGCGCGTCGAAGGCCGCATGTTCATGAAGCGCCTGGCCGATCCCCTGCGCAATCCCGCCATGCACCTGACCCTCCAGCATCAGCGGGTTGATCACCGAACCGAAATCATCCACCACCGTATAGCGCAGGATATCGACCTTGCAGGTACCCGGGTCCACTTCAAGTTCGACCACATGCGCGCCATAGGGATAGGTCGCGCCATCGGTCTCATACTGATGCCTGATATCGAAGGGATGCGGGCCATCATCCGGCACCAGACGCAATACCAGATCCTCGATGGTGATAGAGTGGTTGGTGTTTGGCGCCGAGAACACGCCATCGGCAAGGATCAGTTCCTCGGGATCGCATTCCAGCACCTCGGCGGCGTGAGGGCGCGCCGCATCAAGTGTCAGTGCCGCCACCTCGGCGACCGCCGAGCCGAGGATCGCCGTCATGCGCGCGCCGCCGGTTGTCCCCGGTGGACAGATAGCCGAATCCCCCTGCACCACCTCGATCCTGTCGGCATCGAACCCCAGCCTGTCGGACAGGATCTGGGTCAGGGTCGTACGGTGGCCCTGCCCGTTTTCCTGCTGCCCGGCAAGCACAAGGATGGTGCCATCCTCGCGGAACCGCACATCGACGCCGCCATCCGTGCCGCCGCCGCATTGTTCGAGATACATGCCAAGCCCGAACCCGCGAAGCTTGCCGCGCGCCTGTGAGTCCGCGCGACGCGCCGCAAACCCGGCATGATCGGCGCGAAGGAGCGCCTCGTCCATCAATTCCGGCATTTCGCCGCCATCGATGGCACCGCCAAGCACCATCTGGAACGGCATCTGGTCGGCACGGATCAGGTTGCGACGACGAAGGTCAATCCTGTCGATTCCCAGATGCGCCGCGATATGATCCATCAGACGTTCCATCACATAGTTGGCCTCGGGACGACCGGCGCCGCGATAGGCGTCCACGGCGGGCGTGTTCGTCATCACGCCAAGCACCCGCAGACTGGCTGTCTCGATCGCGTAGGTTGTGGTCAGGGCACGGCTTCCCGACAGGGTCGGAATATAGGTGCCGAAATTCGACAGCCATGACCCCATATTGGCGTGAACCGTGACCGCCAGCGCATGAATTTTCCCTTCCCGGTCGATGACGGCGCGCGCCTTTGTCCGGTTGTCACGACCATGCAGGTCGGAAAGGAAGGAATCCGACCGCGCCTGCTGCCAGCGCAGCCTGCGACCAAGCCGGCGCGCCGCCCAGGCGATGATCAGCTGTTCCGGGTGAAGGAAAATCTTGAAGCCAAAGCTGCCGCCGACATCACCGGTGCGCACGCGAACATCGGCGGTTTCCATGCCAAGCGCCTCGGCAAGCTGTTCGGCGATACCAACCGGCCCCTGCGTTCCGCACCAGATATCGAGCGTTCCCTCCTCCGGCCCGGGTCCGGCGATCATCGGCCGGGTCTCCATCGAATTGATGATCACGCGGTTGTTGATCACATCAATCTCGAAAATCTCGCGACCGTCTGCCTCGGCAGAGGCCAGCATGGCATCGGTGCCATCATGGTCACCTGCCACCCAGTTGAAAGCGATGTTGTTCGGATATTCGCCATAGAGTTGCGGCGCCCCGTCCTCCATCGCCGCATATACATCCGTCACCGCGGGAAGGCTGTCATAGCGGGCATCAATCAGCTCCAGCGCGTCATGCGCCGTCGTCGCATCCTCGGCGACGACCACGGCGACTATATCGCCTGCCGTGCGGTTCACATCACGCACCATCGGCGGGTGCGAGACCATGGTCATCGGTTTGCCATCCTCATTTGTCAGCCTGTGCCGGCAATGGATTTCACCAACGCCGTCGGCATCAAGGTCGGCCTGTGTCGCGACAAGATGAACACCCGCAAGCGCCGCCGCAGCAGCGGTATCGACCGACAGCAATCTTGCATGCGCCAGCGGCGCGCGAAGAAACGCCACCGCGAGACCGGTTCCCGGATCGATATCATCGGTATAACGCCCCTCGCCGGCGATAAGCCGCGAATCCTCGATACGGGGAATGGCCTGACCAACACCGAATTTCATTTTCAGTCTCCTGTTCCGTTGTCCGCCGAGCCACCAAGCCGGCGCACCGCATAGCTGATGCGTGTCGCTGTCGTGATCCAGCACAGCGCCCCGAAGACCCATGCCAGGGGCGTGAAGAAGGAAGGTATGATGACCACCGTACACAGGAAAATGATGGTCTCCAGCCCCTCGGTCAAGCCACCCAGATAGAAGAAGCTCTTTTTCCCCCTGATATCGGTCGAAATGCCGCGCTTTTGCGCGATGATGGCAAAGGCAAGAAAACTTGTTCCGGTACCGACAAAGCTGAAGATCAGAAAGGCCGCCGCGGTGGCGTTGTCCGGATTGGCAACGGCAAAGGCGAACACCAGACCGCTATAGACAACGAAATCCAGCGTGACGTCCAGAAAGCCACCAAGGTCGGTCGCCCCGCGCGCGCGCGCCACCGCGCCGTCAAGCCCGTCACACAGCCTGTTGGCGGCAAGCAGGGTCAGCGCGACCATACCCGCCTCGAAGGCCACCGCCACGGCGGCGCCCGCTCCAAAGGCGAATCCGGCCACCGTCACAAGATCGGCTTTGACACCGACCGCGGCCAGAAGGCGGCCAACAGGGTCGAGGATCCTGTCGACAAGGGGTCTGAGGGCCGCGTCGAACATCAGTCCCGCCGATCAGCGTCTGGCGAGAATCGTCTCGCCGGCGACAACCGTCCTGCCTGTCTCGATCTCGATCCTGTAGCCTGCCGGGATCACAAGATCGGTCAGCCCGCCAATCCGCGCCATGCCAAACGGCGCGCCGGCGGCGATGAACTTGCCGGGGCCAAACCGGCAGACAAGCTGGCGCGCTGTCGCCGTCCCGATCATCGCAAGGGCAAAACGCGCGCCATCTTCGGTCTCGATGGTGATTTCGCGACGTTCATTGTCGCGCCGCATCAACGCCAGCTCCTCACCGCCGCGAAACAGACCCGGGATCAGGAAATTGTCGATGACGCGGCCAGCCACCGGGCTGCGATGAAGCTGGGCATCGGCGAGGCCTGTGCGGATGGTCACCCGGCCGGCGCCGGTCAGGTCCGGATGCGTTGCGCTCTCGTCGATCGCGTCCAGGACCTCAATCACCACCCCGTCGGCCGGCGCCACCACCAGCCCGCGGCCCTCCGGCGTCAGTCGCCGCGGCGCGCGTAATGTGTAACGAAGCCACAGCATGATACCAAGCGCGAAGGTACCAAGTGGCAGCGAGATCAGCGCCAGACTGATCGTGGCAATGCCGGCAATGGCCAGCACCGCCCACCCGTCCGCAGCGATCCATCCATCCTCGAAATCGGTGTTGCTGTGATGTGAACTCATGATGTGATACCGGAGTGGTCAGATGTCGATCATGGATCTTGGGGAAGCGCGAAAATCTGGTTTGGGAAAATCAGGTCCGGATCATTGATCGCGGCAGCGTTGCGCCGCACGATATCGACATATCTGATCCCCTCTCCGTAAGAGCTGTAGGCAATGCGCCACAGCGCATCGCCGCGCTGCACAATGACCATGCGGCTGCCGTCAAGGCCCTGCGAAAGGTCTCTGGTCTTGACCGGCAATTCATAGGTGGCGACTGCACTGTCAGCACTGTCGCGCAGGGTGAACAGCATCGTCCGGCCCGGCTTTGTCATATCGACCTTGCCGCCAACCTGCCAGCTGCCGTCGGCCATCACCGTACCGCTGCCAAATGGAATGCCGTCGGCAACGGCCTCGACGCGAACGCCACCTCGCGAGGCACCGGCGACGACGAGCTCACCGCCAGCCTTCCACGAAAGCGACCGCGGCGCGACGGCCGGGATCATGGGCTTGTCCTCAGCGGTCTGTGGCCGGTCAGCATCGGAGGCCCTGTCCACAGTGGTGGCTGGCCTGTCATCCGGCGATTGCAGCAATTCCGGTATGTCCGACCCGGTCTGCGGCAACAGGGCGACCAGCGGGCGTTCCTCGGCTGTCTCGCCAACCTGGATCGCCATGGTTATATCGGCAACCGAAGACGTGCCGTCCTCGGACACCGCCCCGACCGACACAAGATGCTCACCGGGTCCAAGCGCCGCTTCGGGAATGATCACCCACTCACCGTTTTCATCCGCTTTGGTGCGGCCAAGGACAACCTCACCCTCGAAAACTGTCACCTCGGCATGGGGAGCGGCCTTGCCGGCGAACACCGCATTGCCATCCGGCCTGACCTGGGCAAGGTCGATGGACACGGTCGGGGCCGGGCCGGACTGCGTCGCATCGACAGCCTCCGATGCCGGTGCCCTTGCCAAACCTGTGGCAGGTTGCTGTGCCACGGTGGCACCGGATTGCTTGTCATCCGCGGTGCCCGACTGCGCTGTGGACTGCGCTGTGGACTGCGCTGGCGTCTTCGCCGTGGACTGCGGTTTGGCAGTCACAGCTGACGTCACCTCGGATTGCGGTTCGATCGTTGCCTGCTCACCATTGTCAAGAAGTGTAACGGCAAGCGCAATGACGGCCACGGCCGCCCCGGCGCCGATGAAGATATAGGTCAGGACCCTCACGCGGTATACCTTTTCACTGGCGAAAAACGTTTATCAGCGTAATGCTATCAACATGTTCTTTCAATCACAGGATACATCATCACCATGAAAAAAATCTGCGTTTTCGCCGGCGCGTCGGCTGGCCACAAGCCGTCCTACGCCGACGCCGCCCACGACCTTGGCGCCATGCTGGCAAGTTACGGTCTGGGTCTGGTCTATGGTGGCGGCAGCAGCGGGTTGATGGGCCGGGTGGCGGATGGGGCCGTTCAGGGTGGTGGCACCGTCATCGGCATCATCCCGAAATTCCTTGACCGTGTCGAGATCGGCCATGCCGGCGTGACCAAGCTCCACATCATCGACACGATGCATCAGCGCAAGGAAATGATGTATGCCGAGAGTGACGCCTTCATTGTCCTTCCCGGCGGCCTCGGCACCCTCGACGAGACCATGGAAATCACCACTTGGCGACAGTTGGACCTGCACAAGAAGCCAGTCATCATCCTCAATATCGACGGCTACTGGGACCCGCTGCTGGCGATGCTGGACAGCGTCGTTGCCGAGGGTTTCATGCATAACGGCCATCTCCAGCATTTCGAGACGGTCGATTCCGTTGACGCCTTGAAACCCCACCTGAAAGACCTCGCAGGCATCTGACAGGCCACAATCACACAGCATTGGTCTTGCGCAAACCCGGCTTGGACAGTACAAAACCAACGACCCGACCAGTGGGGCGTCGGTGCCAGTCAGTTGATGTTCCCAGACGAGCCGGAAACGGCGGGCCATGAGCAAGGTGTCAGTGCTCGCGCCCGCCGCTTGTTCATGCTGTTCGCAAGGGCCGGGCCAGGGCCGGCGGACGCAATGTGAAAGGTGAAGGAAAGCCATGTCCAGGATCAAAGTAAAAACCCCGGTCGTCGAAATCGACGGCGACGAGATGACCCGCATCATCTGGCAGAAAATCAAAGACAAGCTGATCTTCCCCTATCTTGATATCGACCTGAAATATTACGACCTCGGGATCGAGAAACGGGACGAGACAAACGACCAGATCACGATCGACAGCGCCAACGCCATCAAGGAATATGGCGTCGGCGTGAAATGCGCGACCATCACCCCCGATGAAGCGCGGGTCGAGGAATTCGGCCTGAAAGAAATGTACCGGTCGCCGAACGGCACCATCCGCAACATTCTTGGCGGCACGGTGTTCCGCCAGCCGATCATCTGCCAGAACGTGCCTCGGCTCGTGCCGGGATGGACACGGCCGATCGTTATCGGGCGCCACGCCTTTGGCGACCAGTACCGCGCCACCGATTTTGTCGTCGAGGGTGCCGGCAAGCTGACGATGACCTTCACCCCGGCTGATGGCGGCGCGCCGGTGACCCGCGAGGTCTTCGACTTCCCCGATGGCGGTGTGGCGATGTCGATGTACAATCTCGACGAGTCGATCCGCGGCTTCGCGCGGGCCTGCATGAATTACGGCCTCGACCTGGGATGGCCGGTCTATCTGTCAACCAAGAACACCATCCTGAAAGCCTATGACGGGCGCTTCAAGGACTTGTTCGAGGAAGTCTTTGAAAGCGAGTTCGCCGACAAGTTCCGTGACACCGGCATCACCTATGAGCACCGCCTGATCGATGACATGGTCGCCTGCGCGATGAAATGGGATGGCGGATTTGTCTGGGCCTGCAAGAATTATGACGGCGATGTGCAGTCCGACACGGTGGCCCAGGGCTTCGGCTCGCTTGGACTGATGACATCGGTCCTGATGACCCCCGACGGCAAGACTGTCGAGGCGGAGGCCGCGCATGGCACGGTGACACGCCATTATCGCCAGCACCAGCAGGGCAAGCCGACCTCGACCAACCCGATCGCCTCGATCTTTGCCTGGACACGCGGCCTCAGCTACCGCGCCAAATTCGACAACACGCCGGATGTGGCCAATTTCGCCGAGACGGTGGAAAAGGTCTGCATCCAGACTGTCGAGCGTGGCCAGATGACCAAGGATCTGGCGCTGCTGATCTCCAACGAGCAGCCCTTCCTGACAACCGACGCGTTCCTCGATGCGCTGGACGATAACCTGAAGGCGGCGATGAACGTCTGAGCGGACCAGGGCCCGGCCGGCTGTCAGTGCCGGCGCGATCCCGGGCCTCCGGCAGAATCCACAGAAAGGAAGGGCATGTCGCGCGCCGCGATATGCCCTTTTTTCCGTCAGCTGTTGTGAATTAAAGCGCCGATGATACGGCCTCGATAGCGGCCGCCGCGGCGTCGGCGTTCGGGCCGCCTGCCTGCGCCATGTCGGGGCGGCCACCGCCACCTCCACCGCCAAGCGCGCCGGACCCGATCTTGACCAGATCGACGGCATTGCGGCTTCCCGTCAGATCTTCCGTCACGGCGACGACGATCGACGCCTTGCCGCCATCCGTCGCGACAAGGCAGATCACGGCATTCGACAGGTTCGCCTTGATCTCGTCCGCCATGGATTTCAACTCGCGCGCCGGTGTGTCCTCAAGTAGCCGCCCGACAAAATTGACGCCATTCACCATGGTCGGCGCCTCTCCGGCCCCGCCGCCGGCAGCCAGCTTGCGGCGCAGGCTGGTGATGTCACGTTCCGCCTTGCGGTTCTCCTCGACAAGCCGCGCCACACGGTCGGCAAGCTGTTCCGGCGCGACCTTCAGCATCTCGGCAGCCCGCAGCAATGCCTGTTCACGGCCATCCAGCCATTCCAGCGCGCCGGCCTCGGTGACTGCCTCGACCCGCCGAACCCCGCCGGCGACCGCTGATTCAGACACGATGCGAAGCAGGCTGATATCGCCGGTGCGGCCGACATGCGTGCCGCCACACAGTTCGACCGACCAGGCGCCACGCCCCTCGATATCGGTTCCGCCGCCCATCTGAACGACCCTCACCTCATCGCCGTATTTCTCGCCGAACAGCGCCAGCGCACCAAGCTCGATCGCCGCGTCTGGCGTCATGATACGGGTCGACACCTCACTGTTCATCCGGATGCGCTCATTCACGATGGCCTGCACGCGCGCCAGTTCCTCGCCGGACACCGCGCGCGGGTGCGAGAAATCGAAACGCAGCCTGTCGGGTGCCACGAGCGAGCCTTTCTGCGCCACATGATCGCCAAGAACATGACGGAGCGCCTCGTGAAGAAGGTGCGTCGCCGAATGGTTGGCACGAAGCCGGCGGCGGCGGACGGAATCGACATCCATGCGAAGCGCCTCGCCAACCGCGAGCGTCCCCTCTTCAACCTCCGCCTTGTGAACAAACATGCCGGCAGGCGTCTTGAAGGTATCGGAGATGACGGCACGCCCGCCGTCCCAGGCAATCACGCCGCGGTCGCCCTGCTGGCCACCCGACTCGGCATAGAATGGCGTCTGGTTGGTGATCACCGAGACCGCGCCGCTGGCGCTTTCGGCCTCGGCGCCGTCGATAACAAGCGCTGTCACCTGCCCCTCGGCACTTTCAGAGGTGTAGCCGAGGAATTCCGTCGCCCCCAGACGCTCGCCAAGGTCAAGCCAGATGGTTTCGGTGGCGGTATCACCGGACCCGCTCCAGGCGCGCCGCGCCGCCGCTTTCTGCTCCGCCATCGCGGCGTCGAAGCCGTCGGTATCGACGCTCCAGCCATAGCCGCGCATGAAATCCTGCGTCAGATCGAGCGGGAAGCCGAACGTGTCATAAAGCTTGAAGGCTGTCTGCCCGTCGAGTGTGCCACCTGCCTGCTTGCCCTCTATCTCCTCGTTCAGAAGGCGCAGCCCGCGGCCAAGGGTTTCCTTGAAGCGGCCCTCCTCAAGCTTCAGCGTCTCGCCGATCAGCGACTGTGCGCGGCCAAGCTCCGGATATTGCGCCCCCATCTCGGCGACGAGGGCCGGCACCAGCCGGTACATCACCGGTTCCTCGCAACCAAGCTGGTGAAGATGTCGCATGGCCCGGCGCATGATCCGGCGCAGCACATAGCCGCGCCCC
>JAAZUU010000133.1 GCA_018624035.1 Rhodobiaceae bacterium | reverse complement strand
CCGGCTGGTCAAGCAATATCAGGAAATGGCGCGGATGATGAAGAAGATGGGCGGCAAGACAGGCGCTGCCGCCATGAAGGCCCTGATGGGCGGCGGCATGCCGGGTGGTGGAATGCCCGGAGGCGGGATGCCCGGTGGAATGCCCGGTGGTATGCCCGGCGGTATGCCGGGAGGTCTTCCCGGAGGTTTGAAAGGTGGTCTGCCCGGCCTTGGTGGGGGACTGCCCGGCCTTGGTGGCAAGCCATCCGGAAAAAAGAAGTGAATATCCAGAATGAACAGCCATAAATCGTTGCGAAAGGACCAATAATCATGGCTCTGAAAATCAGACTTGCTCGTGGCGGCGCGAAAAAACGCCCCTTCTACCGTATTGTCGTCGCCGAGGCCTCGGCACCGCGTGACGGGCGATATGTCGAGCGTGTCGGCACCTATAACCCGATGGTACCGAAGGATCACGAACAGCGCGTGACGCTGAACGCCGAGCGGATCGCCCACTGGCTTGGCCAGGGGGCACAGCCGACCGAGCGTGTGCACAAGATGCTGGCCGCAGCCGGCCTTGCCGCCGCGCCGGTGATTCGCGAACAGCCGAAGAAATCGGCTCCCGGCAAGAAGCGCGCCGAGCGTGAGGCCGAGGCTGCAGAAGCCGCCGCCGCCGCCGAGGCTGAGGCTGCCGAAGCCGCTGCCGCTGCCGCCGAAGCGCCGGCCGAGGAAGCTGCTGTTGAAGAAGCTCCGGCTGAAGAGGCTGTTGCCGAAGAGGCCCCGGCTGAAGAGGCTCCGGCCGAGGAAGCTGCTGCTGAAGAAGCTCCGGCCGAGGAAGCTGCTGCTGAAGAGGCACCGGCTGAAGAGGCGCCCGCCGAGAAATCATGAGCTCGGGCCGTCTGGCGATCGGCGCGGTTGCCGGCGCGCATGGGGTGAAGGGACAGTTCAAGGTGAAACCCTTCACCGCCGCGCCGCGTGACATCGCGGCCTACGGTCCGGTCTGGGCCGGCGACCGTCAGCTGAACCTGTCCATCATGGGCATGACCGCTGCCGGCATGGTTATCGTCAGGGCGGCCGAGATCACCGATCGGGACAGCGCTGCGGCGCTTCGCGGCACTGAACTGGAGGTCGAGCGCACCGCCTTTCCCGAGGCCGAAAGCGACGAGATCTACCATGCCGATCTGATCGGACTTGCCGTCGAGACGGTTGATGGCGAGACGCTGGGAACGCTGGTGGCGCTTCATGATTTCGGTGCCGGTGAGATTGCCGAGGTCAGACCGGCAGAGGGGCCGACGCTGATGGTGCCGTTCGATGCGGATTTTGTGCCGGATATCGACCTTGCCGCCCGCCGTGTGGTGGTGGCGCCTCCGGACGGATTGCTGGACCCGGCGGGTGACAGCGCGCCGGCGGGCCGCGGTGCCGGCAGGCGGAGTGATGGAGATGGGTGACACGGCCTGGCAGGCGACGGTGCTGACGCTGTTCCCGGAGATGTTCCCCGGACCGCTGGCCGAGTCGCTGGCCGGGAAATCGCTGAAGGAGGGCATCTGGGCGCTGAAAACGCTGGACATTCGGCAGTTTGCGCGCGATAAGCACCGGACTGTCGACGACGTGCCGCTTGGCGGCGGTGTCGGGATGGTGCTGAAGCCGGATGTCGTTGCGGCGGCCCTTGACCATGTTGCCGACGCCCCCGGACCGCGGATTTATCTGACGCCGCGTGGACGGGTTCTGGACCAGCCGCTCGTGCGTGAACTTGCCGTTGCCGATGGCGCGGTATTCCTGTGCGGACGGTATGAAGGCGTTGACCAGCGGGTCATCGATGCCGCCGGGATGATGGAGGTCAGCATTGGTGACTTCATCCTTTCGGGGGGCGAGGTGGCGGCGCTGACGGTGATGGATTCGGTGGTGAGGCTGTTGCCGGGCGTGATCGGCAAGGAGGCAAGCCACCGCGAGGAGAGTTTCGAGACCGGGTTGCTGGAGCCGTCGCTCTACACGCACCCGCGTAACTGGAACGGGATTGAGGCGCCGGAGATACTGGCGTCGGGCCACCATGGCAGGATCGCCGAATGGCGTGCCGGCGAGGCCAGGCGGGAGACGCGCGAGCGCCGCCCGGATTTATGGGAAAGGTACCTGCAGGGGCAGGCACGGGAAAAGGAAGCGAAGGAATAGGGCGATGAATATCGTTGACCGCATTGGCAAAAAGCAGATGGAAAAGGTGCTGGCACAGCGCACCATCCCGGAATTCGGCGCCGGCGACACGGTTCGCGTCGACGTCAAGGTCGTCGAGGGATCGCGTGAACGCGTCCAGGCATTTGAAGGCGTGTGCATCGCCCGCAAGAATGACGGTGTGAATTCATCCTTCACCGTTCGTAAGCTGTCCTATGGCGAGGGCGTCGAGCGCGTCTTCCCGCTCTATGGACCGCAGGTGGCAGGCGTGACCGTTGTCCGCCGGGGCCGGGTTCGCCGCGCGAAGCTGTATTATCTTCGTGGCCGTACCGGCAAGGCCGCCCGTATTGCCGAGAAAACAACAACCCGCGAGGCCTCCTCCTCCTGACGGCGACGACCGGCCAGGAAGATGACCTCGCCGGCAGCCTTATGGAGGAGCTCATGTCGGCGCCAAAGACCCTGTTTGATAAAATCTGGGATGCCCATGTCGTGCATCGCCAGGATGACGGAACCTGCCTGATCTATATCGACCGGCACCTTGTTCACGAGGTGACCAGCCCGCAGGCTTTTGAAGGTCTGCGCAATGCCGGCCGCAAGGTGCGGGCACCGAATCGCACGCTGGCCGTCGCCGATCACAATGTCCCGACGACCGACCGTTCGGTTGGCATCGAGGATGAAGAATCGCGCATCCAGGTCGAGGCGCTTGCCACCAACGCCGCCGATTTCGGCGTTCCCTATTTCGCCATGGATGACGTGCGCCAGGGCATTGTCCATGTCATCGGGCCGGAACAGGGTTTCACCCAGCCGGGCATGACAATCGTCTGTGGTGATTCGCACACCGCGACGCATGGCGCCTTCGGGGCGCTGGCCTTTGGCATCGGCACCTCGGAGGTCGAGCATGTGCTGGCCACCCAGACACTGATCCAGAAGCCGGCAAGGAACATGCGCATCACCGTCGATGGCGATCTGGCACCGGGAGTCACGGCGAAGGACGTCATTCTGGCGATCATCGGCAAGATCGGCACCGCCGGCGGCACCGGGCATGTCATCGAATTCGCCGGGTCAGCCATTCGTGAGTTGTCGGTGGAAGGCCGCATGACGGTCTGTAACATGGCCATCGAGGGTGGTGCCCGTGCCGGCATGATCGCGCCGGATGAAAAGACCTTCGCCTATCTTGCCGACAAGCCGATGGCGCCGAAGGGCGAGATGTGGGAGAAGGCTGTCGCCTATTGGCGCTCGCTGCCGTCCGACGAGGGTGCCACCTATGACACCGAAATCGTTCTGCCGGCCGCCGAGATCGCGCCGACAGTGACCTGGGGCACCTCGCCGGAGGATGCGCTGCCGATCACCTGTGCCGTGCCCGATCCGGACAAGGAAAAGGACGATATCAAGCGGGCAAAGCTGCAGCGCGCGATCGACTATATGGGCCTTGCACCCGGCCAGAAGCTGACCGATGTGAAGATCGACACGGTGTTCATCGGGTCCTGCACGAACAGCCGGATCGAGGATCTCCGCGCCGCGGCTTCGGTGGCATCGGGCCGGCAGGTCGCCGAGGGCATCCGCGCGATGGTTGTTCCCGGCTCGGGCCTCGTCAAGGAACAGGCCGAGGCCGAGGGTCTGGACGCGGTGTTCACCGCGGCCGGGTTCGAATGGCGTGAGCCGGGTTGTTCGATGTGCCTTGCCATGAATGCCGACAAGCTGTCCGAGGGTGAGCGCTGCGCCTCGACCTCGAACCGCAATTTCGAGGGGCGGCAGGGACGTGGCGGGCGCACCCACCTGGTCAGCCCGGAAATGGCGACAGCCGCCGCCATCACCGGATATCTGACCGATATCAGGAACTTGCAGGGCTAGGCCGGGGAGACGACAGATGCAGAAATTCGACAAGCTGACCGGTATTGCCGCGCCGCTGAACATCCTGAATGTCGACACCGACATGATCATCCCCAAGCAGTTCCTGAAGACGATCAAGCGGTCGGGTCTGGGGGCCAATCTGTTTGACGAGATGCGGTTCACCAGGGATGGCGCCGAGATTCCCGATTTCGTGCTGAACCGGGCACCGTATCGTGATTCGCAGATTATCGTTGCCGGTGACAATTTCGGCTGCGGGTCGAGCCGTGAGCACGCCCCCTGGGCGCTTCTCGATTACGGCATCCGCTGCGTGATCTCGACCAGCTTTGCCGACATCTTCTACAATAACTGCTTCAAGAACGGCATTCTGCCGGTCATTGTCACGGCGGATGAGCGCGACGCGCTGATGGCCGACGCGCAGGACACCGAAAATCCGGAATTGTCGGTCGATCTGGTAGCGCAGAAGATCCGGCGCCCGAACGGGGTCGAGATTTCCTTTGAAATCGACCCGTTCCGCAAGAAATGTCTTCTGGAAGGTCTCGATGATATCGGACTGACGATGGAAAAGGGCGGCTCGATCGACAGCTTCGAGGCGGCGCGTGCCGACGACAAGCCCTGGCTCTAGCCACGGCACACAGACGATAAAAACCAGGGCAAGGATGGGCGAAATGGCGTCGAACCGAAAGATCATGGTGTTGCCGGGTGATGGCATCGGCACCGAAATCATGCAGGCCAACATGCGGATCATCGACTGGCTGGCCAAGCATAAATCGATCAGCTTCGATATGCAGGAAGGTCTTGTCGGCGGCGCTGCCTACGACGCGCACGGCACACCGCTCACCGACGAGACACTGGCCGACTCGATCGCTGCCGACGCCGTGCTGTTCGGCGCTGTCGGCGGGCCGCAATATGACGATCTGGCGTTCGAGCTGAAGCCTGAGCGCGGCCTGCTGCAGCTTCGCAAGGAAATGGACCTGTTCGCGAATCTGCGGCCGGCAATCGTCTTCCCGTCGCTTGTCGAGGCATCGACGCTGAAGCCCGAGGTGGTGTCCGGCCTCGACATCATGATCCTGCGTGAACTGTGTGGCGGGTCCTATTTCGCTGAGCCGCGCGGGATCGAGGATCTGCCCGACGGCACGCGCCGCGGGTTCGATACCAACGCCTATACCACCCCGGAAATCGAGCGTATCGGCCGCGTCGGCCTGGATCTGGCGCGCAAGCGCAATGGCAAGCTGACATCGGCCGAGAAGGCCAATGTCATGCATTCCGGTGTCCTCTGGCGCGAGGTGATGACCGCGCTTCATGCCGCCGAGGGCGATGGCATCGAGCTTGGCCACATGTATGCTGACAATTGCGCCATGCAGCTTGTCCGCAACCCCCGACAGTTCGACGTGATCGTCACCGACAATCTGTTCGGCGATCTGCTGTCTGACTGCGCGGCGATGCTCACCGGCTCGCTTGGCATGCTGCCGTCGGCGTCGCTTGGCGCGCCCGACCCCGAGACCGGCTTGCCGAAGGCGATGTATGAGCCAGTTCACGGCTCGGCCCCGGATATCGCCGGCCAGGGCATCGCCAACCCGCTGGCGCAGTTCATGAGCTTTGCGATGCTGCTTCGCTACAGTTTCGACCAGGGCGACGAGGCGGACCTTCTCGAGGCCGCGGTCGACAGGGCGCTGGCCACCAGCCGCACCGGTGACATCATGACGCCGGGCTGCACGCAGACCGGCACCGACGGGATGACCGATGCTGTGATCGATGCGATGGACCGGCTGGCGCGCTAAACGCCTCAGCGAGGCAGGATCATATTAACGCCCGGCATAATGTTCGGGGTCATGAAGACGAGGATGACATGGGATATCGAGTAGCTGTTGTCGGCGCCACCGGTGCCGTCGGACGCGAAATGCTGCAGACGCTTGCCGAGCGCAGCTTCCCGGTCGACAAGATGCATGCGCTGGCATCGTCACGCTCTGCCGGCCGCGAGGTGTCGTTCGGCGAGGATGAGGTGCTGACGGTCACCGCGCTGGACAAGTTCGATTTCAGTGAGGTCGATATCGCGCTGTTTTCGGCTGGCGGTGGCACGGCCAAGGAAGTCGCGCCGCGTGCCGGCGAGGCAGGCTGTATCGTCATCGACAATTCCTCGGCCTTTCGCATGGATGAGGATGTGCCGCTGATCGTGCCGGAGGTGAATGCCGATGCCGTCGATCTGGCGCTGCGTCAGAATGGCGGGCGCAACATCATCGCCAACCCGAACTGCTCGACGGCACAGCTTGTCGTGGCGCTGAAGCCGCTTCATGACAGTTTTGGTGTCAGGCGGGTCGTTGTATCGACCTATCAGGCGGTCTCGGGGGCCGGAAAGCCGGCGATGGACGAGCTGTTCAACCAGACCCGCGGCATCTATGTGAACGACCCGGCCCGCGCGGAGATTTTCACCAAGCAGATTGCCTTCAACGCCATTCCGCATATCGATGTCTTTCTTGATGACGGTTTCACCAAGGAAGAATGGAAGATGACGGCGGAGACGAAGAAGATTCTCGACCCGGCGATCGAGCTTGTGGCGCATTGTGTCCGGATTCCGGTCTTCATCGGTCACAGCGAGGCGGTTTTCATCGAAACCGACAGGCCGATGACCGAATCGGGCGTTCGCGAGCTGCTGCGTGAATCGCCGGGGGTCACGGTGATCGATCACCGTGCCGATGAGGGGTATGTCACGCCGCATGAGGCCGCCGGCGAGGATGCCGTTTTCATCAGCCGAATCCGCAAGGATCCGACGGTCGAGAACGGCATGGTGTTCTGGTGCGTGTCGGACAATCTGCGCAAGGGCGCGGCCCTGAATTCGGTGCAGATCGCCGAGCTTGTTGCCGAACGCGGCCTGTCCGGTCGCTAGAGGACGGATCGTCAGGTTCGGGTCGTCAGGCTT
>JAAZUU010000044.1 GCA_018624035.1 Rhodobiaceae bacterium | reverse complement strand
CATCTTCACATCCGCCGAAGCGGCGACACGTCATCTTGACGCCGGGGCCGGCCGGGTGCTGGTTTCGGCACCGTCAAGCGGCGCCGATGCGACCGTCGTCTATGGTGTCAATCATGACAGCCTGACGCCGGACATGCGGATCATCTCGAACGCCTCCTGTACCACCAACTGCCTGGCGCCGGTGGCTGCCGCGCTGCAGGAAGCCTGCGGCATCAATCAGGGCTTCATGACCACAATCCACGCTTATACTGGCGACCAGAATCTTGTCGATGGCGACCACAGTGATCCGTACCGGGCGCGCGCCGCGGCGCTGAACATGGTGCCCTCGACGACCGGCGCCGCGCGGGCTGTCGGCCTTGTCCTGCCGGAGCTTGACGGCAAGCTTGACGGTGTCGCCATCCGCGTGCCGACCCCGAATGTATCGGCTGTCGATCTTGTCTTTGAACCGGCGCGAAACATGACCGCCGAGGACATCAACGCTGCCCTGATCGAGGCGGCCGGGCGCATGGCACCGGTGATGAATGTAACTGACAGGCCGCTTGTTTCCAGCGACTTCAATCATGATCCGGCCTCGGCAGTCGTGCATCTCGACCAGACACGCGTGATGCCGGGCGGCATGGCGCGGGTGCTTGCCTGGTATGACAATGAATGGGGTTTTTCGAACCGGATGCTGGACACCGCCGGCGCAATTCTGGAACTCTAGCCTGAGAGCATGGCCGTGTTGGACGGAATGACGGGGCGGACGGAATGACGGGGCGGAGACATTCACAATGAGCGAAACGAAAACGCCTTCCGTCAATCTCAGCCCGAGCGACTACATCATCATCGGCGGCACCGGCGATCTGGCACTTCGGAAGATTCTTCCGGCCCTTTTCTGGCGCTATCTTGACGGCCAGGTCACATCCGAATACCGGATTGCCGCCGCGTCGCGCCGCGAGATTGGCGCCGACGAATTCGCGGCGAAGCTGCGCCCGTTCTGCGAGGATGCGCTGACGGACGGACATGCCAGCGAGGCCGACTGGAAAGGGTTCCTCGCCCTGATCACGATTCTCACGCTTGATGCGAAATCGGGTGACGGTGCGGACCATCTTGCCGATTTTGTCGCCGCGCGTTCCGCCGCCGACCGGCCGACGATCTTCTATCTTGCCATCGCGCCAAGTCTGTTCGGCGACGCCACGCGGCTGCTGAAGGCGGCCGGACTCGTGACTCCGCAGGCGCGCCTTGTCGTCGAAAAACCGCTTGGTCACGACGGTGCGTCAAGCCGCGCCATCAATGCCGAGCTTGCCGAGATTTTCGCCGAATCGCAGATCTACCGGATCGACCATTATCTTGGCAAGGAAACGGTGCAGAACCTGATGGCGCTGCGCTTTGCGAATGTGATCTTCGAGACACAATGGAACAACAGCCATATCGACCATGTCCAGATCACTGTCGCCGAGACGGTCGGCGTCGACAACCGCGCCGATTATTACGACGCCTATGGCGCGGTGCGCGACATGGTGCAGAACCATCTTCTGCAGCTTGTCTGTCTGGTGGCGATGGAACCGCCATCCTTTTTCAACGCCGACCAGGTGCGCGATGAAAAACTGCGCGTCCTTCGCGCCATCCGGCCTGTCGAGGCGGAGGATATCGTCTGCGGCCAGTATCAGGAATACGCCACCGCGCTTGGCCGCCAGTCCAATACCGAGACCTTTGTCGCGATGAAGCTGGCGGTCGACAACTGGCGATGGGCCGGCGTTCCCTTTTATGTACGCACCGGCAAGAAACTGGCCCACCGTGCCTCGGAAATCATCATTACCTTCAAGCAGCGTCCGCATGACATCTTCCAGCGCAATGGCGGGGGCGACATCGACAGCCCGCCGAACCGTCTGATCATCCGGCTGCAGCCGCGCGAGGGGCTGCGCCTGCAGCTGATCTCAAAGGAACCGGGGCCGGGTGGCATGCGGCTGTTCCCGTCGGAACTCAATCTCAGCTTCGATGACACGTTCGACTCACGGCTGCCCGACGCCTATGAGAGGCTGTTGATGGATACGGCGCGCGGCAATCAGACATTGTTCATGCGGCGTGACGAGGTGTTCGCCGCCTGGGACATCATCGACCCGGTGATCGAGATAATCCGCCACCGCGCACCGGAACTCTACCGCTCCGGCACGATGGGACCGGCGGACAGCCTGCTTGGCGATGACGGGCGTCACTGGGTCGACCCGCACGAGGACTAGGCCCCTGTGAAATGTCCGTGAAGCGCCCTGTGACAGGTGGCGGTGCCTGTGAGATACTGCATGAGATATTGCATGAGATACTGCGTGACAGAATAATCCGCCTTGACGGCCAGGGAAGCAGAGCATGACCGAACTTCACGACCGCGTCGCCAGCGTTACCGAACGGATCCGCCAGCGCAGCCATGACCGCCGCCGGGCCTATCTTGAGGACATCGCGGCGATGGAGGAATCGCCGGACAGCGACCGCCGCCAGGTCGGATGTTCGAACATGGCGCATGCTGCTGCTGCGGCCGGCGAGGACCAGGAAAATGTGCTTGCCGCCAGCGACCGGCGGTCGGCGAATATCGGCATCATCACCGCCTATAACGACATGCTGTCGGCGCATCAGCCTTTCGAGAGCTACCCCCAGGTGATCCGCGCCGCGGCACGCGCCGCCGGTGGAACCGCGCAGGTGGCCGGCGGCGTGCCGGCCATGTGCGACGGCGTCACCCAGGGCCGGCCCGGCATGGAACTGTCGCTTCTCAGCCGCGATGTCATCGCGATGGCGACAGCGGTCGGCCTGTCACATGGTGTCTATGATGCGGCCTTGTGCCTCGGCGTCTGCGACAAGATCGTGCCGGGGCTTGTCATCGGGGCGTTGTCCTTTGGTCATCTGCCGGTGATCTTCGTTCCCGCCGGACCGATGACGAGCGGTTTGCCGAATGCCGAGAAGGCTGCCATCCGCAAGGCCTTTGCCCGAGGCGAGGCCAGCCGCGAGGATCTCTTGCAATCCGAGGTGGCGGCCTATCACGGACCCGGAACCTGCACCTTCTATGGCACCGCGAATTCGAACCAGATGCTGATGGAGGTGATGGGGCTGCATCTTCCCGGCGCCGCCTTCGTCAACCCGCATGACGATCTGCGCCACGCGCTGACGGTGGCGGCGACCGAACGCGCCATCGAAATCGCCCGTGGCGGGCCCAGCCCGCGGCCGATCGGCCGGTGCCTTGACGAACGCAGCTTCGTCAACGCCATTATCGGGCTCCACGCCACAGGCGGGTCGACCAACCACACGCTGCATCTGCCGGCAATGGCCGCCGCCGCCGGCATCACCCTGTCATGGGAGGATTTCGCCGACCTGTCCGAGATCACGCCGCTGCTGGCCCGCGTCTATCCGAACGGCGAGGCGGATGTGAACCATTTCCACGCCGCCGGTGGCATCGGATACGTCATTCGCGAGCTTCTCGGCGCCGGCCTTCTCGATGGCGGTGCCGCGACCGTCGCCGGCGACAGCCTTGCCGACTATGCCAGCGAACCGGTTCTTGCCGATGGCAGGCTTCGCTGGCGGCCCGCCCCGGACGTCTCGCTCGACCCGCGGATCCTGCGCCCGGCGGCGGACCCGCACGATGTCAATGGCGGGCTGCGGATGCTTGATGGCGACCTTGGCAAGGCGGTGATCAAGATATCGGCGGTCGCCGAGGACCGCCATCTCATCGAGGCCCCGGCGGCTGTCTTCGCCGACGAGGCCGCGGTGAAAACAGCCTATGCCGAGGGCAGGCTGAACCGCGATGTCGTCGTTGTCGTGCGTGGTCAGGGTCCGCAGGCCAACGGGATGCCGGAGTTGCACAGCCTGACGCCGATGCTGGCCAACCTTCAGGATCAGGGTTTCGCCGTCGCGCTGGTCACTGACGGGCGCATGTCGGGCGCATCGGGAACCGTTCCGGCAGCCATCCATGTCACCCCCGAGGCGGTGGCAGGCGGTGCCATCGGCCGCATCGCCGATGGTGACATGATCCGTCTCGACGCCGGTGCCGGCACGCTTGGCGTCGCCGCCGACCTGTCATCACGGCCAGCCTTCGGTCCGATCAACGGGGCTCCGCAGCGCGGCTTTGCCCGCGCTCTGTTCAATGCCATGCGCGCCGCCTCCGGATCGGCGGAACAGGGCGCCGGCCTCACCTTCACGGAGATCTGAGTCATGCCCACAATTCACGAGATCCTGGCGCTTGGCCCGGTCATGCCGGTCATTGTCATCGATGACAGCCAGCAGGCGGTTCCGCTTGCCGAGGCGTTGCTTCGCGGCGGGCTGAGGACCATCGAGATCACCTTGCGGACGCCGGCGGCACTTGACTCCATCCGCGCTGTCGCCGCTGCCTGCCCCGACATCACAATCGGTGCCGGCACCGTGAACCGCGCCGACCTTGCCACCGCGGCCCGCGATGCCGGTGCCGCCTTTGCCGTTTCTCCGGGGACCACGCCGGCGGTGATCGAGGGGTGCCGGATGGCCGGGCTGCCACTTCTTCCCGGTGCATCAAGCGTGTCCGAGATAATGGCGCTGCAGGAGGCCGGGTTCGATGCGGTGAAGTTCTTCCCGGCGAATGCCGCCGGCGGTACCGGGTTCATCAAATCGCTGATCAGCCCGCTGCCGGGCATTTCGGTCTGTCCGACCGGCGGCATTACCGAGGCGACCGCGGCGGACTGGCTGGCGCTGGCGAATGTGCCCTGCGTCGGTGGCAGCTGGGTGGCCCCGCAGGCGGACATTGCCGCCGGCGCATTCGACGCCATCGCCGCCCGCGCCAGGACAGCGGCGGCGCTCTGAGACCCGATGATACCAGGCTCTCAAAACACTGACGGGCGTGACGCCCGGCCTGATCCGCTGGCTGCGGCCGCGAGACGGTCGATCCTGGCCGGATTTCTCGGGCTTGGCCTGTTCATGGGGATGTGGGGCGCGCTGGTGCCGGCGCGAAGCGCCGATCTCGGCCTCAGCGAGTTGATGATCGCCGGCTTTCTGCTGCTGATCGGCATCAGCCTGTGCGCCGCCATCTTCATGGTGACGCGCTTCCGGCCCTTTCAGGACCCGGTGCGGCTGATCCGCTATGCCGGCCCGGCCTATGCCATCGGCTTTGCGCTGTGCCTGACAACCGGCTCACCGCCGCTGTTCTTCCTGTGCGGTATCTTCACCGGATTTGCCGCCGGATTCGTCGATACCGCGCTGAACAGCCAGGCATCACAGTGGGAACAGGCGACAGGCCGGCGGGCCATGTCCTTCTTTCACGCGCTGTTCTCGCTTGGCGTGCTGATCGGGGCCGGGCTGGTCACCATCCTGATGGCGCATGATCCGGAGCGGCTTGATGCGGGCATTCTCGGCTGCGCCGTCATCTATGGCGGATTCATGGCTGTGCGGCGCGGCTGGGTCGCCATCGCCGATGCCACCGTGGACGAGGCAGCGCAGCCGACCGCCGATTTCAGGCTGCCCCATGGGGTGATCATCTTTCTTGGCCTTGCCATTCTGCTGGCGACATTGACCGAGGGCGGGATCATCGACTGGTCAGCCTTGCATCTTCACCGCGCGGTCGGCCTGCCTGTCGCCGATGCCGGCCATGCCGTGCTGTGGTTCAGCGTCGCCATGACCATCATCAGGCTCACCGGCGACTGGCTGACAGCGCGCATCAGGCCGCATCTTCTTCTTGCCGTGCCGCTGATCATCGCGGCCGGCCTGTTGATGGTCGCCGTGACGACGGCACTGGTGCCGCTTCTGATGACCGCCTATGTCGTCATGGGGCTGGCGCTTGGCAACGCCTTTCCGATCATCATTTCCGAAGCCGGGCGCGCCGCCGGTGACCGGCCGCTCAGGGAAATCTCGATCATTGTCGGCTTTGCCTATGTCGGGCTGATCAGCGGACCGGCACTGTTCGGTGTCACGGCGCATTTCATCGGGCTTGATGCCACGCTGCTGTTGCTTGACGGGTTGGCGCTGGCGCTGGGCCTCGCCAGCTTTGCGATGCCACGATTCGCCGGACGGGGAATGGCCAGCTAGGCAGCGGCGATCACCCGCGAGGCGAGGCTTGCATTGTCGAAGGCGGCCGCCGCCCCGCGCAGCCCGGCATGCGGGTCAACCGACAGCCAGACAGGCAAATCGGCGAGAAGATGCCCCATCGTGCCATCATGGCGCAGGCGGCCGGCAAAAGGGCTGTCCGCGACAAGACCATGAAGCTGCGCAACGATGCCGCCGGCGATGACCGCGCCACGCCAGCACCCGATCGTCAGGATGGCGTCGGCCATCACCGTCCCCAGAATGCCAAGCATCACATGAACCGACTGCCGCGCCGTCGAATCGCCGGCAAGCGCCGCGGCGCCGATATCCGGGGCCGGCAGCTCGGCACCGCCGGACAGCAAACGGTACAGCGTCTCGAGCCCGCCGCCACTGACAAAATGCTCGACAGAGACATGCGGCGCTTCAGCCTGCATGCGCCGCAACAGGTCAAGCTCCAGATCATCCTGCGGTGCGAATCCGACGTGACCACCCTCGCCTTCCAGCGGCACCGGACCCACTGGCGAGGGCACAAGCGCGGCCACCCCGAGGCCGGTGCCGGGGCCGATGACAAGAAGCGGCGCTTGTGCCTGTCCGGTGCCGTCAAGGATCGGCAGATTGCCATGCGCCGTCGGATCATTCTGCGCCAGCGCCTGCGCCGTGAAATCATTGACGACAAGCAGCCTGTCCAGGCGCAGCGCCTGCATCAGCTCGCGCTTGCCGAAACGCCAGTGATTGTTGGTGACAATGACATGTTCGGCCTGGACCGGCCCGGCCACGGCGATGCTGGCCGCGGAAAGCGGCTGATCGATACGTTCCTGATAGGCAAGGAAGGCCGCCTCAAGAGTGGGGAAATCGCGGCACAGCATGCTGTGATGCGCCGACAACCCATCCGCGCCGACCATCGCAAAACGAACATTGGTGCCGCCAACATCAACAACAACAAGCGACATCATAACCCTCTAGCGGAATATCTGACCGAATTCGTATATCACAAGTGCCAGCTCGGATTCGAGCGGGAAGGACAGCATTCCCATCACATCATAGCCGAGAAGCACCGGCATGATGTAGAAGCGGATCATGAAGATGAACCAGGCGACATAAAGCGGGCGCAGCCTGTCGACAAGGAAGCCCGGCGTCAATTTGTTCATCGCCCTGATCAGCGAGTCGGTCATCTTCACGAAGGCCTTCATAAAGAAGAAATCCGATTGCTCGGAGACGAACAGGCTCATCCCGAACCGGCCAACCAGCGTCCACATGACCAGCCCCATCGCATAATCGATGAGGATGATCCAGATTGGAATGCCTTCGAACATCATCGTTCCCCGATAACCCGTGCCCGGGCAAAGTATGCTGAAAAGAAACGGAGCAGGAAAGCCTCCCTGCTCCGCGACATTTTATCCGTCATCCATGCCCCATCAATCATGCCTCATCAATCATGGAGGCACATGGACCCGGCGTCAGGCGTTGGTAACCGTCTCGCCCCTCGGTACCCGGATCGCGTCAACCATCCTCTGGGTTTCCTCGTCCGGCTCCTCGGTCATCAGCGATACGACAACCATCAGCACCAGGCTGACGGGCATGCCGATCATGCCGAAGCGAAGACCGTCAAGACCGAGCCATGGGGTCATGCCAGCGAACTGCACCATGTAGAGGTACCAGGCACCGGCAGCAAAGCCGCCAATCATACCTGCCACCGCACCGGCACGGTTGGCCCGCTTCCACCAGACACCAAGGACCAGCGGGAAGAACAGACCGGAGTTCGCGAAACAGAACGCCCAGGCAACCGCACCGAGTATTCCGGTAAGCTTGGCTGACGCCACAAAGGCCGCTGCCCCTCCAACCGCGAGAAGCAGGATCCGCGCCACGACAAGACGTGTCTTTGTATCCGCCTTCGGGTCGATGATCTTGTAGTACAGATCGTGCGACAGGGCGTTGGCGATGGCCAGAAGCAGACCGTCAGCTGTGGACATCGCGGCAGCAAGGCCACCGGCAGCCACAAGGCCCGAGATCACATAGGGAAGACCCGCGATTTCCGGCGTCGCCAGAACCACAATGTCACCCTTCATGAAGAACTCGTTGATCTGCAGAAGACCGTCACCGTTACCGTCGATGATTTTTACAAAGCCGACGCTGGACCAGTTCTGGACCCAGTCAAGCGCCTGCACCTCGGCAATCGACGAGCCGATGATGCCGGTCGCCAGATTCGGATCGAGGATCGACAACTTGGTGAAGGTCGCCAGCGCGGGCGCCGTGAAGTACAGAAGGAAGATGAAGATCAGCGACCAGCCGACCGACTGGCGGGCTGCCTTCACCGACGGTGTCGTGAAGTACCGCATCAGAACATGCGGCAGCGAAGCCGTACCGGCCATCATGCAGAGCACGAGGGTCAGGAACTTCCACTTTGCCATCAGCGTGTCACTGGCATCGTTGATGCCGACAGTGAGCGCGGCGAGACCTTTCGCCTGGGCGGCCGCTTCGGCGGTCGGCTTCAGCTCGCCCACCTTGTGAAGCGCTTCCAGCTCCTGCACGCGCAGGACAGCGTCGAACTGGGCGAATTGCGGAATGAGGCCGTAATCCAGCTTGTTCGACATCCAGAAGACCGGCAACAGATAGGCGATGATCAACACGATATATTGCGCCACCTGGGTCCAGGTCACAGCCTTCATACCGCCAAGCATCGAACATACCAGAATGCCGGCAAGGCCGAACCAGACGCCAACCTCGAACGGAATGTCGAGCGCGCGCGAGGCGACGATGCCGGTGCCGGTGATCTGCGCCGTCACATAGGTGAAGGACGCAACCACAAGGATGACAACCGCACAGAAACGCGCCAGGTTGCCCCCATAGCGTGTCCCGATGAAGTCAGGCACGGTGTAGCAGCCGAATTTGCGCAGATAGGGCGCCAGGAGACTTGCCACAAGAACGTAACCGCCGGTCCAGCCGACGAGGAACGCCATGTAGGGATAGCCCTTCAGATAGATGCCACCGGCCATCGCGATGAACGAGGCACCCGACATCCAGTCGGCCGCCGTCGCCATCCCGTTGAACACGGCTGGCACCTGCCTGCCGGCAACATAATATTCGTTGGACTGCATGGTCCGCGAAAGGATGCCGATCAGCGCGTAGATGAGAATTGTGAAGCCAACGAACATATAGCCGATATAGCGTGGTGCCACGCCGGCCTGTTCGAGAATGGCCATGAGAATGACAAAGCCCAGGAAACCCAACGTATAGATTCCGTAGACCCGACCGAGATTCTGAATGAATCCGCCTTCGAGTTTCATCATGGTGAGTTCCCCCTATTCCTCAGAAACACCATGTTCGTCATCAAGCTTGTTCTGGCGCGAAACGAACCAGAAAATCAGAATGACGAAGGCGATCTGCGAGCCCTGGCCAGCCATGAAATAGCCGCCGGGGAATGATCCCTCGGCACCATTCAGGGCAGAACCGAACCAGTGCACGACGAAAGAGAAGAAGGCCCAGATCGCAAGCGTGATGAACAGCAAGCGCTTGGACTTCTCCCAATGGCTGGATGAACCAGCTGCTTCGTTTGACATGGAAATTCCTCCTGTTGAAGCACCCGCCCTGTGGCGAGTAGCACCTTAGCCCCGGAACCAGCTGAGGAATATCAGCCCCGAAGCCTCCCCTTCCATCGCGGTCTGTTATTGTTTTTTACCGCGACTTCATTGTTGCCTGATGGTACTCCGGAGTGCAAAAATGACAACAACTTTTATGTTTTCTAGAAAGATGTCCCTGCCGGAAACGCTCAAATCGGTCTTTCGTTCGCTTGGCTTCATTGGCCAGCCACCCATCGAATCCTACCGCCAGTTGATTGAGTATACAGCGAAGAATGCCGCCTATGTCTCACAGGTGACGCTCTATACCTACATCAAGGCGCGCGCCGGCACGCAATATCCCAAGTTGTTCACGAACGAGGATTTCCTGACCTCGCTGCGGATCGCGCGGTGGCATATCTTCGGCGCCGCGGTGGCTGATATGGCGCTGTTCGCGGCGGC
Organism: Rhodobiaceae bacterium; assembly: GCA_018624035.1. Taxonomy (GTDB): domain Bacteria; phylum Pseudomonadota; class Alphaproteobacteria; order Puniceispirillales; family Puniceispirillaceae; genus UBA8309. Next base: position 9,462 of record JAAZUU010000044.1, on the reverse strand, counting down.
GCAGTTCTATGTCCGCGGCACCCTTGACCATAACCATAGCGCCGCCTTTGCCGGCGGCATCATGGATGAGGTGCTGACCGACTATGAACAGCAGGATGTCGAGCCGAAAACGTTCATCGAGATGCTGGCCGAAGGGCATCGGCGCGCCACCTTTGCCAACTGGGCCGACATCGCCGACGGGCCAGCCGCCTTCCGGGCCAGCTCGGACGCCGTCTTCCACTGGGCACCGATTGCCGATGAATTGAAGTCACTGGACGAGGAAATCATCCGTAACTCGATCCATCTTCGCTGGATCGGAGTACGAAGGGACACAAAGAAACTCATGAGGATGGAAGCAATCCACGCCAGCTGGGACGGCCCGACACCGAAGTGACCGCACGGTGCCGGCACCCTCTTCATCAGAAGAGCTGATGCCCGCAGCCGGCGCGATCTCGAGAACCTGATCATAGCAGGACCTTTCAATCAGCAGCCGGGTCGGCGCGTCGCAGGACTGACCGCTGTTTGACATACATTCCGCGACCGCGGCCGGAACGGCTGGGTCAATGTCGGCATCGGCGAACCAACGGTGGGACCATCGCCATTCACCAGATTGAAGACGCCTAGCGGATAACCGGCCTCATGGATGATCCCGGCGTAGATCATCGCCGAAAGCGGCGTGTGTTCGGACGGCTTGAGAACACAGGTACAGCCCGTCGCCAACGCCGGAATCACCTTCAGCGCCACCTGGCTGACAGGCCAGTTCCAGGGGGTGATCAGGCCGCAGACGCCGATTGGCTCGCGCACAAGAATGTCCCCGTTATCGAGGATCTCGCGCTCTTCGAGGTTCCCGAGCGCGTCGATGAAGCCCTGAAGATGACCGATCGTCGCGTCAGCCTGCGAGTCACGCGCGAAGCTGATCCGCGCACCCATCTCGGCACGCATGGCAAGGGCCAAATCCTCGAACCGGCGCCTTGACACCTCCATCAGGCTGCCAAGAAGGTCCTGTCGCTCCGCCCTGTTTGTCGTGGAATAGTTTTCGAAGGCGGCGCTCGCGGCAGCGACGGCGATGTTCACATCGTCCTCTTATCCCAGCGCGACAGTGCCGATCTGTTTTTCTGTAGACGGGTTCAGCACCGGCATCGTCCGTGTCGAGACCGGATCGACCCAGCTGCCATCGATGTAGAATTTCACGAGATTCTCGATGGGGTTCCTACCTGGCGAGCTCTGACGATCGCTTCCTCGGTTAGGTCTTTGATCTGCGAAACTGCGGCTGGCCGGGGATTGGTGCCGGCGGCACTGTCCTTGATCGCCTTCTCGGCGATCCTCCGGGCGCAATCAGCCGGCACCCCTATCTCGGCAAGACTTGTCGGAATGCCAATCCTGTCGAGCAGATCTTCAACAGCGGCCATGAAGGCTTCATTCGATGTCTCGGCAAGGCCCATCACCTGCGCCATGCGCGCGACCTTGGCTTCCTCGCCGGGCAGGTTGAAGCGCAGCACCACCGGAAGGATGATGGCGTTGGTCAGGCCGTGCTGGGTGTTATATTCCGCCCCGATCATGTGCGAAATGGCATGTACAAGCCCCAGTCCCTTGACAAAGGCGATGCCGGCAAGACATGACCCTACCAGCATGCCGCCACGGGCTGCCAGATTGGCCGGCTCGGCGACCGCTACCGGCAACCAGCGCGACACCAGCGCCAAACCCTCCAGCGCCATCCCGTCACACAATGGATGAAAGCCGGGAACGAGATAGGCCTCTATGGCGTGGATCATCGCGTCCGCGCCCGTCCACGCTGTCAGGCTTTCCGACAGGCCGAGCGTCAGTTCCGGATCGAGAAGCGCCAGCGAAGGCTTAAGATCAGGATGCCATATGCAGAATTTCATACCTTTTCCGACATGGGTGATCATGGCGGTGCTTTCAGTCTCGGCACCTGTGCCAGCCGTCGTCGGAATGGTGATCAGCCGCGGAAAGGCAGTGGTGATCTCGGGATCGGGCTGCTCAAACTCAAAAGCCCAGAGATCGATCTCGTTGTTTGCCGTCAGACAGATGGCCTTGCCGCCATCCATGGCGCTGCCGCCGCCAATGGCGATTATCGCGTCATATGCACCCTCGATATAGACATCACGTCCGGCGCCGATCTCGTCATCCCTGGGATTTGGCGAGATGTCCGAGAACAATCCGGACATAATGCCGGCATCCGAAAGAAATGTTCGCAGACTGTTGATGAAGGGCAGGTCGCGGCTTCCCCGATCGGTGACCACCAGCGGGCGGGACACGCCGAGGGACAGGCAGTGCGCGCCAATCTCGGCAAGCCGGCCGGGGCCATAGGCAATCGGCACGGGAAAGTGCCAGTCCTGGCGCGAGAGAATGTCCTCTTCGGAGAGGATCTGTCCTGTTCCGACCATCGGCGGTCTCCTGATGTTCCGGTATCACCGGGCGATTGCATCCACGACGCCCCTGCCCGACGCTCAGCTTCTTCGTTGTCGGGGCTTGCTTCTGCCGGCGGTTGTCTTCCGGTCGGCAATGATCACGATCATCCTTGTCAATTTCGAGGTTGGCTGTGTTCACATCATCACCGTTCGTAGCGCAAACTTACCATCAGACATTTTTCAAGTCAGTGGTTGAGTCGGACACTGGGTCGGGGGATGATGACGCAATACTTCTGGAAGCGGTGGCGGACACTTCCTGTGGATGCGAACAAGTTCCATACGCGACATTCGGCGCTCCGAACTTTCGAGTGCCACCTTCGAGGCGGTCATCAGATACGGCCTTCAACCCGCGGGTATGTCAGGCCCGGGGTTTCTCTTGTTTCCGAAGTGCCGCACAGACATCATTGCCAGCGAATCGCGATTGTCTGCAACGATCGAATCCAGAGCAATTTCCGGCCCGAATTGGGGCATGTCCCGCCGCCATCGGATCACGACCGCCTGCGCACCATCATCAGCGGCTCGATGAGACTGGCCGTCGCGATCAGAAGCACGCCGGCAAGCTCTCTGACGCCGAAAGGTTCGCCTGCCAGCAACGCGACCGACAGGGCACCGACGGCGATTTCTGTCATGAACAGCAGCCCGCTGACCCCCGGATTCAGATATTTCGGGCCCCAGAGCGAGGCATAGGTTCCGGGAATAATGGCGAAAAACACGAACAGCAACAGCATTGGCAGAACCGGCTGCGACTGCTCGATTGTCGGCAGTCCAGACGGTGCCAGCAGAAAGGCAAGGCTTGTCGACAGCATCAGTCCCCAGAAGAAGAAGCCGATCGTCAGGTCGATGGCCGGCTGATCTTCATGCATGCGCAGACGCACCGTGGTTATCGCCCAGAAAAGCCCGGCGACCAGACCCATCCAGTCGCCAGCGTTTTTCGGGATCGGAATCACCTCACCAAGGCCGAAAAGTACCAGCATGCCAAAAAGTGCCAGCGCCATGGAAACGACGCGAACCGGCGTGATCACCTCGCCAAGTATGAATCGCGCCAGAAGGATGCTCCAGATCGGCATCATGTAGAACAGCATGATCGCGCGGACGACATCGGTGTAGACGATCGAGGTGGAGTAGAAGGTCAGGGCGACCCCGCTCGAGATGACAGTCAGCTGCAAGGTCATGCCGCTCAGCCACATGCCCGCCCACCGGCGAACAAGAAGCGGCAGGAGAATCAATGACGGAACAAGAAAGTAGAGCGGCGTGATCCAGATCTGATGAATGCCGGCGTCAGCCATGTGGCGCAGCGGGATCCAATAGATTCCCCATACCGCGCCGGCGTACAGACAGGCCAGCCTTGCGTGGGTGTCGCGTGTTCCGATCATGCGCTACATGCCTTACCGGAATAGGAAGCGGCACGCAAATTCTCGTTCAGGACCGACCAGCGGCGCACCCTCATAAAGGCGGGACGCCACGCCCCGGGATCTGGCGACATCATATCTTCACCCTATTACCTTCACCGTTGTGGGCCGGCAGTCGCAAGTTCGGTTTCATGCAGGTTGCCGGACAGCGCCGCCAGCGCCGCATCATCCATGATGACGCCAAGGCCGGGTCGGAGGATCTTGGCCTGTTGCTGGCCATCCTCGCCGCCATGCTTGCAACCGTGACGAGCGCCAGACACATCTTGGCCTTCACGGGCAACCCTGAACCCCAGCTGAACAACCGCCGGATTCGGCGGTGCGGACCGAACCATGGCAGGCGCCGGCGGTGAAGATGTCGATCCGCCAGCCACCGGACAAACGCCACCAAACAGGTTGCAAGGGCCCGCACAGTCAAGATGAGCGGGCCTGCCACAAACACGATACCAAGCGTCGGCTGACCCGGCCAAATCCAAGGGAATACACGAGAAAACAGGCCTTTCCGGCTGCAATAGCACTTGCAATCCGGTCGGGTTGCGGCCTAGAGTTTCCACTCTGAAACGACATGATTTACCGCCCTGCAAACAAAACCAAAGGGCCAGGAGGAGGAAACTATGACACTGAATATTTCAAGGCGGACGGCACTGAAGACGGCGGCAGCCGCGGGCGCACTGTCTGTCGCGGGCATGCCGGCGATGGCGGCGCCGAAGCATGGTGGAACCTACCGCATCGGCATGTCCGGTGGTAACACGTCGGATACCTGGGACAGCCGTACCCATTCCGACAGCTTCATGATCAATATGGGCGCCGGCTGTGTGTTCGAGACGCTGACCGAAGTATCGTCAGCTGGCGAGCTTGTCGGCGAACTGGCGGAAAGCTGGGAGGCATCGCCTGACGCGAAGATCTGGACTTTCAACCTTCGCAAGGGTGTGACCTTCCACAATGGCAAGTCCTTCGGTGCCGATGACGTCATCGCGTCGATGAACATGCATGTCGAGGAAGGCGCCAAGTCGGCCGCCAAGCCGATCGTGTCCGCGGTCAGCGAGATGAAGAAACTGTCGGATCACCAGGTGCAGTTTGTCCTGAAGTCCGGCAGCGCCGATTTCCCGTATCTGGTGTCCGACTATCATATCTGCATGTTCCCGGCCGGCCAGATCGCCGAGGCGATCGCGGGCGGCATCGGAACCGGCCCGTACAAGGTGGTCTCGTTCGAGCCGGGCGTTCGCGCGCTTGTCACCAAGTTCGACGATCACTGGGATGCTGACAACCGCGGCTATTTCGCCGAGGTTGAGCAGATCTTCATCGCTGACGCCTCGGCGCGTGTGAACGCGCTGATGACAAGCCAGGTCGACGCCATCAACCGGGTTGACTTCAAATCGGTGAAGCTGCTCAACGCTTACATCAACATCGACATCATCGAGGTGACGGGCAACATGCACAACACCTTCCCGATGCTGGTCGGCAACGCGCCGTTCAATGATGTGAATGTGCGGCGGGCGCTGAAATACGCCGTCAATCGCCAGGAGATGGTCGACAAGATCCTGCTTGGCCATGGCGCAGTCGGTAACGACCACCCGATCGGGCCGGCGAACCAGTATTACGCCGCCGATCTCGAGCAGACCGAGTATGACCCGGACAAGGCCAAGTTCTATCTGAAGGAAGCTGGCCTGTCCTCGCTCAACGTTGATCTGAGCGTGTCCGACGGTGCCTTCGGCGGCGCGGTCGATGCCGGCCAGCTGTACCAGAACTCAGCAAATGGTGCGGGAGTCAACATCAACATCGTTCAGGAACCGGCTGACGGTTACTGGTCGAATGTCTGGCTGAAGAAGCCGTGGTGTGCCTGCTACTGGTCGGGCCGCGCGACCGAGGACTGGATGTTCTCGACCGCCTATGAGTCCGGCGTGCCGTGGAACGACACCGGCTGGGAGAATGAGCGCTTCCAGAAGCTGCTTCTGCAGGGACGGGCCGAGCTCGACGCCGGGCTTCGTGGTGAAATCTACCGCGAGATGCAGGGCATCTGCCGTGACGAGGGTGCCACCGTGGTGCCGATGTACCAGAACTATGTCGACGCGAAATCGAACCGTGTCGAGAATAGCGGCAAGACCGGCAACCTCTGGATGCTCGACAACCTGCGCAGCTGCAAGCGCTGGTGGTCGGCCTGATCCTGACTAAGTTCCGGCGGGACCTTCGGGTCCCGCCTTTTCCTTGATTTACTGATTCTGACATTTGTTTGTTTGCGATCACCCGAACAATCGGGGTCATGACCGTGAGCGGTGCGTGAGGCAAGGATGAACAATGTAATCACCATCATCGGCAAACGCCTCGGACTTGGCCTGCTGACCATGTTCATGGTGTCGGTGATTATTTTTCTCGCCGTCAACATGCTGCCGGGCGATTTCGCGCAGGCGCTCCTCGGGCAATCGGCAACGCCCGAGGCGGTGGCCGCGATCCGCAAGGATCTCGGACTCGATAAACCGATCCATATCCGCTATTTCGACTGGCTGCTCGGCGCGGTGCAGTGGGATTTCGGCACCAGTTTCGCGAAAGCCAATTTCTCGTCATATGCCGGCACCACAGCCGACGCCAATTTCGGCACCGTCGCCGACCAGCTGGCCCCGCGCTTTGCCAACACGCTGTTCCTTGCCGGCGTCACCGCGGCGATCGCCGTGCCGGTGTCGCTGATCATTGGCGTTCTGGCGGCGCTGTACCGCTATTCGATCTTCGACCGCATCGCCAATGTCAGCACCCTGACCTCGATCTCCAGCCCGGAATTTTTTGTCGCCTATGTCCTGATCCTCTTGCTGGCGGTCCTCAGCCCGGTGTTCCCGTCCCTGTCGAACATTCATGACGGGATGGATTTCGGCCAGAAGCTGGAGAAGACGATGCTGCCGGCCTTGACGCTGACGCTGGTGGTGACGGCGCATATGATGCGGATGACACGGGCGGCGATCATCAACCTGCTTGCCTCGCCCTATATCGAGATGGCGCGCCTCAAGGGGCTGTCGCCGTTCCGCATTATTGTTGTTCACGCCCTTCCCAACGCGCTGGCACCGATCATCAATGTAATCGCGCTGAACCTTGCCTATCTGATCACCGGCGTGGTCGTGGTAGAGGTGGTGTTCGTCTATCCCGGGGTTGGTCAGCTATTCGTTGATTCGGTGAAAATCCGCGATATTCCGGTGGTGCAGGCCTGCTGCCTCGTCTTTGCGGCGGCCTACATCTCGCTGAACCTGATTGCCGATGTCATGTCGATCCTCTCCAACCCGCGACTGCGGCTGCCGAAATAGGAGACGCATGATGCCGACCCTGCCACTTTCCTACTGGTCAGCCCTGATCGTCGCTGGCGCGCTGGCGCTTTATTTCGGTGGACGACAGATTGGTGGCGCCAGATCGATCGAGCGGTTGCGCGACATAACCCCGACAGGCGCCCTTGGTTACAGCCTCCTCGTGGTTACCCTCTATCAGGGCATCGCGCTGTATTTTGGTCCGGGGATGAACCCCGGGGCGACCTTTTTCCGATGGGCGGTGCATGGTGTCATCGGCTTCAGCATCGCCGGGTTCCTGTTCCAGCAGTTTGGCCGTCATGTTGGCACCAGAGCGTCCAGGAAACTGTTCCGCTCAATGCCGGTGACGGCGGCACTGGGGATCCTGCTGATCCTGATCTATGCCTTTGTCGCTATCTTTGCCGATTTCATCGCGCCCTACGGCCAGGCGGAAATCTTCAAGGATGCGAATGTGCTTCCGGGCGGCAATCCCGAAATGGGAGGCAACCCGGCACATTTCCTCGGCACCGACCAGATCGGACGGGACATTCTCTCGCGCCTGATCTATGGCGCGCAGAACACTGTCGGCATTGCCTTCGTGACAACGCTTCTTGCCTTTTTCATCGGCATCAGCCTCGGCTTCCTTGCCGCCACGATGGGCGGGATCCTCGATCAGGTGCTGTCACGGATTGTCGACATGCTGATGTCGATCCCGCAACTCATCTTCGCACTGCTGCTGATGACCATCGCCACAGCCTGGTTCGGATCGCAGAAATCGATGGTTACGCTGTTCATGATTGTCATCATAGCGGTGCTTGATTCCACCCGCGTGTTCAGGCTGGCACGCGCCGTCGGGATGAACATCGTGGTGATGGACTTCTTCGAGGCGGCGAAACTTCGCGGGGAAAAGCTGTCCTACCTGATCTTCAGCGAGATCGCGCCGAACGCCTTCGCGCCGCTGCTGGCCGAATTCGGACTGCGATTCTGCTTCGTCTTCCTGACAATCGCCTCGCTGTCCTTCCTGGGAATCGGCATCCAGCCGCCACTTGCCGACTGGGGGACAATGGTTCGCGACCTGTCGCAATTCATCAATTTCGCTGTCATCAGCCCACTGACAGCCTCGCTGCCGCTGATGGCCGCCGGCGCCATCGCGCTGTTGACCGTGGCGGTGAATTTCGTCGTTGACTGGATGCTGCATCGCGCATCCGGCCTGAAGGAGTAGACATCATGGCTGCCAGCGACACGCTTGTCCGGATCCGCGACCTGGAGATTGACGGCATCACCGAAGAGACGCGGGTGCGGATCATCAACAAGGTCGATCTCGACCTGAAACGGGGCGAGGTCCTGGGGCTGATCGGCGAGTCCGGCGCCGGCAAGTCCACCCTCGGCCTTGCCGCGATGGGTTTTACGCGCGACGGCTGCGAGATTGTCGGCGGGTCGGTCGAATTTGACGGCATTGACCTTGTCAGCGCCACACCGGATATCAGGCGGCAACTCCTTGGCAAGCGTATCGCCTATGTCGCGCAATCTGCCGCCGCCAGCTTCAACCCGGCGCACAAGATCATCAACCAGCATTCCGAGGCGCCGCTGTTCCATGGTCTGGCGAGCCGGAGTGAGGCCGAGGCGGATGCCATCGAGCTGTATAGGCGCCTGCGTCTTCCCAACCCGGACGAGATCGGGTTCCGCTATCCGCATCAGGTCTCGGGTGGCCAGCTGCAGCGCGCCATGACGGCAATGGCGATGTCCTGCCGTCCCGACCTGATCATCTTCGACGAGCCGACAACGGCGCTTGATGTGACAACGCAGATCGAGGTGCTCGTCGCCATCCGCGAGATTGTCGAGCAATTCCAGACCGCCGCCATCTACATAACGCACGACCTTGCCGTGGTCGCGCAGATGTCGGACCGGGTGAAGGTACTGCTTCGCGGAGACGAGGTCGAGGAGGCCGACACCCGCACCATGCTCGACGCGCCGCGCGAGGATTACACCAAGTCGCTATGGGCCGTTCGCAGCTTCCAGCGCCCACAGAAGCCCGCCGTCAAGACGGCGGCCACGCCGGTGATCAGCCTTCGCAATGTCACCGCCGCCTATGGCGATGGCGACCCGGTGGTGCGCGATGTCAGCTTTGACATTCATGAAGGACGAACCGTCGCCGTTGTTGGCGAATCCGGATCGGGCAAATCAACCACGGCCCGCTGCATCACCGGCCTGCTGCCACCGCGCCAGGGTGAGATCACCTTTGAAAACACCGTGCTGCCGGCCGATTACCGCAAGCGCAGCGTTGATCAGCTGCGTCAGGTGCAGATGATCTACCAGATGGCCGATACGGCGCTCAACCCGCGCAAGCGGATTGGCGAGATCATCGGCCGCCCGGTGGAATTCTAT
>JAAZUU010000132.1 GCA_018624035.1 Rhodobiaceae bacterium | reverse complement strand
TGAGGGTGACGAGCGCGAAACTCGCGCGGTTGTCGGATAGCCATTCAAACATTGCCCATGATCTCCTCTTCCATGTCCCAGATCATGGTCAGGATCTCCTCGCGAATTCTGGCGAATTCGGGTTCCTGCTTGATCTTGCGAAGCGAGCGGGTGAGCCCCATCTCGGCAAAGGGCAGATTATATTCGCGGTGGATTCGCCCCGGACGCGGCGCCATCACGAACAGCCTTTCGTCGAGAAGAAGTGCTTCCTCGACCGAATGGGTGATGACGATGATGGTCTTGCCGGTTTTTTTCCACAGTTCGAGAATCAGCGACTGCATCTTCTCGCGGGTCAGCGCGTCAAGGGCGCCAAGCGGTTCATCCATCAGGATCAGCGACGGGTCATTGACCAGACAACGGGCCAGTGCCACACGCTGCTGCATGCCACCGGACAGCTGATAGGTCGGTGTGTCACCGAACCCCTGCAGTCCCACCGTGTCGAGCCAGCTGTCAACCATGTCGGCCGACATGGTGCCGTCCTCGCCGCGCATGCGAAGGCCGAAATCGACATTGCGCGCCACGGTCAGCCATTCGAACAGCGCGCCCTGCTGGAACACCATGCCGCGTTCGGCCCCGGGGCCGTCTATATCGACCCCGCCAAGTGTCAGCTCTCCGCCGGGCGGCATGAGGAACCCGGCGATCATGTTCAGAAGCGTTGTCTTGCCGCAACCGGACGGCCCGAGAACGGTGAGGATCTCACCCTGCTTCAGTTGGAAATTGATGTCTTTCAGAGCCTCGACCTTTGTACCGGCCGTTTCATCGTGAAACGTCATGCAAAGGTCACGACAGATCAGGTCGGACATGGCACCCGCCTCTTTGTTTCAATGAAGGGGAGTGACAGGGCCCGCCATACGGACCCTGTTCTGCATTGTGTCTTGCCGTACATCAAACGGCCCTGGGCATCATAACGGCCCTGCGTCAGACGGGATCTGCCCGCCTATTCAAGAAACTCGCCGGTGATGACGCGCTTGATCTTCTCATCGACATTCCAGGCACCGGATTTCTTGAAGACAAGGCCGATGGATTCAGCACCAGAAGCAGCCAGCCCATCCTTGTTGAAATAGGTGGCAAGTTGATCGGCGGTACTTGGGAACTCGAAATCCGCCATCATTTCCTTTGTTGTGTTGAAATCCATGCCAGCATCGGCGGCAACCTTGCGAATCTGTGCAGCCGAGCCTGTCCAGGCAGCATTGGCCTCGTCAGTCACCTCGAGAAATGTGCGGAGCAAGCCGGGATTCTCGGTCGCAAACTTTTCTGTCACCGAGACAACATCGAAGGAGAAGATGCCGGCATCCTCTTTCTGCTGTGTTGTCATGATCGGTGTGCCGACCTCACCGGCCGCGCTGGCTGACGCGCCACCAAAGATACAGGCCATCTCAACAGAACCATCAGCCAGCGAGACCGCACCATCAGCTGGCACCTGATCGACAATCGTCAGCGTGCTGATATCAACATTGAGTGCCGACATGTATTTCTTGAACGCAAAATCGGCCATGGTGTTGAGCGGCACGGCGACGCTCTTGCCCTCAAGTTCGGAAGCGTTCGCCGAGGTGATGCCAAGATTGTTACGCACGAAACAGTCATTCGCCTCATAGACAACGGCGATTCCCACCATTTTCAGCGGTGCCCCCTGTTGGATCGCCGTCACGAAGGGGGCAAGTCCCTGCGAAAAGGCGATGTCGATATCACCGGCAAGCATGGCCTCGGTCATCTGCACACCGGTCGAGAAGTTCGTCCAGTTGACATCGACCCCCATCGCCTCGTCATAGGTCTTGTCGACCTTGGCGATCTGGTTCGGTGTTGCCCATTCGAGGAAAAAGGCGACATTCACCGAATCCGCCGCCTGTGCAGATGTGGTCATGCCGGCCAGAACAAGCGAGGCCGTGACGGCCATCCCCTTGCGTATGAACCCCTTGCGTATGAACCCCTTGCCTATGAACCCATTGCCTATGAACCCATTGCCTATGAACCCATTGCGTATGAACATTTTCATTGTGTCTCTCCCTTGAGAAATCTCTCCATTGAGACGCGCGACCTGACGAGCCCCCATCACGCCATGACCACGCAGAGTTGCGTCCTGTGTTCGAAAGTTTCAAGAACATGACCCGCCACCCGACCGCACTGGTGGGGACAGACCTGAAAGATGACAGAAACGGGAAACCACAGACATCGTAACCCACTCGAAGTTACCAAAGGGTTAAGCCGAGACAGTTAAAGCGTTATTTTCTTTTTTATTTGTCTGGTGTAACAAACCGCACCGGCAGCCACCTTTCATTCCCTGTCCGGACAGCGAGAAAACAAAGCAATGAAAAAGAACTACCGTTTCCTGACCGGCCCCGACGATCAGGCCTTTTGCCAGAAAGTCAGCGACGCGCTGGCCGAGGGATATGAGCTTTATGGCGATCCGGTGATGGTTGTCAGCAATGGCCAGCGCTATTGCGGCCAGGCCGTGATCCTGCCAGACACCAAAATTGGTGACGGGGACCGCGAGGATGACTGACGAATACCGCCGCGACACAAAGCTTGTGCGCGGCGGCCTTGCCCGCACGCCATTCCAGGAAACCAGCGAGGCGCTGTTCCTGAATTCCGGCTATGTCTATGACAATGCCGAGGAAGCCGCCGCCGCCTTTGCCGGCGAGGCCGACCGTTATGTCTATTCGCGCTATGGCAACCCGACAGTGACCATGCTTCAGGACCGGCTTGCCGCGCTTGAGGGCGCCGAGGCCTGTCTTGCCACCGGCACCGGCATGGCCGGCGTGTTCGCGGCGCTGGCCTGCCAGCTTGACACCGGCGACCGGGTGGTGGCCAGCCGTGCCCTGTTCGGGGCCTGCTATGCCATTCTGCATGACATCCTGCCGCGCTGGGGGATCACCACCGAGTTCGTCGACGGCACCGACCTGGATCAATGGCGCGCCGCCCTTGCCACCCCGGCCAAGGTGGTGTTTTTCGAATCACCCTCCAACCCGATGCTGGATCTTGTCGATATCGAGGCTGTCGCCGAGATGGCGCATGCGGCGGGCGCGACGGTGATCATCGACAATGTCTTCGCCACCCCGATCGCCCAGCATCCGTTGACGCTTGGCGCCGATATCGTGATTTATTCGGCGACAAAACATATCGACGGTCAGGGGCGCGTGCTTGGCGGCGCGGTTCTCGCCAGCGAGACCTTCATCAAGGACAGGATGATGAAATTCTACCGCCAGACCGGGCCTTCGATCAGCCCGTTCAATGCGTGGATCCTGCTGAAGTCGCTGGAGACGCTGTCATTGCGGGTTGACCGTCAGGCGGCAAGCGCCCTTGCACTGGCGCGCTGGCTGGAATCACGGTCGGACATCTCCGATCTGCGCTATCCGGGGCTGGCAAGCCATCCACAGTATGCCCTGGCACAACGCCAGATGTCGAATGGCGGCTCACTTGTCGCCTTCACGCTTGCCGGTGGGACCGAATCCGCCTTCCGGGTGCTGAATAGCCTTCAACTGATCGATATCTCGAACAATCTCGGCGATTCAAAGACACTCGCCTGCCATCCGGGCTCGACAACCCACAGCAGCGTCAGCGCCGATGACCGCGCCGCGATGGGCATTGACGATGGCAGCATCAGGCTGTCCATCGGGCTCGAGGATATCGAGGATCTGAAGACCGATCTTGACCGCGCCCTTGCCGTCGTCTGACCGGCGGACAATGCCTGCCGTCACTGTTCGCACTTGCGGCCGGAAGGTGCAGGCTGAATAATGTCCGGGCAGGCTGAAAGGCGGCTGCCAGCCAACGCTTTGCACAGTGGCCGACAACAGATGATGGCTGACCGGGCGTGCCCGTGATGCGGGACGGAGACGCATGTGACTTCAATCCTGATTACCGGGGCCAACGGTTTTATCGGACGGCTGCTGGCCGCGCGGCTGACGATCGGAACGCATGTCATAATTGGCGGCGAGACACGGACAGTCGGCTCGCGAATACTTGTCGACAGGTTCATTCCGGAAGCGGCCACCGATGATCCTGAATGGGTCAGGGGCGATCTCGGCGCGCTGATCACCGAACGGCCGGACATCTTCACCGGTGCCGATGTCGTCCTGCATCTTGCCAGCGCCGTCAGCGGCGAATGCGAGGCCGATCTCGATCTGGGACTGAATGCCAATCTGTTCACCGGCATCGCCCTTGGGCGCTGCCTTGCCGCCACATCCAGCAAGCCGATGCTGGTCTTTGCAAGTTCGCTTGCCATCTATGGCGGCACTCCGGACCAGCCGCTTGCCGATCTGATCACCGACACCACCCGCCCGACGCCGCAGAACAGCTATGGCGCGCAGAAACTGATGCTGGAGGAATTCTACGCCGACCTGGCACGGCGCGGCATGATCTCGTCGCGCTCGGTCAGGCTGATGACGGTCAGTGTGCGCCCCGGCAAGCCGAACGCCGCCGCCAGCAGTTTCCTGTCCGGCATGATCCGCGAACCGCTGCATGGCGAGTCTGCCAATGTGCCGGTGGATACCGCGCTTCGTGTCGTGCTGAATTCGCCGACCGGGGCGGTTGACGGCCTGATGCACGCCATGTCGGTCACCGATGATGAGTGGGGCGCGCCGCTTGGCCTGAACCTTCCCGGCATTTCGGTGACGGTCGGCGAGATGGTCGAGGCACTTCGCGAGGTTGGCGGTGAGGAGGCTGTTGCCAGGCTGAGTTTTGATCGCGACGAGGCCATCGAACGCATCGTGTCGGGATGGCCCACAGCGGCGCAGAGCGAACGCGCCGCACGTCTTAGGTTCGCCGCCGACAAGCCGTTCATCGCCGCTGTTCGTGATTTTGCCGCATCGCTTGAAAGGAACTGATATCATGCATCTGGCCCGCTTCCCCCGTATCTCGCTGGCGCATCTGCCAACCCCGATCGAACCGCTGCCGCGGCTGTCCGCGGCCCTGGGCGGTCCCGAAATCTGGATCAAGCGCGATGACTGCACCGGCCTGTCGACCGGCGGCAACAAGACCCGCAAGCTGGAATTTCTGATGGCCGAGGCGCTTGCCGAAGGCGCGGAGATGGTGATGACGCAAGGCGCGACGCAATCGAACCATGCCCGGCAGACCGCCGCCGCGGCGGCGCGTCTGGGGCTTGGCTGTCATATCCTGCTTGAGGACCGGACAGGTTCGAAGGCGCATAATTACAACCATAATGGCAATGTGCTTCTCGACCATCTTCACGGCGCGACAACCCAGATGTGCCCGGCCGGCGGCGATATGAACGCCGTGATGGAAAAGGTGGCCGCAGAACGCCGCAAGACCGGCACCGGGGTCTATACGATCCCTGGCGGCGGGTCGAACCCGACCGGGGCGCTCGGCTATGTCAATGCGGCGCTGGAAATGCTGGGGCAGGTGAACGAGGCCGGTCTGGCCATGGACCATATTGTTCACGCCACCGGCAGCGCCGGCACGCAGGCCGGTCTGGTGACCGGCCTTGCCGCGATGAACGCCAACATCCCGCTGCTGGGGATCGGCGTGCGCGCGCCGCGGGCGAGGCAGGAGGAAAACGTCTTCGCGCTGGCGGCGGCGACGGCGGAAAAGCTTGGCTGCCCGGGCGCGGTGACGCGCGGCGATGTTGTCGCCAATTGCGATTATGTCGGCGACGGCTATGGCATTCCGACGCCCGGCTGCCTCGAGGCAATCGCGCTGTTCGCCGAATGCGAGGGCATCCTGCTGGACCCGGTCTACTCGGCGAAGGCCGCCGCCGGCCTGATCGACATGATCCGTGGCGGCGATTTCACCGCTGGCCAGTGCGTGATGTTCCTTCATACCGGCGGGGCGGCGGCACTGTTCGGCTATGACGGGGCCTTCGACATGTCGGGACGCTGGACCGGCGAACAGGCGACCGCAGCCTGACCGGTGACTGACAGGAGGATGCCTGCGTGACGGTCGCGCCCATGAAGATCGGGTTTGTCGGGCTTGGCCAGATGGGACTGGTCATGGCCCCTTACCTGATGCGCGATGGCTGGCATGTGACCGGCCACGACCTGGTGGCACCGGCTGACCTGCCGGACGGGCTGGATTTCAGCGCCGATCTCTCTGATCTTGCCAGCAGCGATGTCATCATCACCATGCTGCCGGATGGCGAGGTGGTGACGCGGGTGGTCGACCAGCTGATCACCGCCGGGGCCCGGGCGCTGTTCATCGATATGTCATCATCACACCCTGATGAGAGCCGCGTGCTGGCGCATCGTATTTCGGACCATGGGCTCGATTTTGTCGATGCGCCTGTTTCGGGCGGCGTGGCGCGGGCGCGGACCGGCGATCTGACGATCATGGCCGGCGGCAGCGAGGCCGCCTTCACCAGGGCGCTGCCGGTGCTGTCCTGCATGGGACATGCCGTCCATCTCGGCCCGGCGGGATGCGGTCATGCGATGAAGGCGCTGAACAATTACGTGTCGGCCGCCGGTCTGATCGCCAGCTTCCAGGCGCTGGCCACCGCCATCGACAGCGGCATCGCGCCGGATCGGTTTCTGGACGTGATCAACGGCTCCACCGGCCGCAACAACACCACCCAGGTGAAAATCGACAGGTTCGTGCTGAATGGCGGCTATGATTCCGGCTTCGCGCTGGCGCTGATGGAAAAGGATGTGTCGATCGCCGCCTCGCTGCTGGCAGCTGCCGGTTATGACGGCGCGGTAACCGGCGCGGTGCTGGCACAGCTTCGCGACGGGCTGGCGGCGCTTGGCGACGGCGCCGACCATACCGAGATGTACCGCGCCGTCACCGGTGATCGGTCAAAGCCGTGATCTGTCCCTCTCTCGACCTGACCCCAATGTGACCGGCGGCATCGGGGTGACCGGCAAGCACTGCTTGCCGCGCCACACATATCTGGACAGGCAGCCGGGTCACAGGCTTTACTGGATCGAGTGATTGAGTTGAGTGACGACCCGGAGCCCACATGCCGCAAGGGCGCTCCGGGAGCGATGAGGAACACCACATGAAAAGCCGCCGCCGCCTTG
>JAAZUU010000043.1 GCA_018624035.1 Rhodobiaceae bacterium | reverse complement strand
GAGCTGATCCTGTTCTCGGTGTTCCTGACCGATATCGTGATGCTGGGCTATATGAGCGAGCTGAGCCTGTCGGCGGCACTGCTGGCGAATGCCCTGTTCGTCGTTGTGTTCGTGACCGCGCTGGGGTTCTTGCAGGGTGCACTTCCGCTGGCCTCACGATATTTCAAGCAGGGGCGGACCCTCGAGTTTCACGGCATGGTCATCATGTCGTGCCTGCAGGCGGTGGCATTGGGCGTTCTCGTTGGTATCATTTTCATGCTGTTCCCGGTCTTGCTGCGACTGATCTCCTACCCTGAGGACCTGATTGCCGAAAGCTGGGCCTATATCGCCTGGGTCCTGCCAGCCTATATGCTGTCGATGCTGTATATCGCTGTCCGGAACGCCGTGATCGCGACCGGCAACGGCCGCGGTTTCGTGACGCTGAGCTTCATCGCGCTGGGGCTGAATGCGGTGCTGAATTACCTTCTTGGTTTCGGATTCAGCTTTGGCGGCATCGCCTTCGCCGGTATGGGCATTTCCGGCATCGGGCTGGCTTCAAGTCTTGGGGATTGCATTCTGTTTGGCGGATTTGTCTATCTGCTGGTCAGGAACGGCTTTCACCCGCGCCACTTTCCGATCAGCGGGGTCAGTACAGGCTGGCAGGCGCTACGGCCCTATCTCGCCCCGACCCTGGCCATCGGGATTCCCGTCGGCATCGTGTTCTTCATCGACACGACCCTGTTCTCGGTCGCGCTCATCGTCGTCGGGCGGCATGATGTCCAGGGCATGGCCGCCCTTGCCGTCATCCGGGAATGGTCGGCATTGGCGATCATGATTCCCGTCGGCCTGTCGGAAGCCATTGTCCAGCGCGTCGCGCAGGCGACCGACAGGATCATTGATCCCGACCGTTTTCGCATTCTCGCCACATCGGCGCTTTTTGTGTCCTTGATCTACACGGCGGTGCTGGCATTCATCTATTTCGGCCTTGGCATCAATGTGCCGGCATTGTTCATCATCAATGATTCCGCCCATCCCGGGCTGCTCGCACGACTCGACGATCTGGCGTTACTGGCACTGCTGGCGCCGGTCACGCATAGTTTCGTCATCTGCCTCAGCAGCATCCTGCGCGGCATCATGGATGTGAACACCAGCCTTTATGCCACCATTGCCTGCTATTGGGGCATCGGCCTCGGCCTGACGTTCCTGTTTGTCGAATATATGGGGCTTGGCGCGGATTACGCGCTGCTGGCCGTGGTGATCGGACAGGCGGCGTCAGCTGTCTGGATCGGGGCGCGGCTGCGCTTTCAGATGCGGCGTCGCCCGGTCATCTAGACCCGGCCATCTAGACCCGGTCATCTAGACCCGGCCATCTAGAAGCGCATGCCGTAGGGCTCGAGGCTGGCCGCCAGCGCATCGCGCCGGTCATCGTCCATGGCGCGGAAAGGCGGGCGCAAATTATTCCAGCGCGCCTCGCCGGTGCGCCGCGCGAGCAGCGCTTTCTGCGCCGGGATCGGCGCATAGTCCTGAAACAGCATCCGTACCTCCTTCACCGGTTTGTGCGCCGCCTCGGCCTCGTCCCATTTGCCGGCATGGCACAGATCGATGACATTCGCGATATCGCCACCATTCAGGTTAGCCGTCGCCGAGATACAGCCCGGCCCGCCAAGACGAATGGCGTCGATCACCGGCAGTTCGGCCCCAGGATAGACGATCAGACCGTCAATGGCGAGGAGCCGCCGCGTATTGTCCCAGTCACCGGAGCTGTCCTTGATGCCGACGATGACGTCGGGATAGGCGGTGCGCAGTCGCGTCACGAGATCGATCGAAAGCCCGACGCCGGACACCTGCGGGATGTGATAGAGGTAGATTTTCATGTCAGGATGATCGACACCGTCAATCAGCTTCTCGAAATAGTCGAAATAGCCGTCATCGCCCATACCCTTGAAATAGAAGGGTGGCAGTGTCATCACGCCGGCGCAGCCATGCTCGACAGCGTGCCGCGACAGGGCGATGCTTTCCGGCAGATTGCACAGTCCGGTGCCGGGAATGATGCATCGCGGGTCGACACCTGAGGCGATCAGCCCTTCAAGGGCGGCCATCCGCTCGCCGCTGCTGACCGACAGCGCCTCACCGGTGGTGCCAAACGGAGCCAGACCCGAACAGCCGGTCGAGAGAAGTTCGGCGGCAAGCTCGTTATAGAGTTCCTGGTTGAATGACAGATCGTCATTGAACGGCGACAGGATCGGCGCAATCAGGCCCGTGATCATGAGATGTCCCTTTCCGGAAATACCATGCATGAGTGGATATATCCGGGATATCACTGATGTTGACTGACCACCAGACGCAATTCGTCCCACCTCGTGTCACGGCTGCAGGCTTGCAAGGAAGCTTTCGATCCGGTGCCAGAGTTCGGCCTGAACCTTGTCGGTCTCGAACAGTAATTCATGCCGCGCGCCGTCAAGGCAGACATGCCGACAATTCGGCAGACAGGGCAGCATCCTGGTGGTCGAGGGCTGGTGGACAATCCGCTCATCCCCGGCCGTCAGTGCCAGCACGGGAACGTCAAGTCGCCGCATCCAGACCTTGTCCAGCGTTGTCGCCGCGCAGCTTTCATAGGCGGCACGCACCCACCCCGCTGTCGGACCGCTGCGGCGCAGCTCCGGCGCGTCATCGAACCACACAAACTGATCCTCATAGCCCTTGCTGACGCGCGTCAGCCCGTTATTCTCGTGAAA
Organism: Rhodobiaceae bacterium; assembly: GCA_018624035.1. GTDB lineage: Bacteria > Pseudomonadota > Alphaproteobacteria > Puniceispirillales > Puniceispirillaceae > UBA8309. The sequence continues at coordinate 16,877 of JAAZUU010000043.1, read as the reverse complement.
CACGCGCTCATCGGCCAGGTCGGTCGGTTGCCGGCCAAGCGCGGGCCGACGCCCGAAACCGGCGAACACGATGGCGAAGGCCAGCAGCCGCACGCCCCAGACCGGCATCACCGGCGGCGCGATCATCGGCGACAATATCACAGCGCCACTGGTATGTTCACGATGCCGCGATGCCAACCGCAACGCCAGATGCCCGCCCATCGAATGGCCAAGGAACACAACAGGCCGTGACGCAAGACCGACAGCCGCCATCAAGGCGTCAGCAGCCGCAAGATGGTCCTCGAAATCATCGATATGAACGGACAGGGGCAATTCGCCAAGATGGCCGGAACGCCCCTGCCCCGGCCAGTCGATGATCAGAACGTCATGGCCAAGAGCGGTCAGGCGCGCCGCGACACCGGCATATTTCTCGCAGAATTCGGTAAAGCCGGGACAGATGACAATCGGCATGCCCCGTGGTGCCTGCGCCGGCCAGTAATGGCCGCGCACCCGGCCGGTGTTGGTCTCGATATGGATATCCTCGCCGCCAAGCTGGGCCAGACCGGCGGCAATGGCGGCGGGGAAATGATCAGCACCGGTCGCCATCACCCCGCCTTCTATTCCGCAGGCTGCGTCTTTGGAAGCGGCACGACTTCACCTCCACTGTCCTGATCGCCATCGGCAAAACCCTTCGACTGGCGGTCCCACATCTGCTTGTAAAGCCCGTTCAGCGCCAGAAGATCGCCATGTCTGCCACGCTCGACAACACGCCCTTCCGACAGCACGAGAATTTCATCGGCGTCAATGATGGTCGACAGCCGATGCGCGATGACCAGCGTCGTGCGCGCCTTCGACACCTCGTTCAGCGAAGCCTGGATTTCCTTTTCGGTGCGGCTGTCCAGCGCCGACGTCGCCTCGTCGAACAGGAAGATCGAGGGGCGTTTCAGGATCGCACGGGCAATGGCGACGCGTTGCTTCTCCCCGCCGGAGAGCTTCAGCCCACGTTCGCCAACCATGGTGTCGTAATGCTTGGGAAGATTGGCGATGAATCCGTCAATCGCGGCCATTCTCGAGGCCGTCTCGATATCCTCCTGGCTGGCGCCATGTCGGCCATAGCCGATATTGTAACCGATGGTGGCGTTGAACATCACGGTATCCTGCGGCACCATGCCGATCGCCGCGCGGACACTGCCCTGCGTGACCTTGGTCAGATTCTGGCCATCGATGCGGACCGTTCCCTGCTGCGGGTCATAGAACCGGAACAGGAGGCGCGAGATCGTCGTCTTGCCGGACCCGCTCGGCCCGACCACCGCTACCCGCCTGCCCTGTGGCACGGTGAAGCTCACACCCTGCAGGATCGGCCTGTCGCCATAGGAGAAATGCACATCCTCGAAACTGATGGCACCGCCCTCGATGGCGATGTCGGGCGCGCCCGGACGGTCCCAGACATCGACATCCTCTTCCAGCAGGCCGAACATCCGTTCCATGTCGACCAGCGCCTGGCGCAGCTCGCGATAGACCCAGCCAAGGAAGTTCAGCGGCATGTAGAGCTGTAGCAGATAGGTGTTCACCGCCACGAAATCGCCGACCGTCAGCTTGCCTTCCTGGATGTGCAGGCCGGCCATGCCCATCATCAGCATCAGGCCGATGGCAATGATCGACCCCTGCCCGATATTCACAACAGACAATGAAGTGCGTGACCGCACCGCCATGATTTCATAGCGCTTCATCGCCTCGTCATAACGGTCTGTCTCAACCGCCTCGGCGTTGAAATATTTCACCGTCTCGTAATTGAGCAATGAATCGACGGCCCGCGTGGCGGCCTTTTCATCGGCATTGTTCATCTCGCGCCGGAACTTGATCCGCCATTCGGTGACGCGGACGGTGAAAAAGCAATAGGCCATCACCGTGCCGAAGGTGACAGCGGCATAGAAACCGCCGAACATGAACCACATGATGATGCTGACAAGCACCACCTCGACAAACAGCGGCAACACCTCGAAAAAGACGATGGTCAGCAGGAATTCGATCCCTTTGGCACCGCGATCGATGGCGCGGGTCAACCCGCCTGTCTGCCGGTCGAGATGGAATTGCAGCGACAGCTGGTGGAGATATTCAAAACAGCGGATGGCGGCGCCGCGCACCGCCCGCTGCGCCACCGCGGCAAACAGATATTGCTTGGCCTCGGAAAACACCTGCTGGCCAAGCCGTGACAGCGCATAGCCGGCAATCACCAGCAACAGCATCTTCAGCGAGAAACCGGCGTCCTGATTTACAATATCGACAGCGGCGCCATACATCAGCGGGGTGATGATGTTCGACCCGCGCGAGGCGACAAGCGCGCTGAAGGCGGCGGCGATCCGGCCACGAACCCGCCAGTCACCGCGCGGTGCCGTATAGCGCCACAACTCGCCAAACAGCGCGAATGTCTTTTGCAATGAAGATGTTGCCATCAGAGATGTCCACCGATCAGGGAATCAGCCATGATGCCCTGTGCCGGGCTGACCCTTGATCAATCCTGCGCGGCGACGGTGAAACTCTCACCACAGCCACAGCGCGCGGCCTCATTCGGGTTGTTGAATACAAATCGGGAGGAGAATTTGGTTTCCTCCCAGTCCATTTCCGAGCCAACAAGAAACATCACCGCGGTAGGGTCGATGAACAAGGTCACGCCTTTTTCCTCGATGCGATCCTCGAAAGGCTTCACCTCGGTGGCGTATTGCACGTCATATTGCAGGCCGGAACAGCCAGCCGTCTTGATGCCGATGCGAAGACCGAGAATGTCGGAATCGGCTGACTCGATCAGCTGACGCGCCTGCGCGGCGGCGGCGTCTGACAGTGTGACTATTGGTTTCGACGGGTCAAACATCTGTTCCGTTCCATTGACCGGTGTCCGCTCGGGACGGGCGCTGCATCCCTATGGCTATCAAAATCCGAGATCGAGCGCCAGCTTTGCATCCTCGCTCATCCGCTCCGGGCTCCAGGCCGGTTCCCAGACCAGCTCTACGGTGACCGCTCCCACACCATCCGCCGCCGCCACGGCCTCGGCAACCTGACCGGGCATTTCGCCGGCGACCGGACATCCCGGGGCGGTCAGTGACATGGTGATATAGACATCTCCATCTTGCCGCCGATCAACATCATAAATCAAACCGAGATCGAAGATGTTCACCGGAATTTCCGGATCATGAACGCTTTTCAACGCCGCCTCGACCGCAAATTCGTCGGCCGGGCCTGTGGCGCCGGCAAGCGACGATCCCGCCATCGCCCTGAAACCCGACGACGTGTCGGGCAGGAAATCGGCCAGTCCCGGTCCATCGCCGGGCCCGGGCCCATCTGCGGCGTCGGATCCGCCTGCGGGGCCGGGCCGGTCGCGAAGACGGCTTCCCGGTCCGCCGGGAAGATAGGGGTTGTAATCCTGTTCGTTCATCGCGCCCTACCCGAAAATCCGCCTGACCTTCTCGAGCGACTCGGCAAGCACGTCGAAATCCTCGGTCCGCGAATAGACGCCAACCGAAGCCCGCGCCGTTGACGGTAGATCAAGGTGATCCATCAATGGCTGCGCACAGTGATGTCCGGCCCGGATGGCCACACCATCATGATCGATGATGGTCGAGATATCATGCGGATGCGCGCAGTCCAGCGTGAAGGACACCACACCCGACTTGCCGGCCGCCGTACCGATCAGGTTCAGCCCCTCGACCGCCGACAGGCGCTGATGCGCGTAGCTGAGAATCCGCTGCTCATGGTCGCGGATTGCCGCCATGCCGATTGACTGTACGTAATCCACAGCGGCGCCAAGCGCGATTGTCTCGGCAATGGCCGGCGTGCCGGCCTCGAAACGCTGCGGCGGCGGCGCGTAAGTGGATTTTTCGATGGTCACCCGGTCGATCATATCGCCCCCACAAAGGAAAGGCGGCATCTCGGCCAGGATCTCGGAGCGCCCCCACAACACGCCAACCCCATTCGGGCCATAGAGCTTATGCGCTGAAAAGACATAGAAATCTGCTCCGAGCGCGGTGACATCGACAGGCATATGGACAACGCCCTGGCATCCATCGACCACCATCAACGCGCCGATATCTCGCGCCACGCCGGCAATGTCGGCAATCGGAAACACGGTGCCAAGCACGTTCGAGACATGCGGCACCGCAATGATACGAGTCCGGTCACTGATCTCGGCGCGAAGCCGGTCCATCGAAAAGGCACCGTCATCTTCCAGAGTGAAGGCGCGTACCCTTGCTCCGGTTTTTTCCGCCACCATCTGCCAGGGAACGATATTGGCGTGGTGTTCGGCAATGCTGATCAGGATTTCATCACCCGGCTGCAGGCGCGGTTCCGCCCATGACCGCGCGATCAGGTTCAGCGACATCGTCGCGCCGGCAGTCAGGACAATCTCGTCTCCGGAGGCGGCACCGATGAAATCAGCCACCTTGCCGCGCACCGACTCATACAGATCGGTCGAGGCCTCGGACAGGAAATGCAGCCCGCGATGAACATTGGCATAAGTGTCCTGATAGGCCGACAGCAACGCATCAAGCACCTGTTGCGGCTTTTGCGCCGATGCCGCGCTGTCGAGATAGACAAGCGGTTTGCCATGCACGGTCCGCGACAGGATCGGAAAGTCCGCCCTGATGGCCTCAAGATCGAATTCGCGGCGTACACCGTCCATCACAAATCCTTTCCACCGGCAAGCCATGCCTCGGCCACCGGCCGCAGCAGCCCGGCAAGGGTGTCGTTCTCGATGGTCTCGATGGTGTCGATCAGGAAGGCCTCGATCAGCATGGCGCGTGCCGTCTCAAAGGGGATGCCGCGGCTTGTCAGGTAGAAAAGCTGCGTCGCGTCAAGCTCGCCGACAGTGGCGCCATGCGCGCACACCACATCATCGGCATAGATTTCCAGCTCCGGCTTGGCGTCGGCCTCGGCCTTGCGCGAGAGAAGCAGCGCGCGGGCCATCTGCTGACCGTCGGTCTTCTGGGCATCGGGTGCCACATGGACCCGCCCCTGATAGACCCCGCGCGAACTGTCATCCAGCACCCCGCGAATGATCTGGTTGGATGTGCATTCAGCAACAGCATGATCCATATAGGTGGTGATGTCCTGGTGCTGTTCACCACGGCCCATATAGATGGCGGACAACTCGCAATCGGCTCCCGACCCGACAAGCGCCACATGTGTTTCCAGCCGCGCCAGCGCACCGCCCGTACACAGGCTGAACCCGGCGATCGAGGCGCCTTCACCCAGCGCGACACCGGTTGCCGCGATATGTGTTGTCGCGACGCCCTCGGCCTGCACCTTGACCTGTTCGAGACGTGCATCTGCGGCGACATCAACGCCGATCAGCGGGGCCGCCAGCCCGACATCAGACTGGTGCCATTCGGCAAGCTGCAGATGCGCTTTCGGTGCCAGCCGGATGAGGATGGCGGGATGCGCAGATGCGCCGGTCTCGCCGCCCTCGAACAGCAGCATCAGCGGCGACGGCACAGTGCCTTCGACATCGATGACGATGCCGCCGGTCATCGCGGCGAGCGACAGGTCGCTGACCGGATGACCTTTCGGCGCGATCTGCTGGAGACGCGACAGTGCCTGTTCATCATCCAGCATTTCGCGCACCGCCAGGCCAGCCGGAAGGGCGGCAAGACCGGACGGGTCGAGAATGCCGTTCTCGAACCTGATCACATGCGCTGAAATGCTTGCAGCAGCAGCCGCTCCCGGGCCACTGTCCGGGCTACTGGCAGCAACGCTCAGCGCGGTTGCCGGCACAAGATCACGTTCGGCCAGGCCATCGACGCGGGTAAAGCGCCAGGCCTCGACCCGCGGGCCGGGCCAGCCATCCTGCTGCCAGCGGGCGAGCGCGTCGGCGCGAACCCCCTCATCTGTCATCACGGCACCCATATCAGGCTGCGTCATCGATCCCGGCATATCCGGATTCCTCCACTTCGAGTGCCAGTTCCTTGCCACCGGTCTTGCGAATCTTGCCGGCGGCAAGAATATGAACATAGTCCGGCACAATATGGTTCAGAAGGCGCTGATAATGCGTGATCACCAGCATCGCACGGGCCGGATCGCGCAGCAGGTTGACGCCCTCGGACACGATGCGCAGCGCGTCGACATCAAGGCCGGAATCGGTCTCGTCAAGCACCGCCATTGTCGGCTCGAGAAGTGCCATCTGCAGGATTTCGTAGCGTTTCTTCTCACCGCCCGAAAAACCGACATTGACAGCGCGTTTCAGCATTTCATCGCTGACCCCGAGAAGACGTGCCTTCTCGCGAACAATCTTCACAAAGCCAAGCTGGTCGATCTCCTCCTCGCCGGCCTCGACACGGCGCGCATTCACCGCCGCGCGCAAAAAGCTCATCCCGCCAACGCCGGGAAGCTCCACCGGGTACTGAAAAGCCAGGAACATGCCGGCGCGGGCGCGCTCGTCAGGCTCCATCTCCAGCATCGACTCTCCGTTCATCAGGATGTCGCCGCCGGTGACCTCATAGCCGTCACGTCCGGCAAGCACATAGGACATGGTACTCTTGCCGGAGCCGTTCGGCCCCATGATGGCATGCACCTCGCCGGCATTGATGGTCAGGTTGATCCCCTTCAGGATCGGTGTGTCCCCAACCGAGGCGTGAAGATCGCGAATTTCAAGCAAAGCTGTCATTGTCTTTCCGTTCTTTTGAAAACCCTCGGGAGTGTCGACGATCAGCCGACCGAACCCTCGAGGCTGATGCCGATGAGTTTCTGTGCCTCGACGGCGAATTCCATCGGCAGTTCCTTCATCACTTCCTTGCAGAAGCCGTTGACGATCAGCGACACCGCATCCTCTTCGCCGATGCCGCGCTGCAGGCAATAGAAAAGCTGGTCCTCCGAGATGCGTGATGTCGTGGCCTCATGCTCGATCTTCGCGCTGGGATTGCGCGAGACGATGTAGGGGACCGTATGCGCACCGCATCTGTCGCCGATCAGCAGCGAGTCACATTGTGTGAAATTGCGCGCATCCTCGGCGGTTGGCTGCATATGCACCAGCCCGCGGTAGCAGTTCTGCGATCTGCCGGCCGAAATGCCCTTGGAAATGATCGTTGACCGGCTTCCCTCACCGATATGGATCATTTTCGTGCCGGTGTCGGCCTGCTGCATGTTGTTGGTCAGCGCGACGGAATAGAATTCGCCAACGCTGTCCTTGCCGCGCAACACGCAGGAGGGATATTTCCAGGTGATGGCCGAACCGGTTTCAACCTGCGTCCAGGAAATCTTTGACCGGTCGCCGCGACACACGCCGCGCTTGGTGACAAAATTGTAGATCCCGCCCTTACCGTTCTCGTCGCCGGGATACCAGTTCTGTACGGTCGAATATTTGATCTCGGAATCCTTCAGCGCGACAAGCTCGACAACCGCCGCGTGAAGCTGGTTCTCGTCACGCTGCGGCGCGGTGCAGCCTTCAAGATAGCTGACATAGGACTCATCATCGGCGATGATCAGCGTCCGCTCGAACTGGCCGGTATTCTGCTCGTTGATCCGGAAGTAGGTCGACAGCTCCATCGGGCAGCGCACACCCTTGGGGATGTAGACGAACGACCCGTCGGTGAAGACAGCCGAATTCAATGCTGCGAAATAATTGTCGCCAACCGGCACGACCGAGCCAAGATAGCGCTGCACCAGCTCCGGATAGTCGCGGATCGCCTCGGAGATCGGGCAAAAGATGACCCCGGCCTTTGACAGCTCCTCGCGGAAGGTCGTGGCGACCGACACCGAATCGAACACCGCATCGACGGCCACATTGGCCAGCATTTTCTGTTCATTCAGCGGAATGCCGAGCTTTTCATAGGTGGCCAGAAGTTCGGGATCCACCTCATCAAGCGATTTCAGCTTCTCCGCTGACTTCGGCGCCGAGTAATAATGAATGTCCTGATAGTCGATCGGCGGAATGTCCAGCTTCGCCCAGTCAGGGCTGGTCATGGTCTGCCAGCGCCGGAATGCCTTCAGGCGCCAGTCCAGCATCCATTCCGGCTCGTCCTTCTTCGCCGAGATGAAGCGGATGATATCCTCGTTCAGGCCCTTTGGCGCCTTGTCCGTCTCGATATCGGTGACGAAACCATATTTATATTTTCCGGTCGCCTGTTCGACCTGTTCAATGGTTTCCGTGGTAGCGGCCATATCCAGTTTCCTCGTTAGGGTCAGGCGCCGGCGCTTGCTGCGTCGGGGCGATGGGGGGTTTGGGAGGTGTCAGCGCCGCCGATGGGCGCGGTGAAGAGTTGTGACGGGTCAATCAGGTCGGCAAGGGTGATACTGTCCAGCGTCGAGCGAATAGCGCTGTTGACCTTGTTCCACTGATTGCTCATGAAACAGCAATTCGCGACCGAACAGGGATCCTGCGCGCCATCAACACATCCATTGACCGCGATCGGCCCTTCGACAACCTCGATGATGTTCACCAGCGAGATATCCTCGGGACGACCCTGCAATACATATCCACCGCTGGCGCCACGTCGGGTGGTCAGAAGATTGCCGGCCTGCAGATGCTTGGCGACCTTGGCGACTGTCGGCTGCGCAAGGCCGGTAAGCGCGGCCAGCTGCGCTGTGGCCAGCACCTCGCCGCGTCGGTGCGCAAGCGCGCCCAGCACGACGATGGCGTAGTCGGTCATGCGGTTCAGCCGAAGCAAGTCCGTCTCCTGCGATCGCGCCTCTTTCTGACCACCGAGATGGCGTCCAGGAGTTGCGAATGATTATCATAATCAAGACTAATTTGGTCCTGAATAGAAAGAGTTAGGCCCAACTTAGAATGAATGCAAGGTAAGAAAGGTGAATTTTTGAGTCTGGGCGGCTTTGTCGCAGCGTACGCGCGCCGATGTCACAGGCAATGGCTCAGTTACAGGCCTCGCGGCGAAGCGTGTAGCGCCCCTCGTCCAGACCATCAAACAGCTCGTCAATATCAGGGTGGCCAACCGGTCCGTTCTCGCTGTCGGACACCAAATTCTGCTGACTGACATAGGCCGTGTAGTAGCTGTCGGCATTTTCCGCCAGCAGATGGTAGAAAGGCTGGTCCTTGTGCGGGCGCACCTCGGCCGGGATCGAATCATACCATTCCTCGGTATTGTCGAATTCCGGATCGACGTCGATGATCACCCCCCGAAACGGATACAGGCGGTGACGGACGATCGCGCCAATGCTGAATTTTGCGTTTCTGTGCTCCATGAAGACCATGTCGGCACGGCCGGAAAGGCCGCCGCGCCTGGTTCCAGCCGGCGGCTAGAAGCGTTCCTTGACCTTCATGACCTGACGGCCACGATACATGCCTGTCTTCAGGTCGACATGGTGCGGGCGGTGAAGCTCGCCGGTTGTCTTGTCCTCGACATAGGCATCACTTTTCAGAGCGTCGTGGGCGCGGCGCATGTTGCGCTTCGAGCGCGTGATCTTGGACTTTGGAACGGCCATCGTTCTGTTCTCTCATCTAGACTGGAATTTCCGGAACCAGCGGGTTGCGGCCGCCCGATGGGCGCGCTGCAAAACCAGAGCCGGATATCTAGGCGAAAGCCCGACCACTGTCAACCAAAAGGCACCGGACGTCCAACCGGTCCGCGCCGGACCGCCTGCCCGGGGGCAAACATGGCGGGATCCACAGGGTGCCGTTTTCACATTTTCGTGAGGATGTAACAATTAATTTAGAAATTAACTTTTTATTTACCTTGTCTTTCTAGCCTGACGACGTGGCCGAACGCCACACGGACCCGTTGCCAGGAGATTGACCATGACCGCTTCCCACGACCCCATCAACGCCGCCGCCGTCAAAACCGTAACGGCGTCATTCGCAAACCTGTTTCCTGATCTTCGCGGATTGTTCACGGTGCTTCTTGTTCTGGCAGCGATGCTGGCCCCCGGCACCGCACCGGCAAGAGCCGATATTGAAGCCCCGAATTCCATCAACGATCATGCCGAGGCACCGGTCGAGGCGGGAATCGACGCCGCGAAGGCCGGACGCATTCGTGACGCCATCACCATCCTGACGCCACATGCCAGCGATGGCCACGCCATGGCGAATTATATACTCGGCCTGATCTATCTTCGCGACCACAATGTGCTGGCCTCACGACCGACCCGGTCGCACCGGCATTTTTCCCGTGCCGCCGCCGCCGGTCATGTGTCGTCCATTTTTGAAGCCGCGTTCCAGTTCGAGCGTGGCATCGGCACCAACAGGGACATGGGCCGGGCCATCCAACTCTACCGGATTGCCGCCGGTGCCAATCATCTTGGCGCACAGTTCAACCTCGCTGTTCTGCTGTCGCACCCGAAGGCGGAACGCAAGGATCTGCAGCAAGCCTATTTCTGGGCCATCGCCGCGCGGAACAACGCTGTCCGGACGGGCGCCGATGAAATGCGGAACGCCCGGATCACCGCACTCGTCAGGTCGATCCGGTCGCGGATTCCACATCAATCCGCCGCGCAGGCCTCCTCCGCCGCGGCCAGACTCACCGGTCAGCCTGTCTGACAGAAACCCGGTCCGGTCCAGCGGGAACACACCGCTTGCCAGCACCGTCGATCACCGTCCAGACTGTTGGCTCGGGTGGAATTCCCGGGCCAAGACGATGCCAGCGCATGACATGCCGGCGCATGACGGAATGAATGGATGGAAATGGACAGCTCCGGTGAACAGACCCCCTGGCAGCGGCTTGGCCACCGGTTCACCCTTGGATTACGGGCCCGTGACGAAGCCGAATGGCTGCCGTCCGGGGATGCGTTCGGTGATCCGGCGAGGCGAACACGCCAGCTTGCCGAGAAGGCAAGGCTGTTCGACCGGCGCCATGGCGAGGTTTTCGCCGCCACGCCCGAGGGGCTGAGCGCAAGCCGGGAAGTCCTGTCGATGGTCACGGCGTATCTGCAGACGCATCACGGCGCGGCGCTGGCGGCACCCGATCCGAGCCTGCATCCGCTTGAATCGGCGGCGCGGCTTGTGCCCGAGGATTTGCTGCTGCTGGCGCCGCGAGCGCGTCCGGATGACCCGGACATTCTCGACTGGTGCCTTGTCGCAGCAGCGCTCGCCTTTCCCGCGCATTGGGTGCTGGCGGAAAAGATGGGGCGTCCCCTCGCCGGCATCCATGAACCGGTGCCACATTACGCCACGCAGCTCGAGGCCCCGATGGACCGCTTCTTCACCCGCATGCAGGTCGGGCCGATCAGCCACCGCTGGAACTGGTCGGTGGTGACAACCGACGGTCTCTTCACACCGCACCGGACGCGCCGCGCGCCGCTGAGGCCGGGCGCCGGGATCGAGGACATCTTTGTGCGCATGGAAAGCCAGACGCTGCGCAAGCTTGCCGGCAGCGGGCAGATCCTGTTCACCATCCGCACCTATGTCGAACCGCTCGGGCGCTGGGCGGATGTACCCGGGGCGATGGAGTCACTGGTCGACACACTGGACCGGATGACCCCGCAGATGCGTGACTACAAGGGTGTCGCATTATATGAGGATGCGTTGAGGGCGCATGTCGCCACGGGCCGGTGACCGTCCGGCCCATTGGCCTCAATTCATTGGCCTCAATTCATTGGTCTCGATTCATTGGCTGGCAGGACCGCCCGTCAGGTGATTGCCTGAAACCCGGATTGCAGAACCATCCATGACCGCGAACCGTGGCGTTCGGTGGCGGCGCGATCCGCCGGCAGCCCCCCTCGCCATCTAACTGGAACCCGCCATTGCAACGCCAGCTGTTGCCACGAATGGTGGCGTTGGCCGGTACCGGCAACCTGGCGCATTCTTCATCCCTTCGCAGATAGCCGGGGTTGCAGACCCACTCATTGCCGTTGATCCGCGCATTGGCGGGCGCCTTGATGCGAAGACATTCTTCACCGTCCCGAAAGAAGCCGGGATTGCACGTCCATGCACCGCCCCTGACCGACGCGTTGGCCGGTGCCGTGACCCGCTCGCACCCCGTCCCGGTATTCCGGAATCCGGTGTAACAGTACCATCGATTGCCACGGACATAGCCATTCGCCGGGGTCCTGATGAACGCGCATTGATCGCCATCGCGCGCATATCCGGGCAGACACCGCCAGTCATTGCCGGCGACTATGGCGTTTTGCGGCGGCACCACAACCACACATGTATCATCGGTGGAAAGCCGGTAGCCGGCCGTACATTTGATGCTGTTGCCCTGAATGAAGCCATAGGCAGGCGCGACAAGGCGTTCGCATGTACCGGAACGTTGCACGAAGCCGGCCATGCATCGCCAGACATTGCCGGTCACAATGGCATTGGACGGCGCGCGAACGGGCATGCACCGGCGGGACGCGCCAAGCGCATAGCCGTCGGGGCACCGCCAGCCGCCATTGGTGATGAGGGCGTTGTCCGGGCGAGGTCCGGTATGTTCGATGATAGTTGAACCTGACGCGGATTACGCCATCACGCCGGATGGCAGAAGGGCGCTCGAGACCAGCCAGCAGGTGATTGCCGCCACCAGCGCCAGAACGAACAGCGGCACGGTTTGCCCCGGCACCGACGCCGCGCCGTTCCGGCAAAACCTGTGACCATGTGCGTGAACTGTGCCGGTTACACAAAACATCGAAAGGCGCTCATAATCTCACGATCAAATGACGGCCAGAAGACAGACACCGCCATGTCCATGACAGGGTCGCATCAGCAATATTTGGGGTCAAGTTCAGGGGCTGCGACGCCGCCGGAGAGGCCGCATGCCGCCGTCCGGGCGCTTCTGGCCACCACGCCTCGAAGCGGGCGAACCGCCGCGCGCATTGCGAGGTTTGCCTGTCCCACCTTTCGGTTTCCCCGGTTTGCCACCACCCGGCAGGCTGAGGACGCCGGTATCCCGATCCTGGCCGCGCCCGTCCTTGCCGCGCCCGTCCCTGCCATGCACCTCCTTGTTGGCGCCACTCTCGGCACGGCCTTTGGCGCCATCCCCGGCAGCATGGTGCGGCTTGCCGGATGAAGCGCCGAAGGATTTGGATTTCGGTTTGCCGGACAGCGATTTACCGGCAGGCGGCTTGCTGGCGGTCCATTTGCCTTTCGGCTTCCCACCGGGCTTGACTGTGGGCTTCCCGCCGGACTTCCCACTGGGCTTCCCGCCGGACTTGCCTGTGGGCTTGCCGGTTGGTTTCAGGCCATGCTTATCTGCCCCGCCGTCAGCCGGCCCGCCAAATGACTTGCCGGATGACCTGTCGGCCGACTTGCCCTCGGGCTTGCCCCGGGGACCCGCTTTGAACTTGCCGGATGGCTTGCCGTGCGATCCACCGGGACGTCGGCCACCGTCGCGGCCATGACGCGGTGGGCGGCCGCGTCCACGGCCCTTTTTCGGCGCCCGCTCGGGCCTGAACTCGGTCACAACATTGCCGTCGGAGTCGTATATCTCAAGCCGCTGACCAACATGGGCAAGAACCGCCGACAGCTTTTCCTGGTCGGCGACGCTGCAGATCGACAGCGCCGTTCCCGCCTGCCCGGCCCGGCCCGTCCGGCCAATTCTGTGAACATAGGATTCGACCATTTCGGGAAGGTCGAAATTGACCACCATGCCAAGTCCGGACACATCGATGCCGCGTGCCGCCACATCGGTGGCGACCAGCACCCGCAGGCCGCCTGTCTTGAAACGGCGCAACACCTTCTGCCTGATATATTGCCGCATGTCGCCATGCAGCGCATCCGCATCAATGCCCCTGTCGGTCAGCCATCGCGCCAGCTCATCGGCGCGCAGGCGCGTTCTGACGAAAACAAGCGCCTGTTCATCCCCCATCTGCCTAAGCTCACTGAACAGGACATCACGTTTGTCACTATTCTGCACAAGGATGGCGCGCTGGCTGATGGCATCCACAGTTTCGCCCGCGCGCGCGGCACGGATGATGACCGGATCACTGAGAAAGGTTTCGGCAAGGGACTTCATCTCGTCAGGCATCGTGGCCGAGAAAAAGACAGTCTGGCTTGCTTCCGGCAGCGCCTCGAAAATACGCCTGATTGGCGGCAGGAAGCCGAGATCGATCATCTGATCACCCTCGTCGAGCACGAAATGCTCGATCTGCCCCAGATCAATCTTGCCCTTCGCCTGCAGATCCTCAAACCGGCCCGGCGTGGCGACGATGATATCGACACCCTTTTTCAGCGCGCGAATCTGGAAATCATAGCGCTCGCCGCCGCAGATGGTCAGGTAACGCACCTTCAGACTTGTCGAGAACGCCTTGATGCTGTCCGAGACCTGATAGGCAAGTTCCCTTGTCGGAACAAGCACGAGAATGCTTGTATGGCGCGGCAGCTTCGCCTTGCGCCTGTCGAGAAGAACATTCAGCAGAGGCAGAAGATAAGCCGCCGTCTTGCCGGTGCCGGTCTGCGCGAGGCCAATGAGGTCGCGCCCTTCGAGAATGGCCGGAATCGCGTCCCGCTGGATCGGTGTCGGATCGGTCAACCCCTGCGCCGCGATATCGTCGACAATCGTCGGTGCCAGACCAAGCTCGAAAAACGGATCGGTTGTGAAAGCGGTGTCCGCAACATCGCCTTCATCCGCCGGCTCATTGGTATTCAGCGTTGGCGTCGATGCCGTCTTGCTGATGCTCATGATACTCCTTCCCGGGCCAATCCGGCACTTTCAGGACAGGCGACGCGGCATCCATCAACCACGGAACATGAGGTGATCATAGCGATGCTGACAGAAAGTGGGGGAGTCCGACGGCCATCGCCGTCAAACTCCTGCTTGTGAAGCCTGCCGCCCCCGGCCGGGTGACCGCAAGGCGTTGCGCTTTACCGACGGCAACCTAGAGGCATATCCCTGCCGACGCAAGATGTTCATTCGGCGGGATCGTCCGGGCGGGGTCGTCCGGGCTCTATCGTCCAGGCCCTATCGTCCGGGCGGTATCATCTCGCCGCCATCGTCAGGGCTGTGGAGCCAAAAGCCCGACGGCGGGCCCACCTGCCGGTGCATCGCGCCAAAAAACTAAAACTTTCCACGTCGCGTCGTCTAAGACCCAGCAGGAGATATTCATGAACCAGTTCCAACACAACCACACCTCCGACCTTTCCGCCTCGCTGTCTTGCAACAGTTCGATCTCCACCTCGGACGTGGATGTTGCAGATGTTGTCGGCCTCGAGATCGGCAGTGAAGTCCAGACTCTCGTGCAACGCCTGCTTCGGCGTGAGGAGTTCCAGACAGTCATATTCGTGGCAAGCGAACTGATGAAGGACCATCCGGAGTCCCTTTTCCTGCATTTTGCTCTGGGAACAGCCTATTCAAATCTCGGCCAGGCACTGGAAACCATCCATCATTGCCAGCGTTTCATTGACATTGAGGGCGATGAAACCATCGAGAATTTCAAATCCAACAAGCTGCCTTCCATTAAAAACAATCTTGGCCTGGCGCTGAAGGATCTCGGCCTGCTGGAGCGTGCCGAGGAGGTCTTCACCTCATTGCTTTCACGGGAAAACGACTTTGTCCCAGCGCTGATCAATTACGGTAATCTGCTGAATGACGGGGCACGGCTGTCAGAGGCGCAGACGCAGTTTGTAAAGGCTATCGAGGTCAATCCCGACAACGCACTTGCCTATTGGAACCTGCATTCGCTTTCGCAGGACCGGGACACCGCCCGCTCGATCCTCGAATTATGCCTGAGCAAGGACCCGGCAAACGAACTTGCCAATATCACGCTTGCAGGCCTTCTCGCCTTCGAGGGCAACAGCTCTCATCTGCGGCAGTTGGCCGATAACGGATATCGCGACAACCCCCTTGTCAGATCGATTGAGTGGATCATGTCGCTTCCTGAATTGCCACAGATCCACTTCAACCGCTGGGCGCTGTTCGACGCGGCGGTGGCGCGGGCGGACCGCAGTCGACCCATGTATGAATTCGGCGTCTGGATGGGAAATTCCTTCCGCTATCTGATCGACTCCTTCCCCGCCGGCTTTGGCTTTGACACGTTCGAGGGCCTGCCGGAGAACTGGCACGGCCTGCCGCCGGGCACCTATTCAAGCTTTGGACAGGTGCCGAACATTCTGGGCGCAGATTTCATCACCGGCGAGTTCAGGGATACGCTTCCCGGCTTCTTTGGCGAGACCAGGCCAATGGCGGGCCTGATCAATTTTGATGCCGACCTCTATTCCTCGACGATGACAGCACTGACCCACGCCGCGCCGGTCATTGATGATCGAACTGTTCTTATCTTTGATGAACTGATCGTCAATCGAAACTGGGAACAGGATGAATTCAGGGCGTTGCGGGAATTCTGCGAAGCCAACAAGCTGTCCTATGAAGTGTTCGCCGTCTCGCTCTTCACAAAACAGGCCGCATGCCTGCTCAGAAAAAGTGCAGGCTAGCCTGACAAATCCAGCCTGAAAAGGGACAGCTCCCGCCAGCCGGGTCACGCCATATCACGGACCTGTTATTGAGGACGTGGCGAAGGCCGGGGCGGAACGTGCGGGAAAAATCGATCGGGAAGTTTGGTGGAGCCAGACGGGATCGAACCGACGACCTCCTGCTTGCAAAGCCGCTTAAACCTATAGATATTCCGTTGAAATCCGTGAAAAACCGCCGTTTTTGCTATCAACGTGAGCAGCACAGTGAGCCAGTATAAGTTAGAAATAGGTACGGCCGGGTACGGTCAGTAGGCAAACGTAGCTACGTCGGAGGATGTACTGCCTACGCCCTGGCGGCGTTTTAATGAAACACCACGATGAGTTGCAAGCACTCCCGGGTCCGGTTTTACATCCGGATGTTGATGATGGTCTGTGTCAGGCCAGTTGTCGTCTCAATCGCCTTCGCCGATGCCTGGAAGTTCCGCTGCGCGGTAATCAGGTTCACCAGCTCTTCAGTGATGTCGACGTTCGAACGTTCCAGCGAACCCGACAGGATGTTACCGAAGCCCTCGGATCCGGCTTCACCAACCTGCGGCGTGCCAGAAACAGCTGTTTCCGTGTAGGTCGCGTTACCAAT